>NZ_JBJQJP010000003.1:0-370778 GCF_046487365.1 Escherichia sp. WS1451
GAATCAAAAAAGAATAAAACTCAGTCTTGGGGGACTCAGCCCGGTAGAATACCGGACTGAGTATCAAAAAGCCGGTTAACTGAAACTGTCCAGGTTTTGGGGTTCAGTTCAATCTTATCCGGCGCTTACTCGCCCTTTTTCGCCGCCTGGATATACAGCATCTCCAGCGCCAGCGTCGCCGCAGCCAGAGCGGTGATTTCCGACTGATCGTATGCCGGAGCCACCTCCACTACGTCCATCCCAACGATGTTGAGATCTTTCAGGCCGCGTACCAGTTTAATGGCGCGATCGGAGGTCAGGCCGCCAATCACCGGCGTACCAGTTCCCGGCGCGAAAGCAGGATCCAGACAGTCGATATCAAAAGTCAGGTAAACCGGCATATCACCTACAATCTGTTTCACTTGAGCGATAACGTCATCCACGCTGCGATCGTTCACCTGGCAGGCGTCCAGCACGGTAAAACCGTTGTCTTTATCAAACTCGGTACGAATACCAATCTGCACGGAATGATTCGGGTCGATCAGACCTTCTTTCGGCGCGGTATAGAACATGGTGCCGTGGTCAAATTCACAACCGTTCGCATAGGTGTCGGTGTGGGCGTCAAAGTGTACCAGCGCCATTTTGCCGAAATGCTTCGCATGAGCACGCAGCAGCGGCAGCGTAACAAAGTGGTCACCACCGAAGGAGAGCATACGCTTACCGGCAGCCAGCAGCTTCTCGGCGTGCGCCTGCAGCTTCTCGCTCATCTCACGGGCATCGCCGAAGGCATATACCAGATCGCCGCAGTCCACGACGTTCAGGCGCTCACGCATGTCGAAATTCCACGGGAAGCGATTGTGTTCCCAGGCCAGATTCGTCGAAACCTGACGGATCGCTGCCGGACCGTGGCGACCACCCGCACGACCAGAAGTGGCCATATCGAACGGCACGCCAGTAATCACCCAGTCAGCATCGCTGTCATATGGCTGGAAGTTCATCGGCAGGCGTAAAAAACCAAAGGCGTTGGAAACCAGTGAGTTATCGTATTGATGACCTAAGGTGCTCATGGATGGACTCCTATTACAAAGTCGATATAAAAAAACCCTTCCGCGTCGTTAGGCCCGACGAGGAAGGGTTGGATTTGCGAAACACAAGTTTGCGCTAATTATCGCCTTAAATGGACGAGGCATCAAGCGAGGTTGCTATTTCCGACACGGTGGCGGCGCATAGCCATTGTTGTCCGCCGGAAAGGCTTGTCCAGAGCACGGCGGCAGCGCGTTTTGCGCCGGGCCTTGTAATTCAAAGGCGGCAAAGCCGATTACACCGGTATTACGCACATCGCCTTGCGCCGAATTGGCTGCGTAGGAATCAGCAACGTTGGCGAACTGAAAAGCCGCTTCGGTATGTTTATCTTTGCGGAATCCTTTAATCGCTAACGAATCTCCGGCATTCACAATATAGCCGTTGTTATTCAGCGAACCTTGCTTGCCGTTCAGCACATCCAGGCCATCAACCGTAGCAACGATCTCGTAGTTGGTATTACGACTGTAATTGCGGACATATAATTGATAATTCATTCCTACTCTGGCATGGACAATATAGCGTGGTTCATTATTGGATGAATCATAAACCCGCGTAATAGGTAGAGAATTAAAATTACCATCGCGAATAGCATATTCAAGTTCGTTAATACGAATGCTATAAACGCGGTCGTAGCCCGAAGGAACAGTAGTCGAATAACTAATAACGATCATCTCTGCCGGATCGCGCCAGGCTCGCTCAGCAGATACGCCCTGAACCGATGAGTGCACATCCCCACCCCAGGCGGTGCCGACATTGCCCGATGTACTGCTATTATACTGCGCATTACTGGAACAACCGGCCAGCAGCACGACTAATGCTATCAACGCGCTACGTACTTTCCATTTTTTCATAACCGTTCCCTCTGCATTTAATTAATGCAGCGATTGTAGGGGGATTATTTAATAAGAAAAGCAGCTAAATTATTTTTAAGAATATATAAAAAGAAAGCGGGCCGATTTACGTAAATAAATCGACCCGCCAGCGGAATAATCTTAATTATTCATCTTCAAGATAAGTATAACCGTACAAACCTGCCTCGAACTCTTCAAGGAACTGTTGTTGCAGTTCAGCATCAAGATCGGTTTTCTTCACTTGATCACGGAACTGGGTTAACAACGTTTTCGGATCGAGCTGTACATATTGCAGCATATCCGCCACGGTATCGCCTTCGTCAGACAGTTCTACTTCTACGCTGCCGTCAGGGAAGACGAACACGTCAACCGCTTCGGTATCACCGAACAGGTTGTGCATGTTGCCGAGGATCTCCTGATATGCGCCGACCATGAAGAAACCGAGCATCGGCGGATTCTCTGGATCGTACTCCGGCATTGGCATTGTCGTGGCAATACCATCACCATCAATATAGTGATCAATAGCACCGTCAGAGTCACAGGTAATATCCAGCAGCACAGCGCGGCGTTCCGGCACTTGATCCAGCCCTTCCAGCGGCAGAACCGGGAACAACTGGTCGATCCCCCATGCGTCCGGCATCGACTGGAACAGCGAGAAGTTGACGTACATTTTGTCCGCCATACGTTCCTGCAGTTCGTCGATAATCGGACGATGCGCACGGTTTTGCGGATCCAGTTGCTTCTGCACTTCATGGCACATGCTCAGATAGAGTTGTTCTGCCCATGCACGTTCTTGCAGGCTAAAGGTACCGGAAGAGTAGCCGATATGAATGTCGTGCAGATCCATCTGGCTGTCGTGTAACCATTCACGCAGAGAACGGCGAGTTCCCGGTTCGTGCATCTCCTGCCAGGTTTCCCACATGCTTTGCAGGGCGCGCGGTGCGTCTTCTGCAGGCGCGGTCGGCACCGTGTATTCGTTACGTTCCACGCCGATGATATTCGACACCAGCACGGTGTGATGCGCAGTCACCGCACGACCCGACTCGGTGATTACCGTCGGATGTGGCAGACCATTTTCTTCACACGCATCACCAATCGCCCAGATGATGTTGTTGGCGTATTCATTGAGGCCGTAGTTCACCGAACAGTCGGACTGCGAACGGGTGCCTTCATAGTCCACGCCCAGACCGCCGCCGACGTCGAAGCACTGAATATTGACGCCCAGCTTGTGCAGCTCAACATAGAAACGCGCGGATTCACGAACGCCTGTCGCGATATCGCGAATATTCGCCATCTGCGAACCGAGGTGGAAGTGCAGCAGTTGCAGGCTGTCGAGACGCCCGGCTTCACGCAGCGTTTCAACCAGTTGCAGTACCTGAGTCGCCGCCAGGCCAAACTTCGATTTTTCCCCGCCGGAGGACTGCCATTTACCCGAGCCCTGCGAAGCCAGACGTGCACGCACGCCCAGACGAGGAACGACATTCAGACGTTCTGCTTCATCCAGCACAATGGCAATTTCTGACATCTTCTCAATGACCAGATAGACCTTGTGGCCCATCTTCTCGCCAATTAATGCCAGGCGGATATATTCGCGGTCCTTATAACCGTTGCAGACGATGACGCTACGGGTCATGCCAGCATGTGCCAGCACTGCCATCAACTCCGCTTTGGAACCGGCTTCCAGACCCAGCGGTTCGCCCGAATGAATCAGGGACTCAATCACGCGACGGTGCTGGTTAACTTTGATCGGATAAACAAGGAAGTAATCGCCGTTATAGCCGTAGGATTCCCGCGCACGTTTGAACGCGGCGTTAATGGAACGCAAACGGTGCTGCAGGATCTGTGGGAAACAGAACAGTGCAGGCAGACGCTGACCCTGTGCTTCGCGAGTTTTCACTAACTGCGCGAGATCGACGCGAGCTTCCGGGACGTCCGGGTCCGGGCACACGCTAATGTGGCCCAGCTCGTTAACGTCATAGTAGTTATTGCCCCACCAGGCAATATTGTAAGTACGCAGCATCTTGCTGGCTTCCTGGGAGCTCATTGCAACCTCCTGCATGGAGCGTAGTACACCGTGTTCGCCCGCTGACGAAGGCAAACCCATAGACATGTCGTCAGACATAGCGAACCTCAAATTATTTTATTAAGTGTAAAACAGTTAACGACTATCGCAGCCTGGAACTGCGATAACAACCCATAAGCACATGGATTTTCCAGCAGTGAATGCTGACGCTCCAACTGCGCAACCGGTTTCTTTTTCATAACATTATTAAGCACATAACCGAACGTAAGTGTGACAGTTCGGCGAAACCACGAGAAAACTCTTGTTTTTACAAGAGCGCCCTTGTTCAGTCCTCAGTAGCTGTAACCAGCTCTTGAATCCTGAGAAGCGCCGAGATGGGTATAACATCGGCAGGTATGCAAAGCAGAGATGCAGAGTGCGGGGAACGAATCTTCACCAGAACGGTGAGACAGGTTAAGCAGCAGACAACGGTTCATTATTTCGTATCACCTCCACGGCCGCCTGTTAAGACGAACCCACAAGCCAAAACTCTGTTTTCAACCCGGCTGGAAGTGGCAACACGAAAGAAACGTCGTGTGCTTTTTATTTAAGCCGCGCGCCGCGTTTTATACCCCACAATGGCAGAAAATTGCAAAAGATAAATACGCAGAATGCCAGCATTGTCAGGAAAAATTTCCAGCCACGTTTTTAACAGAATGAGACACGATTCAAAAAAAAGTGGAAATTGGGTGAAGAACTGACCTAAAATAGCCATCCAGATGTTAATCCATCCATACCGATTAACACTCAGACTGCCAGTGTTTTTAACCTGCAGAGTCGTGGTAGGATCCGCTACCACAGAAAATCCACACAACAGTTTGAGCTAACCAAATTCTCTTTAGGTGATATTAAATATGGCAAAACACCTTTTTACGTCCGAGTCCGTCTCTGAAGGGCATCCTGACAAAATTGCTGACCAAATCTCTGATGCCGTTTTAGACGCGATCCTCGAACAGGATCCGAAAGCACGCGTTGCTTGCGAAACCTACGTAAAAACCGGCATGGTTTTAGTTGGCGGCGAAATCACCACCAGCGCCTGGGTAGACATCGAAGAGATCACCCGTAACACCGTTCGCGAAATTGGCTATGTGCATTCCGACATGGGCTTTGACGCTAACTCCTGTGCGGTTCTGAGCGCCATCGGTAAACAGTCTCCTGACATCAACCAGGGCGTTGACCGTGCCGATCCGCTGGAACAGGGCGCGGGTGACCAGGGTCTGATGTTTGGCTACGCAACCAATGAAACCGACGTGCTGATGCCAGCGCCTATCACCTATGCACACCGTCTGGTACAGCGTCAGGCTGAAGTGCGTAAAAACGGCACTCTGCCGTGGCTGCGCCCGGACGCGAAAAGCCAGGTGACTTTCCAGTATGACGACGGCAAAATCGTTGGTATCGATGCTGTCGTGCTTTCCACTCAGCACTCTGAAGAAATCGACCAGAAATCGCTGCAAGAAGCGGTAATGGAAGAGATCATCAAGCCGATTCTGCCGGCTGAATGGCTGACTTCTGCCACCAAATTCTTCATCAACCCGACCGGTCGTTTTGTTATCGGTGGCCCGATGGGTGACTGCGGTCTGACTGGTCGTAAAATTATCGTTGATACCTACGGCGGCATGGCACGTCACGGTGGTGGTGCATTCTCTGGTAAAGATCCATCAAAAGTGGACCGTTCCGCAGCGTACGCAGCACGTTATGTCGCGAAAAACATCGTTGCTGCTGGCCTGGCCGATCGTTGTGAAATTCAGGTTTCCTACGCAATCGGCGTGGCTGAACCGACCTCTATCATGGTGGAAACTTTCGGTACCGAGAAAGTGCCTTCTGAACAACTGACTCTGCTGGTACGTGAGTTCTTTGACCTGCGTCCATACGGTCTGATTCAGATGCTGGATCTGCTGCACCCGATCTACAAAGAAACCGCAGCATACGGTCACTTTGGTCGCGAACATTTCCCGTGGGAAAAAACCGACAAAGCGCAGCTGCTGCGCGATGCTGCCGGTCTGAAGTAATCTTTCTTCACCTGCTTTCAAAGGCCAGCCTCGCGCTGGCCTTTTTCTTTTACCTCACCGCGGTGGATAGGCGTTCACGCGGCATCCGGCAAAAAGCTGCCCGCACAATAACATCATTCTTCCTGAACACGTTTTACCGCAAATTATCATCGCTACTGAAACCGATTACACCAACCACACCAGCCAAAGATTTGTAATATTTTCATATTATTATTCGGTTTTCACAGTTGTTACATTTCTTTTCAGTAAAGTCTTAATTGTAGATAACAGCGTTTAATCTATGATGATATAACTCAATTATTTTCATGCACTTAAATCATAACTAAGATAAATGTTAGTGTAAGCGATTACACTGATGTGATTTGCTTCACATCTTTTTACGTCGTACTCACCTATCTTAATTCACAATAAAAAATAACCATATTGGAGGGCATCATGCCTGACGCTAAAAAACAGGGGCGGTCAAACAAGGCAATGACGTTTTTCGTCTGCTTCCTTGCTGCTCTGGCGGGATTACTCTTTGGCCTGGATATCGGTGTAATTGCTGGCGCACTGCCGTTTATTGCAGATGAATTCCAGATTACTTCGCACACGCAAGAATGGGTCGTAAGCTCCATGATGTTCGGTGCGGCAGTCGGTGCGGTGGGCAGCGGCTGGCTCTCCTTTAAACTCGGGCGCAAAAAGAGCCTGATGATCGGCGCAATTTTGTTTGTTGCCGGTTCACTGTTCTCTGCGGCTGCGCCAAACGTTGAAGTACTGATTCTTTCCCGCGTTCTGCTGGGGCTGGCTGTGGGTGTGGCCTCTTATACCGCACCACTGTACCTCTCTGAAATTGCGCCGGAAAAAATTCGCGGCAGTATGATCTCGATGTATCAGTTGATGATCACTATCGGGATCCTCGGTGCTTATCTTTCTGATACCGCCTTCAGCTACACCGGTGCATGGCGCTGGATGCTGGGTGTGATTATCATCCCGGCAATTTTGCTGCTGATTGGTGTCTTCTTCCTGCCAGACAGCCCTCGTTGGTTTGCCGCCAAACGCCGTTTTGTTGATGCCGAACGCGTGCTGCTGCGCCTGCGTGACACCAGCGCGGAAGCGAAACGTGAACTGGATGAAATCCGTGAAAGTTTGCAGGTTAAACAGAGTGGCTGGGCGCTGTTTAAAGAGAACAGCAACTTCCGCCGCGCGGTGTTCCTTGGCGTACTGTTGCAGGTAATGCAGCAATTCACCGGGATGAACGTCATCATGTATTACGCGCCGAAAATCTTCGAACTGGCGGGTTATACCAACACTACCGAGCAAATGTGGGGGACGGTGATCGTCGGCCTGACTAACGTACTCGCCACCTTTATCGCAATCGGCCTTGTTGACCGCTGGGGACGTAAACCAACGCTAACGCTGGGCTTCCTGGTGATGGCTGCTGGCATGGGCGTACTCGGTACAATGATGCATATCGGTATCCACTCTCCGTCGGCGCAGTATTTCGCTATCGCCATGCTGCTGATGTTTATTGTTGGCTTTGCCATGAGTGCCGGTCCGCTGATTTGGGTACTGTGCTCCGAAATTCAGCCGCTGAAAGGCCGCGATTTTGGCATCACCTGCTCCACCGCCACCAACTGGATTGCCAACATGATCGTTGGCGCAACGTTCCTGACCATGCTCAACACGCTGGGTAACGCCAACACCTTCTGGGTGTATGCGGCTCTGAACGTACTGTTTATCCTGCTGACATTGTGGCTGGTGCCGGAAACCAAACACGTTTCGCTGGAACATATTGAACGTAATCTGATGAAAGGTCGTAAACTGCGCGAAATCGGCGCTCACGATTAATCTCCTCAGGCTTCCTCCCGTCGCGGAGGAAGCCACCTCTTGCAGTCATCTTTTCTTCGCTCTATCCTCTGCCGCTATGAAAACATCCCGTCTCCCTATCGCCATCCAACAGGCCGTTATGCGTCGCCTGCGGGAAAAACTCGCCCAGGCCAACCTGAAGCTAGGGCGTAACTACCCGGAGCCAAAACTCTCTTACACCCAGCGCGGCACCTCCGCCGGAACAGCCTGGCTGGAAAGCTATGAAATCCGCCTCAATCCCGTTTTGCTGTTGGAAAACAGTGAAGCCTTTATTGAAGAAGTGGTGCCGCACGAACTGGCACATTTGCTGGTATGGAAACATTTCGGCCGCGTAGCACCACATGGCAAAGAGTGGAAGTGGATGATGGAAAGCGTGCTGGGCGTTCCCGCCCGTCGTACGCATCAGTTCGAACTGCAATCCGTGCGTCGCAACACCTTCCCCTACCGCTGCAAGTGCCAGGAGCATCAGCTTACCGTACGCCGCCATAATCGCGTAGTTCGTGGCGAGGCCGTCTATCGCTGTGTTCACTGCGGTGAACAGCTGATTGCAAAGTAACCACCTGAACTATCAGGAACTTTCCTGATCTGGCTGATTGCATACTAAAACAACTTTCGCTACGTTGCTGGCTCGTTTTAACACGGAGTAAGTGATGTACCGTTATTTGTCTATTGCTGCGGTGGTACTGAGCGCAGCATTTTCCGGCCCGGCGTTGGCCGAAGGTATCAATAGTTTTTCTCAGGCGAAAGCCGCGGCGGTAAAAGTCCACGCTGACGCGCCCGGTACGTTTTATTGCGGATGTAAAATTAACTGGCAGGGCAAAAAAGGCGTTGTTGATCTGCAATCGTGCGGCTATCAGGTGCGCAAAAATGAAAACCGCGCCAGCCGCGTAGAGTGGGAACACGTCGTTCCCGCCTGGCAATTCGGTCACCAGCGCCAGTGCTGGCAGGACGGTGGACGTAAAAATTGCGCCAAAGATCCGGTCTATCGCAAGATGGAAAGCGATATGCATAACCTGCAACCGTCAGTCGGCGAGGTGAATGGCGATCGCGGCAACTTTATGTACAGCCAGTGGAATGGCGGCGAAGGCCAGTACGGTCAATGCGCCATGAAGGTCGATTTCAAAGAAAAAGCTGCCGAACCACCAGCGCGTGCACGCGGTGCCATTGCGCGCACCTACTTCTATATGCGCGACCAATACAACCTGACACTCTCCCGCCAGCAAACGCAGCTGTTCAACGCATGGAACAAGATGTATCCGGTTACCGACTGGGAGTGCGAGCGCGATGAACGCATCGCGAAGGTGCAGGGCAATCATAACCCGTATGTGCAACGCGCTTGCCAGGCGCGAAAGAGCTAACCTACACTAGCGGGATTCTTTTTGTTAACCCCTACCCCGCGCGTACAACCGCGTGGGGAGACGACGCGGATTTTTAACTATGCGTATCCCCCGCATTTATCATCCTGAACCACTAACCAGCCATTCTCACATCGCGCTTTGCGAAGATGCCGCCAACCATATCGGGCGCGTACTGCGCATGGGGCCGGGACAGGCGTTGCAATTGTTTGACGGCAGCAACCAGGTCTTTGACGCCGAAATTACCAGCGCCAGTAAAAAAAGCGTGGAAGTGAAAGTGCTGGAAGGCCAACTCGACGATCGTGAATCTCCGCTGCATATTCACCTCGGTCAGGTGATGTCGCGTGGCGAAAAAATGGAATTTACTATCCAGAAATCGATCGAACTCGGTGTAAGCCTCATTACGCCACTTTTTTCTGAACGCTGCGGCGTTAAACTGGATAGTGAACGTCTGAACAAGAAGCTCCAGCAGTGGCAGAAGATTGCAATTGCTGCCTGTGAGCAGTGTGGTCGTAACCGGGTGCCGGAAATCCGTCCAGCGATGGATCTGGAAGCCTGGTGTGCAGAGCAGGATGAAGGACTGAAACTGAATCTTCACCCGCGCGCCAGTAACAGCATCAACACGTTGCCGTTACCGGTTGAACGCGTCCGCCTGCTGATTGGCCCGGAAGGCGGTTTATCGGCAGATGAAATTGCCATGACTGCCCGCTATCAATTTACTGATATCCTGTTGGGACCTCGCGTTTTGCGTACAGAGACAACTGCGCTCACCGCCATTACCGCGCTACAAGTACGATTTGGCGATTTGGGCTAACGGAGAAGAATAATGATCAAGCTCGGCATCGTGATGGACCCCATCGCAAACATCAACATCAAGAAAGATTCCAGTTTCGCTATGTTGCTGGAAGCACAGCGTCGTGGTTACGAACTTCACTATATGGAGATGGGCGATCTGTATCTGATCAATGGCGAAGCCCGCGCCCATACCCGCACGCTGAACGTGAAGCAGAACTACGAAGAGTGGTTTTCGTTCGTCGGTGAACAGGATCTGCCGCTGGCCGATCTCGATGTGATCCTGATGCGTAAAGACCCGCCGTTTGATACCGAGTTTATCTACGCGACCTATATTCTGGAACGTGCCGAAGAGAAAGGGACGCTGATCGTTAACAAGCCGCAGAGCCTGCGCGACTGTAACGAGAAACTGTTTACTGCTTGGTTCTCTGACTTAACGCCAGAAACGCTGGTTACGCGCAATAAAGCGCAGCTAAAAGCGTTCTGGGAGAAACACAGCGACATCATTCTTAAGCCACTGGACGGTATGGGCGGCGCGTCGATTTTCCGCGTGAAAGAAGGCGATCCAAACCTCGGCGTGATTGCCGAAACCCTGACTGAGCATGGCACTCGCTACTGCATGGCGCAAAATTACCTGCCAGCCATTAAAGATGGCGACAAACGCGTGCTGGTGGTAGATGGCGAGCCGGTACCGTACTGCCTGGCGCGTATTCCGCAGGGGGGCGAAACCCGTGGCAATCTGGCTGCCGGTGGTCGCGGTGAACCTCGTCCGCTGACGGAAAGTGACTGGAAAATCGCCCGTCAGATCGGGCCGACGCTGAAAGAAAAAGGGCTGATTTTTGTTGGTCTGGATATCATCGGCGACCGTCTGACTGAAATTAACGTCACCAGCCCAACCTGTATTCGTGAGATTGAAGCAGAGTTTCCGGTGTCGATCACCGGAATGTTAATGGATGCCATCGAAGCACGTTTACAGCAGCAGTAACCCTGTTTAGCGAGAGGGATCTCGTTGAGACTATGAGTGACAGCGCCCTTCTTTCCACGCATACTGGGCGCTGTTGCTTTTTTGAACCAGGAAACAGAACCTCTGACAATGAATTTACAGCATCACTTTCTTATTGCCATGCCTGCTCTCCAGGATCCGATTTTCCGTCGTTCCGTGGTCTACATTTGCGAACATAATACCAATGGTGCAATGGGGATCATCGTCAACAAGCCGCTGGAAAATCTCAAAATTGAAGGGATTCTGGAAAAGCTGAAGATCACGCCGGAGCCGCGTGATGAATCAATCCGTCTGGATAAACCGGTTATGCTCGGCGGTCCGCTGGCTGAAGATCGCGGGTTTATTTTGCATACTCCGCCCTCCAATTTTGCTTCCAGCATTCGCATTTCAGACAACACGGTGATGACCACTTCCCGCGATGTGCTGGAAACGCTCGGCACCGATAAACAACCGTCTGACGTATTGGTGGCTCTGGGTTATGCCTCCTGGGAGAAAGGTCAACTGGAACAAGAAATTCTCGATAACGCGTGGCTAACGGCCCCGGCAGATCTGAATATTCTGTTCAAAACGCCGATTGCCGACCGCTGGCGCGAGGCGGCAAAACTGATTGGTGTGGATATTCTCACCATGCCTGGTGTGGCAGGACACGCCTGATGAGTGGAACCTTACTCGCCTTCGACTTCGGTACCAAAAGCATTGGTGTAGCGGTCGGCCAACGCATTACCGGCACCGCTCGCCCATTGCCTGCAATTAAAGCACAGGACGGTACGCCGGACTGGAACATTATCGAGCGTTTACTGAAAGAGTGGCAGCCGGACGAAATCATCGTCGGTTTGCCGCTGAATATGGACGGCACCGAACAGCCGTTAACCGCCAGAGCGCGTAAATTTGCCAACCGTATTCATGGTCGTTTCGGTGTTGAAGTAAAGCTCCATGACGAGCGTCTTAGCACCGTGGAGGCACGTTCCGGTCTGTTTGAACAGGGCGGCTATCGGGCGCTCAACAAAGGCAAAGTCGACTCTGCCTCTGCGGTTATTATTCTCGAAAGCTATTTCGAGCAGGGATATTAAGGCGATTTAAAAGCCTGGCGGATAGTCGTTACCGTCATCTTGCCGGATGCGGCGTGAACGCCTTATCCAGCACACATCTGGCAGCGGCTGTAGGTCTGATAAGACGCGTTAGCGTCGCATCAGACGTTTATTGCCGGGTGCTGCGTTTGTATGCCTGATAAGCGTAGCGCATCAGGCATATTTACTAAACTAATCAATCACTTTAGCCTCACAAACGTCCTTCCCCCACCCGCTGCTGATAACTCTGCTGAAACGTTAACATCCCCACCTGCTGCCCGGTTTGAATAACATGCGGCAACTGGTGGGTTTTCCCTTCGCGAATCAAATTCCCCACCGCGGGAGTGTTAATCAGTAATTCAAACAGCGCCACGCGTCCTTCCTGTTTATCCACTTCCAGCTTTTGTGACAGCACTGCCCGTAAACTACCCGCCAGTTGATTACGTACGGGATCTTTTTCCTGCGCCGGAAATGAATCCACCAGTCGCTCAACTGCCTGCGCGGCACCACGTGTATGTAATGTTGCCAGCACCAAATGCCCGGTTTCTGCCGCCGTAAGCGCCAGACGGATTGTCTCGCTGTCACGTAGCTCTCCGAGCAAAATCACATCGGGATCTTCCCGCAATGCGGCACGCAATCCCGATGCGAACGTCATACAGTGCAAACCAATCTCCCGCTGCTGGATCAAACATCGCTGGCTGGCATAGAGATATTCAACAGGATCTTCCAGCGTCAGAATATGCGCATCGGCATGTTGATTGAGATAGCCAACCATCGCCGCCAGCGTGGTAGATTTGCCGCTCCCCGTCGCCCCCGTCACCAGAATCAGGCCATTCTCGCTCTTGAGTAATTCCGGCAATACCGGTGGCGCACCAAGCTGTTCGAGCTGTGGACAGTGCGAAGGTAACAACCGTAATGCCAGAGAAATACCTTGCCGTTGCGCGAACGCACTGCCACGCAACCGCTGGTTTTCCGCCAGCGACACAGCAAAATCCAGCTGACCATTCTCCAGCAATATTGCCCGCTGATCGTCATCCAGCCACTCCCGCAGTAGCTCTTCGACGTCCGGCGCATCAAACGGCACAGCTTCCATTCGCCCGCGAATACGCCATCGTGCGGGCCAGGCGCTGCACAGGTGTAGATCCGAGACGTTATGCTTTACACTAAGGGCCACAATTTCTTCCATATTCATACTAAGATCCTCGGAAAATGAACGATATTGCGCATAACCTGGCACAGGTCCGGGACAAAATCTCAGCGGCTGCAACGCGTTGCGGCCGTTCTCCAGAAGAAATTACGCTGCTTGCAGTCAGTAAAACAAAACCTGCGAGCGCCATCGCAGAAGCCATTGATGCCGGGCAGCGTCAATTTGGTGAAAACTACGTTCAGGAAGGGGTAGATAAAATTCGCCACTTTCAGGAACTGGGCATAACAGGATTAGAATGGCATTTTATTGGCCCGTTGCAGTCTAATAAAAGCCGCCTGGTGGCAGAGCATTTCGACTGGTGTCATACCATCGACCGTTTGCGCATTGCTACCCGCCTCAACGATCAGCGCCCGGCAGAACTTCCCCCTCTTAACGTACTGATTCAAATTAATATTAGTGATGAAAACAGTAAGTCCGGGATTCAACTGGCAGAACTGGACGAGCTGGCAGCTGCGGTCGCTGAACTACCGCGTTTACGTCTGCGCGGGCTGATGGCAATCCCTGCGCCTGAGTCAGAATATGTAAGGCAGTTTGAAGTTGCACGCCAAATGGCTGTAGCATTTGCCGGACTGAAAACGCGCTACCCGCATATCGACACGCTCTCTCTGGGAATGTCGGACGATATGGAAGCCGCTATTGCGGCAGGTAGCACGATGGTTCGTATCGGCACTGCAATTTTTGGTGCGCGTGATTACTCTAAAAAATAAGGAATTAAAGGAACGCCATGAATACGTTGACTTTCCTGCTTTCAACGGTCATTGAGCTGTATACCATGGTGCTGTTATTACGCATCTGGATGCAGTGGGCTCATTGTGATTTTTACAACCCCTTCTCACAGTTTGTGGTGAAGGTGACGCAGCCGATTATCGGACCACTGCGCCGCGTTATTCCGGCAATGGGACCGATTGACAGCGCCTCGCTGCTGGTTGCCTATATTCTCAGTTTTATCAAAGCCATCGTGCTGTTTAAAGTGGTGACCTTCCTGCCAATCATCTGGATTGCCGGTTTACTGATTCTGCTGAAAACCATCGGCCTGCTGATTTTCTGGGTCCTGCTGGTGATGGCGATTATGAGCTGGGTAAGCCAGGGTCGTAGCCCGATTGAATACGTGCTGATTCAGCTGGCCGATCCGCTGCTGCGCCCGATTCGCCGCCTGCTACCGGCAATGGGTGGGATTGATTTCTCGCCGATGATCCTCGTTCTGCTGCTGTATGTCATCAATATGGGTGTCGCAGAAGTATTACAGGCAACCGGAAACATGCTGCTGCCGGGGCTGTGGATGGCGTTATGAGTGCCGTAACAGTTAATGATGACGGTCTGGTTTTACGGCTCTATATTCAGCCGAAAGCCAGCCGTGATTCTATTGTCGGTTTACATGGCGACGAGGTAAAAGTCGCCATTACCGCGCCGCCGGTTGACGGCCAGGCCAACAGCCATCTGGTGAAGTTTCTCGGTAAGCAATTCCGGGTTGCCAAAAGCCAGGTGGTGATTGAAAAAGGCGAACTTGGCCGCCACAAACAAATTAAAATCATTAATCCGCAACAAATCCCGCCAGAAATCGCGGCGTTAATTAATTAGGTATCCTATGCAAAAAGTTGTCCTCGCAACCGGCAATGCCGGTAAAGTGCGTGAGCTGGCGTCGCTGCTTAGCGACTTCGGTCTTGATATCGTGGCCCAAACAGACCTCGGCGTAGATTCCGCTGAAGAAACCGGCCTGACCTTTATTGAAAACGCGATTCTGAAAGCGCGCCATGCGGCAAAAGTGACCGGTTTACCGGCAATTGCCGACGACTCTGGTCTGGCGGTAGATGCGCTGGGTGGCGCGCCGGGTATTTACTCCGCGCGTTATTCCGGTGAAGACGCGACCGATCAAAAGAATCTGCAAAAACTGCTGGAAACGATGAAAGACGTACCGGACGACCAACGTCAGGCGCGTTTCCACTGCGTGCTGGTATATCTGCGTCACGCGGAAGATCCGACTCCGCTGGTGTGCCACGGTAGCTGGCCGGGCGTGATTACTCGTGAACCAGCGGGCACTGGTGGCTTTGGTTATGATCCAATCTTCTTCGTACCTTCCGAAGGGAAAACCGCTGCCGAACTGACCCGCGAAGAAAAGAGCGCCATTTCCCACCGTGGTCAGGCATTGAAACTGCTGCTGGACGCTTTACGTAATGGTTAAATTACCGCCGCTGAGTCTCTACATTCACATCCCGTGGTGCGTGCAGAAATGCCCGTACTGCGATTTCAACTCTCACGCGTTGAAAGGAGAAGTGCCGCACGACGATTATGTTCAGCATCTGCTTAACGATCTGGACAACGATGTGGCTTACGCTCAGGGCCGTGAAGTAAAGACAATCTTTATTGGCGGTGGTACGCCGAGCCTGCTTTCCGGCCCGGCGATGCAAACGCTGCTGGACGGCGTGCGTGCGCGTTTGCCGCTGGCAGCGGATGCAGAAATTACTATGGAAGCGAACCCTGGTACGGTAGAAGCCGATCGCTTTGTCGATTATCAGCGTGCTGGTGTGAACCGCATCTCTATTGGTGTGCAGAGTTTTAGCGAAGAAAAGCTGAAACGACTTGGGCGCATTCATGGCCCGCAAGAAGCGAAACGAGCTGCGAAGCTGGCGAGCGGTTTAGGGTTACGTAGCTTTAACCTTGATTTGATGCATGGGCTGCCGGATCAATCACTGGAAGAGGCGCTAGGCGATCTGCGCCAGGCTATTGAACTGAATCCGCCGCATCTTTCCTGGTATCAACTGACCATCGAACCTAATACGCTGTTTGGCTCTCGCCCGCCGGTGCTGCCGGACGACGATGCGTTGTGGGATATATTCGAACAGGGGCATCAGTTATTAACCGCAGCGGGCTATCAGCAGTATGAAACATCCGCTTACGCTAAACCAGGTTATCAGTGCCAGCACAATCTCAACTACTGGCGTTTTGGCGACTACATCGGTATTGGCTGCGGCGCGCACGGCAAAGTGACCTTCCCGGATGGGCGCATTCTGCGTACCACCAAAACGCGTCATCCGCGTGGTTTTATGCAGGGAAGATATCTGGAAAGCCAGCGTGATGTCGAAGCCGCAGATAAGCCGTTTGAGTTCTTTATGAATCGCTTCCGTCTGTTGGAAGCCGCGCCGCGCGTGGAGTTTAGCCAGTATACTGGCCTTTCTGAAGAAGTTATTCGCTCTCAGTTAGACGAGGCCATCGCTCAGGGTTATCTCACAGAATGTGCGGATTACTGGCAGATAACGGAACATGGTAAATTATTCTTAAACTCACTTCTTGAATTATTCCTCGCTGAGTAATCATTAATGCGCCTGCGGGCGCATTAATCACTTCTTTTACCCCCCGTTAATTAACTTCGGCAAAAATATATTTCTTACTGAATAAATATCGACGATATTTATTATATATATTTAGTGAATATTTACTCATCATTTATTGATTATAAACATGTACAACCTGGCGCACAAATTTAATATTTAATTTCTGACTTTATTTCAAGTTGTGATAAACATAGACAAGTTGTCAGACAGGTTAACCAATTTGTCGCACAAAGCACTGATAAGCACAATTAGATATCAACCAATTTCCATCCTTCAACAGGGAGTTTTTTTATGAAAATGAGGTCATTTACCCGCTCATTAGTCTGCGCATCCTTGCTGGCTCTGGTTAGCACTGGCGTAAACGCCGCAGAAAAAGTGACGTTAAAGTTAGCACACAACCTGGAAAGAAGTCATGTTGTACATCAGAGTTTTGAAGAGCTGGCGAAAGAGGTAAAACAGCTGTCAAAAGGTAATATGGTGATCCGTATTTATCCCAGCAGCCAGATGGGTAATGCGCGAGAAACTATGGAATTGTTGCAAAATGGCGCACTGGATATGACCAAAGGTTCCGCCAGTGATCTGGAGTCTTTTGATAATATTTATGCTATCTATAATTTGCCGTTCTTATTTAAAGATCAGGCTCACTTCAACAAAGTTGTTTTTGGTGAAGTTGGTAAAGAAATTATGGACTCAACAAAAGACAAAGGCTTTTTTGCTTTATCAGCTTATGTAGCGGGTACACGCAGTTTCTATGCGAAAAAACCGATTACTAAGCCAGAAGATCTTAAAGGGCTGAAAATTCGTGTTCAGCCAAGCCCGACCACCATCAAAATGATTGAACTGATGGGTGGCTCACCCACTCCAATTTCATTTGGCGAAGTTTATACTGCGATGCAGCAAGGTGTAGTAGATGGCGCAGAAAATAACGTGCCTTCCTGGGTGCAGACTCGACATATCGAAATTGCCAAAGTCTTTTCTGAAGATGAACATGCCTCAATTCCTGACTTTTTGGTTATCTCCACCAAAACATGGAATAAATTAACCCCAGAACAGCAACAAATCCTCGAAACAGCGGCGAAGAAATCCGAAGCTTATCAACAAAAATTGTGGGAAAAAATTGACGCTGACACACGTGCTCAGGCGAAAGCTATGGGTGGTGAAATCGTTAAGGTTGATAAAGCCCCATTCCGTGCCGCAGTTCAACCTCTGTTTGACGACTTCAAAAAAGATCCAAAACAAGCTGCTTTGTTAGAGAAATTCGATAACGCTGCTCAATAATATTTCGGGCCAGTCTCTGGCCCTGATTTTCCAGGATGCTTACAATGATATTTAACCGCCTGAAACTTGCGGTAGACCGCGTCATTGCCGCGTTTTCTGTCGCCGTCATGCTTGCTCTGGTTGTATGCGTAGTCTGGCAAGTATTTAGCCGCTACGTACTTAACCAGCCAAGTACATTAACCGATGAGCTGGCACGCTTTTTGATGATCTGGGTAGGATTATTAGGTGCTGCATATACCGTCGGCGCGCAGAGACATCTCTCTATCGATTTATTTGCTCTCGCCCTGAATAAGCGCAAGCAATTACTTCTTAGTATAGTCATTAACATTCTCATTTTAGGTTTTGCCGGTTCGGTCATTGTGACTGGTGGCCTGAAATTAATTGATAAAACGCTGGCAACATCACAAGTATCTGCCGCTATGCAAATACCGATGGGATACGTATATATCATTCTGCCATTAAGTGGAGTGGTGATGATGTTTTATGCCTTGTGTTTTATTAATCAAAGCATTCAACAACTGAAACAACCTGCGCAGGAGGCCAGTTAATGGATAGTTATATCGCGCTTACACTATTTGGCTGTTTTTTTGTGCTGGTCTTTATTGGTGTGCCCATTTCGTTCTCAATCGGTATTGCCACTGTAGCTTCAATGCTTTTGATGTTTCCCTGGGATATCGCGGCAATCACTGTTTCGCAACGACTGGCTAATGGACTGGATAACTTTGCCCTGTTGGCAATCCCCTTTTTCATCTTTGCCGGAACGCTGATGAACAGCGGCGGTATTGCGATACGTTTGATTAACCTCGCCCAGGTAATGGTTGGTCGGGTTCCTGGTTCACTTGGTCATGTGAACGTCCTGGCGAATATGATGTTTGGTTCCATTTCTGGTTCAGCCGTTGCGGCAGCTGCTGCCGTTGGTGGCACACTGAATCCCATTCAGACCAAAGAAGGTTATGATCCGGCATTTTCTACCGCTGTAAACGTCTCATCTTGTATTACTGGATTACTGATACCGCCCTCAAACGTGTTAATTGTGTTTTCCCTGACAGCTGGCGGCGTTTCTGTAGCATCGCTATTTATGGCGGGATATTTGCCAGGGATCTTAATGGGTCTCGCGGTAATGATAGTCTGCGGCATTATTGCTAAACGCCGTGGCTACCCGCTTTCAGAAAGAGCAACCTTCGCTCAGGCCTGTAAAGCGTTTCTGGATGCCTTACCAAGTTTGCTTCTGGTGTTCATTGTGATGGGCGGCATTCTGGGCGGCATTTTTACCGCAACTGAAGCGTCTGCGATTGCCGTTGTCTACACATTTATTCTCTCGGTGCTGATTTACCGGGAAGTAAAATGGCGCGATTTACCCAAACTGATTCTGGAATCGGTTGTTACCACTTCGATTGTATTACTGTTGATCGGTTTTTCCGTGGGCATGTCCTGGGCAATGACCAATGCTGATATTCCTTATATGATCAGCGACGCGTTGATGGGGATTTCTGATAACCCACTGGTCATATTGCTGCTGATTAATATCGTCTTATTAATTGTCGGCATCTTTATGGACATGACACCGGCTGTACTAATCTTCACACCAATCTTCTTGCCGATTGCACAAGAGCTGGGAATGGATCCGGTACATTTCGGTATTATGATGGTGGCTAACCTTTGTATTGGGCTGTTAACACCGCCGGTGGGTAGTGCGCTATTTGTTGGTTGTTCTATTTCAGGTGTGAAGATTCAACATTTGATCAAACCATTGCTGCCATTTTATGCCGCATTGTTAATCGCGTTGATGATGATCACTTACATCCCGCAAATATCCTTGTTCATTCCACAGCTACTAGGGCTAATGTAAAAAATAATTTGCCGGATAACTTTTTATATTATCCGGCAAAGGCACTTAACATGAGTTACTTAATCACCCCATTGCGCCGCAGTTGTTCGGTATCTTTTTTCCAGCGTTCATTAGCCTGGTTGATATCGTCAATTTTCATCAAAATCGCGACTTTTTTACTGTTTATTTCTGAAACTTTCATCGTTAACGGATATTGCCCTTTATCGAGCGTTATCCAGTCATCCTGCAATTTACGGGTAAGTTTTTGTGATTGCAGAAAAGTCTGTCGCCGTTGTTCGTTGATATCGAAATCTCGCTTCTGCTGAATCGGCACTTCATAACACTCTTCACTCTGTTTATGACATGCCGCAATCGCCGGTTGATAAACCTCTTTGTCATATTTAACCGCGAACGCCTCGCTATCGTTCTGTTTATTAAACTCATCACGCTGTTGGTGAATTTTTTTAAAGGCGTCTTCGCGGGTCATTTGCTTACCATTTGCATCTTTTCCCCAATATGCATCCGCTGCTTTCTGCGCCGCCACCATTTGCTTATCAAGCGCTTTCACTTCCTTTTCCAGCGCAGGAATCGAGTTCTTCTGGGTATTCAACGCAGTCTCAAGCTGACTAAAGCGATAATTGAAATCTTCGCTATTCACAATCAGATATTTATTATTCGTTTTGATATCGTCGACCACCCGCCCACGATCGCTGGCTGCCGCCTGAAAAGAGTAAAAGTTCACCGACCAGCCAGACGCGGGCGTTCCTTTACTGGTTAACATCGCCGAGAATTTTACCGGTTTATCTTTCGTCCAGGTCTGTTCGAGCAGTTCGTAATCTGCCAACTGACCGACCCAGGTATAGAGATCGTCACTGGAAGAGACATCGCCTTCCGCTGACCAGGTGGCCTGATTACCCTTAGCATCAAGATTTTTTAAGGTGATGGCATCAAGCTTGAGAATGCCGTGATACTGCTTTTTGAATTGATCTTTTAAGATATTTTCAGTTGGCGATTCGCCATCTGCCCAGACATTACCAGTCATCAACATAAACAGCGCCGTGCCAACAATCCATTGCTTTTTCACCCGAAAACCCTCGCGCGGAATAATTTATTCCGGTGATTATCATCAGGGTAATGAAAATTGACAATGGACGTAAGTCTGAAGTGAAAAAGCCCCGGCACGATACCGGGGCGAGGTGATTAGTACTGATTGAAGATCTGCTGGATCTGCTGCGGATCTTTGGTTTGCGTCAGAGCCAGTTGCAGCAGAACGCGCGCTTTTTGCGGGTTCAACGTGCCAGAGGCGACGAAGCCGTATTTCGCATCATCGACTTCGGCATCCTGAGTGGTAGCGCCCGTCGGTACGCGGGAAGAACGCACGACTGCAGTGCCGTTTTTCGCGGCGGTCGCCAGAGTGTCAAATACGGTTTTATACAGGTTGCCGTTACCCACACCAGCGCTAACAATGCCATCATAGCCCGCATCTACCAGTGCTTTAGCCGGAAGATCGGATGCGTTAGCGTAGTTATAAACAATGCCGACTTTCGGCAGTTCATTCAGCTTAGAGACATCGAACGGCGTGTCGCTGGTGTGCTTACGTGCCGGGGTACGTTGGTAGTCAATCTTACCGTTGTGAATGTAACCCAGAGGACCGTAGTTAACAGACTTGAAGGTCGCTACGTCGGTGGTGTTGGTTTTGGTGACATCGCGACCGTCCAGTACGGTGTCGTTCATCACCACCAGCACGCCACGATTAGCGGAGGCTTTATCAGCTGCGGTCACTACCGCGTTATACAGGTTGAATGGACCGTCTGCGCTCATGGACGTGGACGGGCGCATTGCGCCGACCATCACCACCGGTTTGTCGCATTTCACCGTCAGGTCGAGGAAGTAAGCGGTTTCTTCCATCGTGTCGGTACCGTGGGTAATGACGAAGCCGTCGGTTTTATCGCAGTCGGTGTTAATTTTTTTCGCCAGTGTCAGCCAGACATCATCGTTCATGTCCTGGGAGCCAATATTCACTACCTGCTCGCCTTTAACGTTCGCAATGTCCTTCAGTTGCGGCACCGCATTAACCAGATTTTCTACGCCAACTTTACCCGCTGTGTAGTTAGATTTGGTTGCGGAGTCACCACCACCGGCAATGGTCCCGCCGGTTGCTAAAATGGTGATATTGGGTAATGCCAATGCTGCACCACTAAAACCCATAACCAGTGCGGCAAGTGCCGTCTTTTTGAAAAACTCCATTTCATTCCTCCAGTTACGTGAACGCTACGCATTATCCCTTAGCTTTGTATGGGAAATTTGACGTTAAACAATTTACAACATGAATATATTTTGGAGATCTACAAAGTTAGAGGCAGGTAACAAAACGAAGAATTAAACGGCATAAAAAAGTATTATGCCGTCTTAAAATAGAGGATTATTTTAAATTCCCGACCAGGGCTTTGCGACTATCTTCCAGAGTCACAACGCGGCTACAAACATCTTTGCCAAACTGTTGGAAATCTTTTTCCTGCTTTTTCCATTCGGTTTGGATTGAGGATTGCAGACCGCCCAGGCTTCCCAGCACATTCTGTAATGGGTTACCACCGCTTTTCAGCACCGCTTTCGCGCCCATTTCATTAATGCTGTCCTGTAAAATTCCGCCCATTGCCTGATTCACTAATTGCTGGCCTTCGGCGCGAACCTGATCAATGGCTTTATAGTGGAACGTCAGGCCATCGCTGCGCGTTTCGATAATGCGGTTCATCTGCTCTTTCAGCTGCGCATCAAGTTTGGTCAGACGGCTGCGCATTTTGCTGCTTTCGCCCATCTCCTGAACGATAATTTTATCCAGCGCAATACGGGCTTTCTCGACGCGGATTTTCGCGCCTTCATCAATCCATGGCAGGGTGCTACGCAGTTCAGCCTGATAATCCTTCGCCTGCTCGCGCTGGGCGGCGTTCAGGGAATATTGCTTACCGTTATACATCACGTTGCCGTCTGGCGTGATCACCAGATTGCCGTTTTCGCCCTTCACCTGCACGGTTTGCGGGCTGACAATCACATCGTCACGCGGCGTGACGCTGCACTGGTAGTCGGCGTGAGCGGTCATTGCCGTCACTGAAAGTGCTGCCGCCAGCAGCATTTTGCGCATCATAGTCTTCCCTCAAGAACAAATCAGGCCAGCATTTGCTGGCCCCAGATTGATAACAAAGTGCGCGTTTTCCATGCCGGATGCGGCGTAAACGCCTTATCCAGCCTACTCGATCGTGCATCTTTATAGGCCTGATAAGCGTAGCACATCAGGCAGTTTTGCATTTGTCATCGCCCGTATGCTTTCTTAGTCCCACCAAACGTCGAAAAGTTCGCTGGTGCGTACCTCTTCCAGTTTGCGTTCTTCCAGCCACTTACGCACAATCGCCTGATGTTCTTCGGTGCATTTGCCGATTTCCTGCATGCAGATCAGACCTTCCCAGGCCAGATAACCGCTGCCGTCAAAGGCCAGTTTGTTCGGTTCGATAACCTCGTTAATAAAGTCATCAACGGTTTTATCAATCTGTTCTTCCGATGTACCTTCCGGGAATCGCCATGCCACCGAAAATCCTAATTCCTGGAATTCGTCGATGTGCATTTTTTTACGCAGACGACGGCTACGGTTCTTTGCCATTATTTCACCCTCTCGAACATTAAGTCCCATACTCCGTGACCAAGACGATGACCACGTTGTTCAAATTTCGTCACCGGACGTGATGCCGGACGCGGTACGTAATCATTGCTCTCTGACAGGTTTTTATAACCGTCAATAGAAGACATCACTTCAAGCATATGTTCCGCATAAGGTTCCCAGTCGGTCGCCATATGGAATACGCCCCCCAGTTGCAGTTTGCTTTTTACCAGTTCGGCAAACGGCACCTGAACGATACGGCGTTTATTATGGCGCGCTTTGTGCCACGGGTCAGGGAAAAAGAGCTGCACCATGCGCAATGAATTGTCAGGAATCATTTTATGCAGCACTTCAACCGCATCGTGACACATCACGCGCAGGTTGCTTAAGCCCTCTTCATGCGCAGAAGCCAGGCACGCACCAACGCCCGGTGAATGCACTTCAATGCCGAGGAAGTCCTGCTCGGGGCGATCTTTAGCCATTGCCACCAGCGACGCCCCCATGCCGAAACCAATCTCAAGCGTCACCGGCGCTTCACGGCCAAAAAGCGCAGGGAAATCCAGCATATCTTCGCTGAACTCAACGCCCATCACCGGCCAGTAGTTTTCCAGCGCATGTTCCTGGCCTTTGGTCAGTCGCCCCTGGCGGCGCACAAAACTACGGATACGGCGCAGCGGGCGGCCGTTTTCATCAAATTCCGGTGAGATGACGTCGTTTTTCATAAAGATTTAGTCGCTTGTGAAAGTGTTCTGAAAACGGGCATTATCCAAAGTTAGTTGCCGGATGCAAGCATGATAAGGCCGTGGCTGCGGAAAGTTCCGGTTTACACCCTGCCGTCGCTGTGCTGCAATCTTGCCCCCAACAACAGTGAATTCGGTGACCATGCAAGCGTCGCAATTTTCAGCCCAGGTTCTGGACTGGTACGATAAATACGGGCGGAAAACGCTGCCCTGGCAAATTGACAAGACGCCCTACAAAGTATGGCTCTCAGAAGTGATGTTGCAACAAACTCAGGTTGCGACCGTTATCCCCTATTTTGAACGCTTTATGGCGCGCTTCCCAACGGTGACCGATCTCGCCAATGCGCCGCTCGACGAAGTTCTCCACTTGTGGACCGGGCTTGGCTATTACGCCCGCGCGCGCAATCTGCATAAAGCGGCACAACAAGTGGCGACCTTACACGGCGGTAAATTCCCGGAAACCTTTGAAGAAGTCGCGGCGTTACCGGGCGTCGGGCGTTCCACCGCAGGCGCGATTCTCTCGCTTTCTCTGGGTAAGCACTTTCCGATTCTCGACGGTAACGTCAAACGGGTGCTGGCGCGCTGCTATGCTGTAAGCGGCTGGCCTGGGAAAAAAGAGGTCGAGAATAAATTATGGAGTTTGAGCGAGCAGGTGACGCCCGCGGTTGGCGTGGAACGGTTTAACCAGGCGATGATGGATTTGGGCGCGATGATTTGTACGCGCTCGAAGCCGAAATGCTCGCTCTGTCCGCTACAAAACGGGTGTATTGCCGCCGCCAACAATAGCTGGTCGCTTTATCCGGGCAAAAAACCAAAGCAGACGCTACCGGAGCGCACGGGTTACTTTTTACTGTTACAGCATGATGATGAGGTATTGCTGGCGCAGCGCCCGCCGAGTGGATTGTGGGGCGGTTTATACTGTTTCCCGCAGTTTGCCGATGAAGAAAGTTTGCGACTATGGCTGGCGCAACGGCAGATTGCTGCCGATAACCTGACGCAACTGACCGCGTTTCGGCATACCTTCAGCCATTTCCACTTAGATATTGTGCCTATGTGGCTTCCCGTGTCGTCATTCACCGGCTGCATGGATGAAGGCAATGCGCTCTGGTATAACTTAGCGCAACCGCCGTCAGTTGGCCTGGCGGCTCCCGTGGAGCGTTTGTTACAGCAGTTACGCACTGGCGCGCTGGTTTAGCGCGTGAGTCGATAAAGAGGATGATTTATGAGCAGAACGATTTTTTGTACTTTCCTGCAACGTGATGCAGAAGGTCAGGATTTTCAGCTGTACCCCGGCGAGCTGGGAAAACGCATCTATAACGAGATATCCAAAGAAGCCTGGGCGCAGTGGCAGCACAAACAAACCATGCTGATTAATGAAAAGAAACTCAACATGATGAATGCCGAGCACCGCAAACTGCTGGAGCAGGAGATGGTCAACTTCCTGTTCGAGGGTAAAGAGGTGCATATCGAGGGCTATACGCCGGAAGACAAAAAATAAAAACAGTGCCGGAGGTCGCCTCCGGCAACTTGCATAAAACAAACACAACACGCACCCGGAATGATGAAAAAATATCTCGCGCTGGCTTTGATTGCGCCGTTGCTCATCTCCTGTTCGACGACCAAAAAAGGCGATACCTATAACGAAGCCTGGGTCAAAGACACCAACGGTTTTGATATTCTGATGGGGCAATTTGCCCACAATATTGAGAACATCTGGGGATTCAAAGAGGTAGTGATCGCCGGTCCTAAGGACTACGTGAAATACACCGATCAATATCAGACCCGCAGCCACATCAACTTCGATGACGGTACGATTACTATCGAAACCATCGCCGGGACAGAACCTGCCGCGCATTTGCGCCGGGCAATAATCAAAACGTTGCTGATGGGGGACGATCCGAGTTCGGTCGATCTCTATTCCGACGTTGATGATATTACGATTTCGAAAGAACCTTTCCTTTACGGTCAGGTGGTGGACAACACCGGGCAGCCGATTCGCTGGGAAGGTCGCGCGAGCAACTTCGCGGATTATCTGCTGAAAAACCGTCTGAAGAGCCGCAGCAACGGGCTGCGTATCATCTACAGCGTAACCATTAACATGGTGCCGAACCACCTTGATAAACGTGCGCACAAATATCTCGGCATGGTCCGCCAGGCGTCACGGAAATATGGCATTGATGAGTCGCTGATTCTGGCAATTATGCAGACTGAATCTTCCTTTAACCCGTATGCGGTCAGCCGTTCCGATGCGCTGGGGTTAATGCAGGTGGTACAACATACTGCCGGGAAAGATGTGTTCCGTTCGCAGGGGAAATCCGGCACGCCGAGCCGCAGTTTCTTGTTTGATCCTGCCAGCAATATTGATACCGGCACCGCGTATCTCGCGATGCTGAACAACGTTTATCTCGGCGGAATTGATAACCCTACATCCCGGCGTTATGCCGTCATCACCGCCTATAACGGCGGAGCAGGCAGCGTGCTGCGAGTCTTTTCGAATGACAAGATTCAGGCGGCCAATATTATTAACACCATGACGCCGGGCGATGTTTATCAGACGCTGACGACCCGCCATCCTTCTGCGGAATCTCGCCGTTATCTTTATAAAGTGAATACCGCGCAAAAATCCTACCGCCGCCGATAATTCCACTAACCGCCCCTGACGATGCTCAGGGGCAAAAATGTTATCCACATCACAATTTCGTTTTGCAAATTGGGAATGTTTGCAATTATTTGCCACAGGTAACAAAAAACCAGTCCGCGAAGTTGATAGAATCGCATCATCTCGCACGGTCAAATGTGCTTTTTCAAACACTCATCCGCATCACGATGTGAGGAAATTAACATGAATCTTAAGCTGCAGCTGAAAATCCTCTCTTTTCTGCAGTTCTGTCTGTGGGGAAGTTGGCTGACGACCCTCGGCTCCTATATGTTTGTTACCCTGAAGTTTGACGGTGCTTCTATTGGCGCAGTTTATAGTTCACTGGGTATCGCCGCGGTCTTTATGCCTGCGCTGCTGGGGATTGTGGCCGACAAATGGTTAAGTGCGAAATGGGTATATGCCATTTGCCACACCATTGGCGCTATCACGCTGTTCATGGCGGCACAGGTCACGACGCCGGAAGCGATGTTCCTTGTGATATTGATTAACTCGTTTGCTTATATGCCAACGCTTGGGTTAATCAACACCATCTCTTACTATCGCCTGCAAAATGCCGGGATGGATATCGTTACTGACTTCCCGCCAATCCGTATCTGGGGCACCATCGGCTTTATCATGGCAATGTGGGTGGTGAGCCTGTCTGGCTTCGAATTAAGCCACATGCAGCTGTATATTGGCGCAGCACTTTCCGCCATTCTGGTTCTGTTTACCCTGACTCTGCCGCATATTCCGGTTGCTAAACAGCAAGCGAATCAGAGCTGGACAACCCTGCTGGGCCTCGATGCATTCGCGCTGTTTAAAAACAAGCGTATGGCAATCTTCTTCATCTTCTCAATGCTGCTGGGCGCGGAACTGCAGATTACCAACATGTTCGGTAATACCTTCCTGCACAGCTTCGACAAAGATCCGATGTTTGCCAGCAGCTTCATCGTGCAGCATGCGTCAATCATCATGTCGATTTCGCAGATCTCTGAAACCCTGTTCATTCTGACCATCCCGTTCTTCTTAAGCCGCTACGGTATTAAGAACGTAATGATGATCAGTATTGTGGCGTGGATCCTGCGTTTTGCTCTGTTTGCTTACGGCGACCCGACTCCGTTCGGTACTGTACTGCTGGTACTGTCGATGATCGTTTACGGTTGCGCATTCGACTTCTTCAACATCTCTGGTTCGGTGTTTGTCGAAAAAGAAGTTAGCCCGGCAATTCGCGCCAGCGCGCAGGGGATGTTCCTGATGATGACCAACGGCTTCGGCTGTATCCTCGGCGGCATCGTGAGCGGTAAAGTGGTTGAGATGTACACCCAAAACGGCATTACCGACTGGCAGACCGTATGGCTGATTTTCGCAGGTTACTCCGTGGTTCTGGCCTTCGCGTTCATGGCGATGTTCAAATATAAACACGTTCGTGTCCCGACAGGTACACAGACGGTTAGCCACTAATTACGCAAAGAAAAACGGGTCGCCAGAAGGTGACCCGTTTTTTTATTCTTACTTCAACACATAACCGTACAACCGTTTCATGCCATCCGCATCGGTTTCGCTATAGACACCTTGCAGCTCCGGCGAAAATCCCGGCAACAAATTCACCCCTTCTTCCAGTGCAAGGAAATAACGTTGAACCGCCCCACCCCAGACTTCCCCGGGTACCACGCAAAGCACGCCAGGTGGATAAGGTAACGCCCCTTCTGCCGCAATTCGCCCTTCGGCATCACGAATCCGCACCAACTCCACTTCACCGCGAATATAAGCGCTATGCGCATCCTGGGGATTCATCACCACTGACGGGAAACTCTGCTGGCGGAACATCGCTTTTTGTAGGTCTTTGACGTCGAAACTGACATACAGATCGTGCATCTCCTGACACAACTGGCGCAGGGTGTAGTCGCGATAACGCACCGGATATTTGTTATAAACGCTCGGCAACACCTCAACCAGCGGCGAGTCATCCTCAATATGCTGTTCAAACTGCGCCAACATCGCCACCAGTTGTGCCAGCTTCTCGTGGCTTTCCGCCGGAGTTAATAAGAACAGAATGGAATTGAGATCGCACTTCTCCGGCACAATGCCGTTCTCACGCAGATAGTGCGCCAGAATCGTCGCCGGAACGCCAAAGTCGCTATATTCGCCGGTTTCAGCATCGATACCCGGCGTGGTGAGTAACAGCTTGCACGGATCAACAAAATACTGATCCGCGGCATATCCTTCAAAGCCGTGCCACTTCGCCCCCGGCTCAAAACTGAAAAAACGGCGGTCGCTGGCTAACACTGACGTCGGATAATCCTGCCACAATTTGCCATCAACAACGGGCGGGATAAACGGGCGGAACAGCTTACAGCGCGCAAGAATCGCCTTCCGGGCTTCAATCCCCAACGCAACGCACTCCGCCCACAGCCGACGCCCACTCTCCCCTTCATGAATTTTGGCGTTAACGTCCAGCGCGGCAAACAGCGGATAGAACGGGCTGGTAGAAGCATGGAGCATAAAGGCATTATTTAACCGCTTATGCGGGCAAAAACGCGCCTGCCCGCGAATATGGTTATCTTTTTTATGGATCTGCGATGTCTGCGAGAAGCCCGCCTGCTGTTTATGCACCGACTGCGTCACAAAGATCCCCGGATCGTTTTCGTTAAGCTCTAACAGCAGCGGCGAGCTATCTGCCATCATCGGGATAAACTGTTCGTAACCGACCCACGCGGAATCAAACAGAATGTAATCACATAGATGCCCAATGGTATCGACCACATGTCGGGCGTTATAGACAGTGCCGTCATAGGTTCCCAACTGAATAATCGCCAAGCGAAACGGGCGCGGCAACTCCGCTTTTTCTGGCGCAACGTCGCGAATTTGCTGGCGCAGATACTCTTCATTAAAACAGTGCGCATCAATACCGCCAATGAAACCAAACGGGTTACGTGAAGCTTCCAGATAGACCGGCGTCGCCCCCGCCTGAATCAGCGCGCCGTGATGATTCGACTTATGGTTGTTACGGTCGAAGAGCACCAGATCGCCACGCGTTAACAGCGCATTCGTCACCACTTTATTCGCTGCCGATGTGCCGTTCAGCACAAAATAGGTTTTATCGGCATGAAAGACTTTGGCTGCGAATTTCTGTGCATCCTTCGCCGAACCTTCATGAATAAGCAGATCGCCCAATTTTACGTCAGCGTTACACATATCGGCGCGAAAGATGTTCTCGCCAAAGAAATCGTAAAAATGGCGTCCGGCAGGATGCTTTTTAAAGAACGCACCATGTTGATGTCCAGGGCAAGCAAAGGTGCTATTACCCATCTCAACGTACTGCGTCAGCGTGTCATAAAACGGTGGCAGCAAATTCTCTTCATACTGACAGGCTGCGGATTCCAGCTCCAGCCACTGCTGCGCGTTGCCGTTGATTACCGCCGTAACGCCCGCAGGTAATTCAACAGCATGTTCGGAATACAAAAACACCGGTAGATGAAAACCGGTGCGCTTAAGCAACGCAAGAATGCCACTGCGACTATCCGCAGCGGTAATGACGACTGCCGCGACGTCCGTAAAATCAGTATCTCCCAACGCCACCACGCGGCGATGAGTAGAAAGTTGGGATACCAGTTCACTACTGGCGGCAATATTCATTGATTTCATAAGCGCAAAACCCGTTTCGGGGAAGTAAGAATACCGGACAAGGTGAAAAACCCTGCCCCACGAGATATGGGTCAAACTGGTCACCAGCTCCGACCGCCAGACATCAGTAAAAGCAGAAACGCTCTGATTTTACTGTTGTCCTGCAGTGAGCGTGCGTTAACTTCACCGCATGAGCAGAAAAGGGGAGGAGTTTCGCGCGAAACGGCGATTAGCGAGAGAATGTAAGGAGGTGGCGTGCATCGGGCAAACTCCGTACAGAGAGGAGAAAATTCGCGCAATCATGGCACCTTTCACCAGAGCGTGCAAGCCAGGACTTTGCGAACAAACAAGCCATCGAAGGAACCAAACGGTCATAATAAGAAAATCAGACAATGCAGCTAACAGGAACTCTTGTGGTCATCGGTCCTTTTATCAACGCAAGTGCAGTATTACTGGGTGGCGTTCTCGGTGCACTCCTTAGTCAACGCTTACCGGAACGTATCCGCGTCTCCATGACATCAATTTTTGGTCTGGCATCGCTGGGGATTGGTATTTTACTGGTGGTGAAATGCGCCAACCTTCCGGCGATGGTTTTAGCAACCTTACTCGGTGCATTAATCGGCGAAATTTGTCTGCTGGAAAAAGGCGTCAATACCGCGGTCACCAAAGCACAAAATCTGTTTCGCCACTCACGTAAGAAGCCAGCGCATGAATCTTTTATTCAGAATTATGTCGCGATTATTGTCCTGTTTTGCGCCAGCGGCACCGGGATCTTCGGGGCGATGAACGAAGGGATGACCGGCGATCCGAGTATTTTAATCGCCAAGTCATTTCTCGATTTCTTTACGGCGATGATCTTCGCCTGCTCGCTGGGTATTGCGGTGTCGGTGATTAGCATTCCATTACTGATCATCCAGTTAACGCTGGCGTGGGCTGCCGCGCTGATATTACCGCTGACCACACCGTCGATGATGGCAGACTTCAGCGCTGTAGGCGGTTTATTGCTGCTGGCAACCGGATTACGCATCTGCGGCATTAAAATGTTCCCGGTGGTCAACATGCTTCCAGCACTCCTTCTGGCAATGCCGATTTCCGCCGCCTGGACCGCCTGGTTTGCCTGACAATGCGTGCAATAGCGGCAAAGTGATGATAGATTGTGCAGTCTGCAGTAAATTGAAGAAATTTGATTGACGAGACGAGGCGAATCAGGTTTAATGCGCCCCGTTGCCCGGATAGCTCAGTCGGTAGAGCAGGGGATTGAAAATCCCCGTGTCCTTGGTTCGATTCCGAGTCCGGGCACCACTATTCTAAAGAACCCGCCCACAAGGCGGGTTTTTGCTTTTGGATCTGACAATAACCTTCACGAAAAAAATTAGCTTATAAAGTCTGGGGGAATTACTCTCGCCACGTTAACGAGAGTAATTTTATTGATATTAATCTCCTGATACTTTATCCCCGTCCAAACTCCAGCCGCTGCACATTCACCATCCCAGGCTTCTCACCCGCACTGACATCAATTTGTGTCACCCGCAGCGCATATTTTTCATCCAGTGCGTTTAACCATTTCAGAAGGTCATTAAACACCACAGGTTCTATCCAGACCTGAATATTCTCCCCACGCTCGGCTATCCGCTTGATGACCACCGAGTGCGCGGAAGCACTGTCACTGATGACCCGCGATACCTGCGCAGGCGTTGTTGTGGCAGATTTTCGCGCTGCAATAATATCCGGCGCGGCGTTCTTCAGTCGGGTGTTCATCGCCACCAGCTGCTGCAACATCGTCTCCTGTTGTTCTATCCGTTCGCTCAACGGCTGCCAGATGAGGACGTAATATCCGACACTTAACAGGAACACCACCGCTGCCAGTAACATGCCCTTTTCACGCGGAGAACGCCCCGCCAGGTGTTGTGCCAGCCAGTGTTCGCCACGGCTTAACTGGCGTTCACGCCATTGCTGAAAATAGTGAATAAATTTATCGCGTAACATGTTATTTCCTCCGCAACGTTACGCCGCCGGAAACCGCATCACCCTCTTTCTGTAACGCGTCCTGTTGCACAACATAATCTGCCGCCAGTGCGCTACGCAGTTTGTCGAAACTGGCAAAGTTCGCGGCCCGCAACTGAAGGTGGAGCGTCTGGCGTTTTTGATCAAAGGTGAAACCACGCATTTCGATGTCGGAAAGTGATGCTGATTTCAGGGTGCTGGCTATCGCTGACAATTCTGCGAGCAGCCGGGTATCGTCGGCCTGTGGGCGATATTTTTTCAGCGCCATCGTCACCTGAGAGCGTAAGTTCACAATCCGCTTCTGCTCCGGGAATAGCGTTAAGAACTGTTTCTCCGCCTGGGTGCGGCTTTGCGCCACCTGTTCGCTGACGCTCCATAACGTCACGCCCCGCTCCACTGCCAGCGCAACCAGAATCAGCAATATCGGCAGAATCATCACCCGCCAGCGCGCCCACTGTTTTCGGTAGCTGACCCGAGGCTGCCACGGCCCTGTTAGCAGATTCCCTTCCGGTTCGCCATAAATGGTAATGGCGGGCAGAGCCGTAACGGTCAGGCGTTCGGCGTCCGCACCAGCCCATGCAGACAGTTCTTCCGGTGCAATGCCGACCACGGTTAGTGAAAGCGGTAAATCCTGCTCATTGAGCTGTGCGCGGAACATGACCGGAGCCAGCGCCCGCCCGGCGCTCCATCCCCGGCATTCATCGATGCGGCAGATAACCCGTTGCGTATCGCCAGCCATAAACCCACAAGGAATAGACATCCAGTCCGGCGCGACGGTAGCGCGGGTGATGCCGTTTGCCTGCAACCACTGCGCAATGTTGCGCATATGCTGCTGGTGAATCACAGCTACGGTTGCCAGTTGCTGGTCGATTTTCAACGGGGCGAAATGCAGTTCATCGATATCCTGGTTCAGCTCTTCTTCCAGCAAGGCGGGCAGAATCGTCGGTATCTGCTTGCGAGGCACATCAGGCAGTTCAACCTGCCAGACGCTGATCCATTCGCCGGGAATATAGAGTCGAATTGTGTCTGTTTGCAGCCATTGCTGGAGATATTCGTCGGCGACGTCAGGCCAGATGCCGTGCTCCACGTCGGGTGTACGGCGCTGCCAACGGATGGGATCAGCGGCGCAAAGCGGGAAATAAATCTCAAGCATGGAACTCACTCACTTTCTCCTGTCTGATGCCAGAGAACAGAAAAGTGTTGTGGGCCCATGCGGACAATTAACGAATTCATCGTCAGTTCAATCTCATTCACGGTGATATCTGAACGCAGCCAGAAGTAATTGCTGTCCACGCTCAGGACGGTTTTTAGCTGTTTTTTAGTACGCTCATCGACGTCAGCAAGTAGCGGCTGTGCAAGAAACTGCTCGACATCTTCCCAGCCCTTCGCCGGACGTTGTTGTAATAATGCCCGCGCCTGAACAGGGCTTAACCACGGGTCAAACAGCGCCTCAAGAATCACACTTTGCGTGACGTCCAGGGTGTTGATGTTGATTTGCTGGCGGGCCATCGGCAGCGCACAAACCAGCGGTTTCAGTTTTTGATAAAGTCCGGCGTCCATTCCCTGCACCACGCGCATCTCGCTGATATCCGCCAGCGGTTGATTCGCGGCGTAGAACGGCACCGAGCGGGCGAGATACTCGCTGTCTTCACGACCCAGACGCGTCTGCACGCTGCGGTCTTCGTCAATAAACTCCCACAGGCTTTCGGCTATCAGTTCGGCCCGATAAGCAGGCACATCGAGGCGCGAGATCAGGGCAATCAGTTGTTGTACCGCGAGCGGACGCGACGCCGTCGTCGGCTGAGCGAGGGCATTCAGGTTAAAGCAGGCCTGTGCGTCACGCAGAGTGACGGCGATTTGCCCCTGCGGCAGTGGGAAAAAACGAGGGCCGGAAGCCCACGGCTGCGCCAGATGCACGCGCTTTTCATTTTTCAGGCTCAGACTGAGTGCGCTCAACGCCAGGCTTTCCGCACTGGAGCTGTACCACAGCGCCTGCTGGTACTCCTGCTGGCTGCGCGTTCGCCCAAGTTGTTGCTGCATCCGCCCGGAAAGCGTGATGGTCACCAGCATCATAACCGCCAGCAATACCAGCACCACGACCAGTGCCATTCCGCGTTTTGGTGGTAAGGTGATCATGATAATTGCGGCCCGCGTAACAACCAGATGCGTTCAATTTCGCCCCATTGCGGCGAATGCAGGGTTATGCGTACTGCCACAGGAATCGCCTGCACTGATGACCAGCTCTCCTGCCAGCGCGTGCCGTCGTAGAACTGCAAACGGAGCGAATCCGCCGGGATTAATTTTTGCGTTGTTGGCTTCACGCTGCCTGCCGCATCGGTCAGCGGCCAGGCTAACCGTTCGAGATAACCGTCATGAATGCGGTAACCGACGGTGAGCAGATTGCTGCGTGGCAGACGCATCAACGGGTTAACCACACCGCCGCGCACAAAACGCATTCCTCCACTCTCAGACGCCAGAACGCCAGCGCCCGCCAGTAACGCTGGTTCACGCTGGCCCTGATCGCCTCTTACCGGACGCGGCATCATTTGTGTCAGATCGTGGGTCAGAAAACTCATCGTTTGCTGCATGAGGTTTAGTTTTTGATCGTGTCCGGCGACGGCGCTGTTCACGCGTGTGACACCGTTTGTCACCTGCTGTGCCATTAATGCCAACGAGGCAAAAATCGCAATCGCAATCAGCATTTCCAGTAATGTGAAGCCAGAGCGAATCTTTCTCACTGCTGACCTCCCGTGGCGCTGAACCACGCGCGTCGTGACTGAATCACCGACGAAAAGTCTTCGCGACGGCTGACTTCAATATCCACCGCCTGAAGTAGCGCGTTACCGGTATTCAGCGGTGTGGTTCGCCAGTACCAGCGGCTTCCTGCCATATCACTCTCGCCCTGGTGCCTGACCGCTCGTTGTTCACGGGTCATCAGGTAAAGCAGCGCAGTCTGGTTTTCAGCTACCCAGCCCGCTACCGTTTTCTCCTCAAGGATTTGCTGATTACTCAGCGCGCCGCTGACGATCTGTAACACCGCCATGGCGGCCAACGCAAAAATCGCCAGCGCGAGCATTACTTCCAGCAAGGTAAATCCACGCTTCATGGCATCCCCTCATCACATTGATTGAGGGATAACACGCCATCGTGCGCCAGCTTTACCGCCCAACACGCGTTTTGTGCCGACGCGTAAAAACGCAGTGTAAACGGCGTGGCGGGTTCAAAAGGCGAAAAACGGATCTGCGGTGTCTTCTTTTTCGCCTCTTTTTGCAGCTCCAGTTCAATATCGTGCAGCGTCAGGCGACGACGTTGCAGCTCCAGCACATATTCCTTCTGCCACATATCACTTCCGGGTTGTAACAGCATCTGCACCTGTTTCGGCACCGTAACCTGTGCCGATAACCGGGTCGCAGAAACGGGCAACCATTGCCCGTGACGACGCTGCATAAACTGGTAACCTGGCGGGTCGATTAGCACACCGAGTGTTTGCCCTTCGATCACTGCCCTGTCCTTAAACTGCGCAAAGCGAGTCAGAAAATCCTGCGCCGCTTTTTTCGCAGGCGGCTCTGAAGCGGTCGCAAACGTCTGTACCACGCCCGCACTGGCAAGGCCGATAAGGAAAATCACCAGCATGATTTCCAGAAGAGTGAATCCGCGTTCAGGCACTGATTACTGAAACTCCTGCAAATTCCAGTTACCGATATCTGCGCCAGCGCCTTCCCCGTTTTCCTGACCATCTGCCCCCAGGGTATAAACATCAAACAGCCCTTTTTCACCCGGGCTGAGATACTGATAATCATTGCCCCACGGATCCTTTGGCAGTCGTTTAATGTATCCACCGGTACGGTAGTTACGGGAATCCGCCATATTGGCTGGTTGCTGGATCAACGCCTCCAGTCCCTGTTCGGTGGTCGGATAACGCCCGTTATCCAGTCGGTACATATCCAGCGCATTCTCCAGCGCCACGATATCGCTGATGGCTTTTTGCCGATCTGCTTTCTCTTTGTTGCCCAACAGGTTAGGCACCACCAGACTTGCCAGGACGCCAAGAATAACAATCACCACCATCACTTCCAGCAGGGTAAAACCTGCCCGTGGTTTTTGTGTGCGGGATAACGAATTCATGTGATAACTCCGTAAATTACATTCCAACCATATTGTTCAGTTGCAGCATCGGTTCGAGGATGGCGATGACGATAAACAGCACCACGCCCGCCATCATCACCACCAGCGCCGGCTCAAACAGCCCTAACGCCAGCCCCACCTGGGTATCAAATTCCCGTTCCTGGTTGACTGCGGCCTGTTCAAGCATGGTTTCCAGTTCACCGCTCTGTTCGCCGGAGGCGATCATGTACAGCATCATCGGCGGGAACAGGCGCAACTCCGCCAGCGCGGCGCGCAAGCTGCTTCCTTCGCGGACGCGATCTGCCGCCAGCAGCAGTTGTTGCTCGACATAACGATTTGCCGACACGGCGGCGGCGGTCTGAATGCCTTCCAGTAGCGGAACACTGCTGGCGGTGAGGATGCTTAACGTGCGGGAAAAACGCGCCGTATTCAGCCCGCGCGCAACACGCCCCGTCACGGGCAGACGCAGCAAGGTTTTATCCCAGCGCAGGCGCATAGCAGGATTTTTGAGTAGCCGTTGCCCCAGCACCAGAAGCCCCAGCAATCCCGCCAGCCAGTAAACGCCGCTGGTCTGTAACGTGTCGCTCATGGCGATGAGCATTCGGGTGGAGGCAGGCAGCGCGTGTCCGAGATGATCAAACTGTTCGATAATTTTCGGCACTACTGCCGTCAGCAAAATAGTGACCACGCCCGTTGCCACCACCAGCAGTACCAGCGGGTAGAGCATGGCCTGCAGCAGGCGTGATTTCAGACGCTGCCGCTGTTCGGTGTAATCCGCCAGGCGATTGAGCACCACGTCGAGATGTCCGGATTTTTCTCCGGCAGCGACCATCGAACAAAACAGGGAGTCAAAGACGCGGGGATGTTCGCGCAGGCTGTCCGACAGGGTATAACCTTCCTGAATCCGGCTGCGCAGCGCCATTCCGAGGCTTTTTACATGCAGTTTTTCACTTTGCTCACTGACCGCCTGTAAGCAGGTTTCCAGCGGCATTGCTGCCTGCACCAGCGTTGCCAGTTGGCGTATGAACAGCGCCAAATCTGCCGCCGCCACGCGACGATGTGCATGCCGCCGACGCTGCAACATTCCCCCTGTCGAAGCATTCAGCCGGGCTTCAATGTGCACGGGGATAAGCTCTTTACCACGCAACAACTGGCGGGCATGACGCGCGGAATCCGCCTCAATCATGCCTTTGGTTTTGCGACCATTACGCTCCAGCGCCTGATAGTAAAACAGTGCCATTACGCCTCCATGGTTACCCGCAGAACTTCATCGAGAGAGGTTTCTCCGGCGAGCACTTTCTCAATGCCGTTGCTGCGGATACCCGCAGAGTGTTGCCGGACATAACGTTCCAGCTCCAGTTCCCCGGCCTGACGGTGGATCAAATCACGCAATGTGGCGTCCACCACGATCAGCTCATGGATGGCAGTACGTCCGCGAAAACCTTTATGATTACAAGCGGGACAACCCTGCGGATGGTACAGCGTGACGGTTCGCGCATCGGTAATCCCCAGCAGGCGTTTTTCTTCGTCGGTGGCAGGCGCGGACTGGCGGCAATCGGGACACAGCGTGCGAACCAGTCGCTGCGCCATCACGCCCGTCAGACTGGAAGAGAGCAGGAAAGGCTCCACGCCCATATCCTGCAAACGCGTGATCGCCCCCACCGCCGTGTTGGTATGCAGCGTGGAAAGGACCAGGTGCCCTGTAAGCGATGCCTGGACGGCAATTTCTGCGGTTTCGGTATCGCGGATTTCACCGACCATCACCACATCCGGGTCCTGACGCAAAATTGCGCGCAGGCCACGGGCGAAGGTCATGCCGACGCGGGTGTTAACCTGCGTCTGACCGATCCCTTCAATCATGTATTCGATAGGGTCTTCAACCGTGAGAATGTTACGCGAGTGGTTGTTCAGCTCCTGCAATCCAGCGTACAGCGTGGTGCTTTTGCCGGAACCGGTCGGCCCCGTCACCAGAAAAATGCCGTGCGGTTTGTGTAACAGCTGGCGCAACTGCGCAGTCAGTTCGAGACTTAAACCCAGACGCTCCAGCGTCAGGCGAGCCTGGTTTTTGTCCAGCAGTCGCAGCACCACCCGTTCCCCCCAGGCGGAAGGCATGGTGGAGACACGGACGTCAATCGCCCGACCGCCCAGCAGCAGCGCAATGCGCCCATCCTGCGGTACGCGTTTTTCGGCGATATCCAGCCGTGCCATCACCTTAATACGCGATACCAGCAGCGAGGCCAGTTTGCGCCCCGGACGCAGCATTTCATGTAGTGTGCCGTCAACACGAAAACGGATCACCAGACTCTTTTCAAACGTCTCGATGTGGATATCCGAAGCGCCTTCTTTAATCGCCTCTGCCAACATGGCGTTGATCAGTTTGATGATTGGCGCATCGTCGTCACTTTCCAGCAGATCTTCCGTTTCCGGTAGTTCTTCTGCGAGAGTAAAAAAGTCCTCAGCAGAACCGAGATCTTCCATCAGCTGGCGGGCCTCGGAAGAGTCCCGCTGCCAGACCGCATTCAGCCGCTGTTCAAATTCGGCCTCGTCGATTTGCCTCAGCGTGAAAGACGCGTTCAGCCCCCGCTGCAGCTCCTGCAAAACAGAGAGCGACAACGGATGAACATGGAGGATCTCCAGCGACGCTTCGCACCATGCCACCAGGCTAAACCGACGGCTGAAACTGTAGGGCAGACGCACGGTGTTAGCGGTGGTTTCCTGTGCTACAGGCACCATTAACGCGTTCTCCCGGCATTAAGGAACGCACGAACTTCTGGCGGTAAGGCCTGATTTTGCGCTGGCAGTACCGGCTGCGCGGTGTGCGGCATCAGGCTTAAGCCTTGCTCATCGCGGTAGATTTGCTCGGCGCGCATGTAGTTATATTTGCGCTGCGACACGCCGTCTGCCGCCATACCGTCACGCAGAATGGTCGGGCGGATAAACACCATCAGGTTACGTTTTTCTTTTTTATCCGCCGTCGATTTAAACAGGTTACCAATCAATGGGATATCGCCAAGCAGCGGCACTTTCGCCACGCTTTCTCCCGCCTGATCGTCCATCAGACCGCCAAGCACGATCAGCTCACCATCGTTTGCCAGCACGGTGGTTTTCAGTTTGCGCTCGCCAAACACGACGTCGAGACTGGTCTGTCCTTCCACCTTCGACACTTCCTGCTCAATCACCATCTGTACCGCGTTTCCTTCGTTAATCTGCGGCGTGACTTTCAGCATGATGCCGACTTTTTTCCTCTCTACCGTATTGAAAGGATTGCTGTTATTAGAGCCAACAGTAGAGCCGGTTAATACCGGAACGTCCTGGCCCACCATGAAGAAGGCTTCCTGGTTGTCCAGCGTGGTGATACTCGGCGTGGAGAGCACGTTCGAGCTGGAGTCGTTTTTGACCGCCTGTACCAGCGCCATCCAGTCGCCTTTCACCACGCCAACCGCCGTACCGCTAAAGCCAGAAAGAAGCTGAGCGAGCGTGGAGAGATCGCCGTTAGTATCCGGGTTAATGGTGGTAGCGCCGTTTTCACTGATCACCGTGGAGCCTTTCTGCGGTTTCGCCTGAGAAATGGCTGCACCCAGCGTGCCAATAGGGATCTGCGTACCGTTAGCAAACTGCATTAATCCGGCATCTTTCGACGCCCACTGCACGCCGAAATTGATATTGCTACCTTCGGCAACTTCCACGATCAACGCCTCGACGTGCACCTGAGCACGGCGAATATCCAGTTGTTCAATCACGCTTTGCAGCGACTGCATAATGTCCTGCGGCGCAGTAACAATCAGGGCATTACTGTGTTTGCTGGCGGCGATGGAGACAACCTCACGCCCGCTACCAACCGTGCCTTCCGCCTCTTCTTTAGCCGCCGTGAGCGTACCGCTGACCTGCTTCAGCACATCGACCAGGTCTTCCGCTTTACTGTATTTGAGATAGAACACCTGGCTGTTGCCGCTGCGCTCCATTTCTGAGTCCAGCCGACGGATCAGGCGGCGCATTTTGTCCCGCGTGGCCGGGTCACCACTGACAATCACACTGTTGGTGCGTTCGTCGGCGACAATTTGAGATTTCAGCGTCGCAGGCTGGTTCTCACCGCTGTTTTTCGTCAGGCTTTCCAGCACGCGGGCAATTTCCGAAGCCGAGGCGTTATCCAGCGGGATCACCTCTTCGGTGCGATTACCCGCATGATCCACGCGCTGGATCACTTCCGTCAGGCGCTCCACAACTGAGGCGCGTCCGGTAAGCATAATCACGTTGGAGGGATCGTAATTAACAACGTTGCCTGAGCCTGCGCTGTCGATCATCTGGCGCAGAATCGGTGCCAGCTCGCGTACCGACACATTACGTACCGGCACGACTTTGGTGACCATTTCATCGCCCGCGTAGTTGTCGCTGCCTTCACCAACCAGCGGCAGCGGCTCGACTTTCGCGGCACTGGATTTCACCACCTTCAGCACGTCGTTTTCCATCGGTACGACGGCATACCCCTGTGCTTCCAGCAGGTTAAGGAATAGCTGGTAATACTGGCGTTCATTGAGCGGGGTCATGGTGCGAATACTCACTTTCCCCTGAACGCCCGGCCCCATAATGATGGTTTTATTAAGGTTAGCGCCGACGGTTTCGATGAACGATTTCAGGTCGGTATCTTTAAAATTAGCGGTGAAAGTGGCTTCTTCCGCCCAGACCGGTGAACTGCATAATGCCGCTGCCAGCACCAGCGCCAGTAAACGCTTTTTTGTTTTGAGGCCAGTTGTCTTCTTACGCCAGACCGACAACGTCATATCACGCCAAAACACGATGAATGATTCTCCTGGATTAAATGCGGTTAGCGCAGCGCGATGGAAATGTCGTAGCGCGCACCCTTGCGTAAAACCGTAAGTTGAATGGAATCCATTGAAGGTAACTGCCGCATCAGAGCAATCATTGCTCGTGGATCAGTGAAATCCTGCTGATTTAGCGCAATGGCGATATCGCCTTCCTTAAAACCGCTGGCATCGAACAGAGAACGATCTGCCCCCGGTTTCACTGCATAACCGACAATCCCTTCCTTACGCACAGGCGTAAGCTGGATATAGTTAAAAATTTTCTGCGGATCTTTCGCCAGTGCCTGACGCACGGCAGCCGGGATCTCAACTGGCGCACTGGCAGCAGGCTCAGCAACAGCTTGCTTTGCTTCGTCACTGACAGCTTTTTTGTTGGTCACGGCAACGGTGGAACGCTCCTCTTCAGCCAGGCTCAGGCGCTCTATTTTTCCCTGATAGCGCAGCATCACATGGTCGCGGTTGATTTCCTCAATCACTGCGTTGTGCGAGCCAAGCGTTTCACCCTGCAAATAGACCTGCTGTTTACCACCTTCTTCAATAACCGCGCCGGGTCTGGCACCAAAGGCGATCCCACGCAACACCACATTAAGACGCGTTTCGGCCACAGGTGCAGGTTCGGGTTGTTTTACCGGCGTGGCGACGGGCTGATATTTGCCAAACCAGTTTTGCTGGCTGATTAATTGCACGTCATTTTTATCGAACGCTTTTGCATCCGCACGGAGCGGTTTATTCGCCGATGGGGAAACCGCCGTATATTCCGCAGAAAAGGAGAAATAGCGCCAGAGTGAATGCGCCACTTTTGCAGAAATAATAAGCAGCATCAGCCAGAACATCCCGCGTGCAATTTTGCGCAGATGCTCTTTGTCTGTATTAAGAGATTGTCTCTGGTTAAGAGTGTGACGAATTTTTGTCAGCCATTGAATGAGATAAATTCGTGCGTCACGAAAAACAACCCGCGCCAATTTATATCTACCCGACGTTATGCTTTGACTATTCCACAGGTGGTACGATCCAGTTTCCGCTGATACTGGTTACCTGTACGTGTATCATTAATCGTTATGCTGTAATTAATTCCCTCGGTGATCATTAATTTCACCGTTGGGTCAGCGCACATTTGTCGTTGATAGCTGGTTAAAAAGGCGTCAGGTGTCTGCGTGGTCTGAGTACCCGATTCGCTGATAATGGTCATTTTTACCGTCGTGCCACTACTTTGCGCCAGCACTAAGGTATATCCCGCAGATTTAATCGGCAGGTTTTGGCTGATATTTTGCGCCTGTTTTTTCGCCAGTAAACTGGCATTTTCATTATGGCTGGCACAGCCACTTAATAATCCTGTAACGCTCAACAATAGCGATATTAATACCCTCCCTGGCATTTGTTTTATCGACATGGTAAATAATCTCTAAGGTTATTAATAAGAGTTAAAATGTCACTTTGATAATGACGTGGTTATCATTAAAACAATGCCTGTAGATAAAGTGTTGCTATACCGCCCAGACTTAAACACGGTCCAAAAGGCAGTGTGGTTGATCCTCTTTTTGTAATAACGGCATATATCAGGCCGCAGCATGAGGCGATTAAAGCAACATTGGGCAGTGATAATGCCCCCACCCAGCCACCTAACGCAGCGAAGAGTAATACATCGCCCATGCCTAATGCTTCTTTACGCAGAACTATTCCGGCTATCCAGCGCAGGGAGTAAAAAGTGATAAATCCCACCAGTACGCCGGTAACTGCGTCTTGTAGCGTTAACGGACTCTGTTGCGCCCATGCTGCAATCAGCCCGGTCCACAATACGCCCTGAGTAAAAACATCGGGCAGCCATTGGTTGTCGAGGTCAATGACGCTCGCGGCAATCAGCCAGGCGGATAATATCATCACCGCCAGCCCCCATCCACTTTCTGGCCACACCAGACTCGCCAGCAAAAAAGCGAGTGCTGTCAATAACTCAACCAGCGGATAACGCTTGCTGATTTTCGCCTGACAGTCGCGGCAGCGCCCTTTGAGCATCAACCATGAGAGCAGCGGAATATTGTCACGAACGCGGATGGTCTGCTGGCAATGCGGACAGTGCGAACGCGGTAGCGCAAGGCTTATTTTTGACTGCGCACTCGGCATTTCACCATGAAACTCCGCCATTTGTTGGCGCAGCATGATGGGGTAACGCCAAATCACCACATTCAAAAAACTGCCGATGATCAATCCTCCGACGGTTGCCAGTATGGGCATCCCCGCGGGGTATTGCTGAAAAACATCAAAAAGCATGGTTAAAGGTTGTTTGTTGTAACTTGCCGGATGCGGGCCTGCGGGTGTATGCCATATGGCTTTCCTCCAGGCCCGATGCGCCTTATTTCATGCCGGATGCGGCGCGAGCGCCTTATCCGGCATACAGGCTTACTCAGCTGACATCTTATGCTCGGTAACCTGATTAATGGTTTCCGGCCCTTGCTGCGGTTTCGGCAGATTAAGCGCCGCCAGCGTCTCGTAAGCCGACTGGCTCACACCGCCCTCGAAGTTCATCTCGCTCGCTCCCGGCAACTGGTAAGCATTCGCGCCCGGATTCCATTTCTTAAAGAACTCCGAAAGATCCGTCTGGGCGACCCAGGATGCACACAGCATCAGCTTGTCGGCAGCGTTACCGTTGGATTCGGCACAGTAATTTCTTTCGCCAAACTTGGTTTTGCCAACCTCATCGCCGCGTGCTTTACGATGCATCAACTGGAACAGGTTCCAGCCTTTCATCCCTTCACGCTCGCTGTAGAACGCTGGCAGATTGCCATCTGGATACCACGTCTTGATATCAAAGTTTTTCTCTGCCCACTCTTTCAGCTGTGCGTACATCAGCAGACGGTCACCCGCACCGCCGCGCGCCCATGCCTGACCGTTGCTCTCCTCCAGATATTCCGGCGCGACGGTAATGTCGTCAGCGACACGGTTCATCTTGCCGAGATAGCGATCCTGCATGTACAGCGCCAGCACGTTGTTCGCTACTTCAGTTGCGCCAGGAACAGTCAGCGGCGTTTCGGCGGCGTTGTGACCAACTTCGTGCCAGATCAGCCAGTCGTTCAGCGGCGTCGTCGGCAGCGTGGTGCTGTTCGTCGAGAAGCTGCTGTTCATTACCGGATAACCAGAGTGCGCATCACCGATGGAGATCTGCACATCGTTGGTGAAACGATGCTTGTGGCCCGTCAAGTTTTTATAGGTAAACATCCGGTGCTTACCGTTTTCGCCATCACGTCCGTAGAAGTCATTCATCGAGCTGGCAAAGGTATCCAGTTCCTCAGCGAATTGTTCCTGACCGCCCTTGTAATTGCTGGCCTCAAGGTTCTTCTTCGGCGTGGTATAGACGAAAGCGTCTGATTCCAGCTCGCCCAGCGGCGCAGGGGAGTTCAGAGCGTTTTTCCATGCGCCATCTTTATAGAACGGCGCTTTCACCACACCAGTAAAGGTGAATTCGGCTGACTCATTCTTTGGGCTGTTGCCCTTGATATAAATCAGACCACCGTAAGGAACCGTAAACTTCACCTCACCATTGGCTTTCAGCTCATAGGTTTTCGTCACTTTTGGCGGACGGTTCAGAGCAACTTCATGCTTCTCACGTCCGGTCAGGTCGTCGGCCAGCGCCACGGTGACAGTCACAGGAACGTTCGCCTTAGACTCAATAGTGACCTCTTTCTGAGCTGGAGCCCACAGGCCAGTAGACTGCATGTTACCTGCAAACCATTTGGTCGGATTCGAGTACAGGCTGATGGTTTCAGTAACCTTCTCACCTTCTGCCGATACCGCTCCCGGATACTTCTCGACATCAACTTTGATGTTCAGATCCCACCAGGAACGCCCCAGCATCAGACGCGTCAGCGGTTTTTCCATATAGTTGAGCGGATAGCTCGGGTTCATCATGCCTGCTTTGCTGCTACCGTCACCGTAGATCATGTTGTTATCGACAAGAGATTTTTTCAGATCTGCAGAACACTGCGTGCCGTTGGTGTAAGCATCGTTGGCGTAGCAGTTCAGGAACTCGGTGAACGTTTTAAAGCCCAGCTCGTCATCCTTGCTGCTGTCATAGCTGTATTCAATTTCATTCCACAGCCAGACCGACATGTTCTGGTACAGACGTTCCAAATCGACGCTGCTCAGACGCTCACCTTTGCGACCATTGGTCCGGAAGTAGAGCTCATGCTGATACAGACGCTGAATGTTGGTGCCTAAATCCGCAGCCTGCACCATCGCTTTCGCGGTGTCGGCGCTGAGATTCAGTTGCGTATAGCGCGGAACATACATGCCCCCGGTTACCGGAACGTTCGTGCCAGGACGATGTTCCAGGCAGTTGACCTCGTAGTGGTAGTCAGGATCCTTACATACCTCTAATCCAGGAAATGCCTTAAGGATTTTTGCCTTTGCCGCCTCCAGGGACTCGTTTGTTTCATGCTCCGCCTCATCGATAAAGGCATAACGCTTGACCTGTTTGCCATCGACATCTTCCAGCCAGCTGGCCACTTCCAGTTTCGGCTTGTCATCTGGCTTGTTTTCTTGCTGGTATTTCCAGATAACTTCTTTCGTTGTTTCATCAATTGTATACGGCGGTTTACCGTCGACAAACGGATAACGTTCATATACCCAGATGCCTTTTTCACGCTGCTGACGAACGCGATCCGGATACCCTTGAGGATCGTTATTCACCACCGACTTGTTCAGTGCCATTGACAGGCCTGCGGCATCAAGCAGACGCACAAAACCAGATGCGCTCTCTTCCTTAAGATTGCTCATCACGTTTTCCATGATCAGCACCGAGCCACCTTTGTTCAGATAGGCGATCAGATCGGTCACATCCTGCTGGCTCAGCTTCGGTTTGCTGGTATCTGCACGCAGAGGAATGGAGTAAGGATCGCTACCCCATTGTGTGACGTATTCAAAGCCATTGAGGATCAGCAGAGGAACTTCATCTGGATTCAGATTGCCATAACTGGTCAACGGTTTAACTGTGATACCTGCGAAATCCTTATGGAAAGCAAACGGTGCACTATTTCCTAATACCTGACCCGCTTTTTTGAAATAAACCGTATCCAGGTTAGTACCCACGGTCATACTGCTCTTCGCATCCGGCAGCCAGCGTTCATTTGACAGATAGCGCAGTACGTTCTCCATGAAGTTCTTCATATCATCCGGGTCGCTGTTGAGCGTACACTGCCCGTCTTTATTAACGCCCCCGTTCCAGCTGTAACCGTTCGGACAACGCAAAATGCTGTTGTAGTGCGGGTTACCGATAACCATCAGTTTGCCCTCACCGACTTGCCCCAGCGAAATAAACGGCAGGTTAAAGGTGGCGGTATCGCGCGTAACGTTTTCCGGCTCAACGAGAGAAGGCGCTTCCGTAATGTACGCCAGCTCGTTTTTATCCCAGGCGCGTTTTTCGCCAAACGCCAGCCAGTAGTTTTTATCATTACGCGCCATCAGAATCGGGAAGGCCGCGTTGGAGATATTCACCACTGCCTGACCGCGCGCATTACCGGTACTGCCATAGAAGTTGGTAGAGTCATGGAAGACGTGGAATTTCGTCACTGATTTGTAATCTTTATCCACACCCCACAGCTTGTTGATAACGCCCTGAATCTGACCTTCGTTAACATTGCGTGCTGTCAACGAGAACCAACGCTGAGAGTTGCAACCCCCAAGGGAGTCACAAATCGCCGTATCAATCTCTTTAGCCTGCCCGGATTCAAACTGCTCAAGAAATTCGTTTGTCCGCTCAAAGGTTTGATCGCCTTCGCTCAACGCCTCGCCATTGGATAACGAGAGATTGATAATCTCGTTGATTACGTTGGGATACTCGGCAAAGACCTTGCGCACTACGTCCGGCACTTCACGCTCATCATTTTTTCCGGCCTGGGAGTAACGATGAATAAGCTGATCAATATTCGCGCCGCGAACTTCGTCACCCAGTTCAGTCAACGCAATGGTCGACTTATTGCCGCGCACTGAGCCCAGTTCAAAGGTGTCGATACCAAAGGAGATGGTTTCGCCCCAGCTGAAGTTGAATTTGCCGTTTTCGCCAGTTACGCCACGGCCTGAGCTGGTGTAGTAATTTACGCCAACCACACCATTGCCCATGCTATCTACCAGTCGGCCTTCGGAGAGAATGATTTCAGTGGGTTGATACTGATAAAACTGTTCCGCGTTAGCCGACACGAAGGAAGCGTTCAGATCCGGTTTTGTTCCCGGCGTGGTGACGGGCACAACCGGTGAAGTATGAGTGGATGGCGCTTTATCGGTCGCGGCATTGTTTTCCACCTCTTCATTGACCAGCTTTTTGAACTCTTCCGGTGCCAGATCGATTTGCTTATACAGCGAGTCGAAACGTTTACTCTCGATCACTGAGGAGAACGTCAGGCAAACCTGTTCTGTATTCGCCGGACAGCTGTTACTGGACGTTACCAGCGAAACCGCATTGCTTTTCTTGTCATCGGAAGCCGCCAGTTCTTGCGCGTCCTCAAGACTAAACGACACTTTTTCAACCGCACGCAGGCTACGCGCAGCTTCTGACTGGGTGTCGAAGGTAGCAATTGTCGTGTTGTTCCCTGCCACACAGGTGACTTTGTCGCCTGGCGTAAAGGTAAAGCCATCGCTGGATTCACCATTACAGGTAGCACCAGTTACCCGCTGGCTTCCGCCCAGGGTCAGATAACCCGTTTTCGTAGGAACAGGTTCTGGCTCCGGTTCTGGCTCTGGATCAGGTGTCGGTTCCGGCGTAGGTTCTGGGTCCGGCGTTGGCTCAGGCGTCGGCTCCGGGTTTGGTGTTGGATCAGGTTTCACTTCCGGCAAAGACCCTGTTCCAGAATCTACAGGCGGCGTATCGGAGGAAGATCCGGAGCCACCGCCATCACAACCGGCTAACAGGGTTGCACTCAAAATAGCCGCTAAAAGCGATTTCTTATATTTAAATTTCTTATTCATTAATAACGCAAGTGACAAAACAAAGTTAAAAGATTCGTAACCGGGGAAATAGTTTTATGCTTTATCTTCTTTAATAACTTCCTCCATTCTTAAGAAAACGGCATCATTGATAGAAAAACAGGTGAAATTTATAAGAATAACCCCTATTCGATGTCTGGCTGGTTATTTTTACGAAATTTCAATAAACAAAAAATTAACAACCTTTCACAACGTAACTATATAAATTTGTTGGTAGTTTTAACGATTAAGATTGCAAAAGCAACAGATAGAACGGTGTTTGCTCATCAAGCGAACATAATTAATACTGACTTGTTTTGCGTGATAAATAATAGATGTTCTCACGCTCTTAATTATTTAGCATGTTATCTGAACGCGAAACATTATTGCCACATGGATAATAAAGCGGGAAATAATTTTCCATTAATAAGACAGAGTAATGTAAATGAAGCCGGATGATATTAACGATCATCCGGCATTATTGATTTACGAGACTAACATCCCAGTAAACACATACGCCTGCAACAGCGTGATAATGCCGATAACGCTGGCAAAAATCAGACTGTGCTTCACGGTGTAGCGGAACAGTTCAGATTCTCGGCCCACCATGCCCGTCGCGGCGCAGGCCACGGCGATAGATTGCGGGGAGATCATCTTGCCAGTTACGCCGCCGCTGGTATTTGCTGCCACCAGCAGAGTGTCAGAGACGTTGATTTGCTGCGCCGTGGTCGATTGCAGTGAACCAAACAGGGCGTTAGAGGAGGTGTCCGAGCCGGTAAGGAATACGCCCAGCCAGCCGAGAAACGGTGAGAAAAACGGGAACATCACGCCTGTACCTGCCAGTACCAGCGCCAGCGTGGTGGACATACCGGAATAGTTGGTGACGAAGGCGAACGCCAGCACCATGCCAATCGACAATATCGGCCACTTCAGACTAATTAGCGTTTCGGCAAAGACGCCAATCCCTTTCTTGATGCCCACGCCGAGGATGAAGATAGAGATAATCGCCGCAATAAAAATAGCGGTGCCGCCAGCCGAGAGAGGGTCGAATTTAAACACCGCATCCATTGGCGTTGGTTGGGCGACAATGGGTGCCGCTTTCAACACTTGTTGATGCAAATGAGGGATCTGGAAATTAATCACCAGTGAATAAAACGCGCCGCCCGGAGCAAATAACGCTTTAAACGGCTTCATGGTCCAGATGGTGACCAGCACCGTTAAGATTAAAAACGGTGACCACGCACGAATGATTTGCCCCAGACTATATTCTGAAGGCACGGGACCGCCAGAAGATGGTTTATTCACCACCATCGCACCTGCGGATTGTCCCATGCTGATTGCCGTTTCGGTATTTTTCGGCCGCCAGACTTTAAGGAATAAAGCGAGTGAGACGATACTCACCAGCGCCGAAGTAATATCCGGCAGTTCCGGACCAATATAGTTAGAGGTAAAGAACTGAGTGACAGCGAAGCTTCCCCCAGCAACCAGCGCCGCTGGCCACGTCTCTTTCACCCCTTTCCAGCCGTCCATCATTGCTACCAGCCAGAACGGCACAAGAACCGACAGGAACGGTAACTGACGTCCCGCCATTGCGCCAATGTGGAACGGATCGATTCCCGTTACCTGACCGGCGACCAGAATCGGCACGCCCAACGCACCAAACGCCACCGGCGCAGTGTTGGCAATCAGACACAGCCCCGCCGCGTATAACGGTTTGAAGCCCAGGCCCACCAGCAGCGCACCGGTAATCGCCACCGGCGCACCAAAGCCAGCCGCCCCTTCCAGCAACGCGCCAAAGGAGAAACCAATCAGTAACACCTGCAAACGCTGATCGTCGGTGATGGAGATAACCGAGCTGCGGATAATATCGAACTGGCCGCTGGCAACGGTTAATTTATACAGGAATACCGCCGCGACAATAATCCACGCAATAGGCCATAAACCATAAATAAAGCCATAGCCCGCAGCAGCAAATGCCATATCAATTGGCATTTTAAAGGCGAATATCGCAATCAGAATAGATAATATAAGGGTTATTGCTCCGGCGACATGTCCTTTCAGACGTAATACCGCGAGTGCAACGAAGAAGAATATTATCGGGATCAGGGCGACCAGAGCGGATAGCCCCAGTCCTCCCATCGGCATATACATTTGGGTCCAGGTAACCATATTGTTCAGTCTCTTATTATCTTTATATGCTTGATATACTTAAGGTTGTAATAAGCAAAAGAGGACTGAACTGTAAAATATAGGCGTTATACTTTACAGCAACAGTACGCTGCTAACGCAATTGCTACCTCTGGCATAACAAGTATATCGGGTAAGGGTTTCTGTTCCGCACACGCAGGCGCAGAATATCGTTAAGATGTCCATATTGTTGTTTTAGGCCCGCTAGTAATGCGCTACGGGTATTTAATATTGTTAAACCCTGATAATCGCTCCGGTTATTTCCGGGATAAATGTACTACCGCAGTTACTATCATAGCCCCGACAATAAAACTTGCCGGGGCTTTTTTGACGCTATTAATGACTTTCTTTTTCGCGTAAACGCCAGGCGTGTAATAACGGTTCGGTATAGCCGTTTGGCTGTTTCACGCCGAGGAAGATTAAATCGCTGGCAGCTTTAAAAGCACACGAGTTAGCGAAATTCCCCGCCATCGGACGATAAGCCGGATCGCCAGCGTTTTGCTGATCAACCACTTTCGCCATATTCTCCAGCGACGCCTGCACCTGTTCTTTGGTCAGAATACCGTGACGTAACCAGTTGGCGATATGCTGGCTGGAGATGCGCAGCGTTGCGCGGTCTTCCATCAACGCCACGTTGTGAATATCCGGCACTTTTGAACAACCAATCCCCTGCTCCACCCAACGCACCACGTACCCCAGAATTCCCTGCACGTTGTTATCCAGCTCTTGTTGGATCTCTTGCGCCGACCAGTTAGCGTTTTCAGCAACCGGAATAGTCAGCAGATCGTCCAGCAGCGGTTCAAATTCAGCATTGAACTCGGTCTGGGCAATGTTAGCTTGCACGCTCTGTACGTTGGTTTGGTGGTAGTGCAGCGCATGGAGCGTAGCAGCGGTTGGTGACGGAACCCAGGCCGTGTTCGCCCCGGCACGCAGTTGGTCGCCCTTCTGGCTGCACATGTCTGCCATCAGGTCCGGCATTGCCCACATGCCTTTACCAATTTGCGCTTTACCGCGCAGCCCACAGAACAGACCGGAAAGCACGTTATTACGCTCGTAGGCTTTGATCCAAGGCGTCGATTTCATCTGATTTTTACGCAGCATCGGGCCAGCTTCCATCACCGAATGCATTTCATCGCCGGTACGGTCGAGGAAACCGGTATTGATGAACGCCACGCGGTTGCGCGCCTGAGCGATACAGCTACGCAAGTTCAGCGAGGTCCGACGTTCTTCATCCATAATGCCCATTTTCAGGGTATTCGGTGCCATACCGAGCATTGTCTCAATGCGGGTAAACAGTTTGTTGGCGAACGCCACTTCCTGCGGACCGTGCATTTTCGGTTTCACAATATAGACGCTGCCAGTGCGCGAGTTTTTCTGCACTTTTAAATCATAGAGGGCAATCGCGCCAGTCATGACGCCATCAAGAATGCCTTCCGGGATTTCATTGCCTTCGCTGTCCCAAATCACAGGAATAGTCATCAAATGACCCACGTTGCGGATAAACAGCAGCGAGCGTCCGTGCAGAGAAATTTCAGAGCCATCGGCGGCGGTGTAATGACGATCGTCATTCAGTTTACGCACGATTTGTCGACCGTTCTTCTCCATTTTCTCTTGCAGAGTCCCCTGCATCAGGCCCAGCAGGTTGCGGTACAGCAGGATTTTATCTTCCGCATCAACCGCCGCGACCGAATCTTCGCAGTCGAGAATAGTACTGATGGCCGCTTCGACGATAACATCGTTGATATGCGCCGGATCGTCTTTGCCAATCCGCCCGTTGGCATCGATTTGCAGCTCAATATGCAGGCCGTTATTTTTCAGCAAAATGCAGGACGGCGCAGCGGCATTGCCACGGTAACCGACAAACTGCGCCGGGGTGCGTAACGTGGTTTCTTTACCATTTTTCAACTGGATGCGTAATTGTTTATCAACCACCTTAAACGCCACCACATCCTGATAGCTGCCGTTTTCCAGCGGTAGTGATTCATCGAGGAAACGCCGAACCCAGGCGATAACCTGCTCACCGCGCTGCGGATCGTAGCCGCTGACCATCGCCCCTTCCTGCGGGATGATGTCGCTGCCGTATAACGCATCGTACAGTGAGCCCCAGCGAGCGTTCGCCGCGTTCAGCGCGTAGCGGGCGTTCATTGCCGGAACCACCAGCTGTGGCCCCGCCTGGCTGGTGATTTCGCTGTCAATGCCCGTGGTTTCCACCGTCACGCGCTCCGGTTGTGGCACCAGGTAGCCCAGTTCACGCAGGAAAGATTTATAGGCCGCTTTATCTTTAACCGGCCCCGGATTGCTGCGATGCCACTCATCAAGCGCCGCCTGAATGCGATCGCGTTCTGCCAGCAACTGACGATTTTCTGGTGCCAGATCGTGAACGATCTCATCAAAATTGCGCCAGAACGCCGCAGCGTCCAGCCCTGTTCCCGGTAAAACTTCTTCATCGACAAAACGTTTAAAGTTGGCGTCAATGCGTAAACGGCCCTGGGTTATGGTTTGACTCATTGTTTATCTCCTCGTTTTCGCTTATTTCGCCAACACCGCTGCTGCCGCTTTCGCGACCTGCGCATCCTGTGCTCCGGTTAAACCAGAAACGCCCACGGCACCAATAATTTGCCCATCCACAACAACCGGTACGCCACCTTCCAGCGACGTCAGTAACGGCGCAGTCACGAACGCGGTACGTCCGTTGTTCACCATCTCTTCATAGCCCTTAGTTTCACGACGCCCCAGCGCGGCGGTACGCGCTTTCTCCTGGGCGATGTAAGCCGCAATCGGCGCGCAATCGTCCATGCGACTTAACGCCAGCAGATGACCGCCGTCATCGGCAACAGCAATGGAAACAGACCAGTTATTTTTCTGCGCCTCTTCCTGACCTGCGGCAATAATTGCACTCGCCATTTGCTGGCTAAGAATGACTTTAGTTTTCATTTTGTTATTCCTTTTCAAGGGCTTGTTCTACAATTTCAATCCAGTGACGCACAGAGGTACGACCGGCGCTCGCCAGATGCGTCTGGCAACCAATGTTGGCGGTGACGATCATTTCCGGTTTGCCGCTTTCCAGCGCATTCATTTTGTTATCCCGCAGCTGGCGTGCCAGATCGGGATGCGTTAACGCATATGTTCCCGCTGAACCGCAGCACAGATGGCTGTCGGGAACGTCCGTTAAGGTAAATCCAAGACGAAGTAACACTTTTTCCACTTCGCCGTTCAGCTTTTGCGCATGTTGTAGGGTACACGGGCAGTGGAAGGCCAGTTTTTTATCGCCGCGAATTGCCAGTTTTTCCAGCGGTTCCTCGCGCAGAAGTTCGACTAAATCGACCGCCAGCTCACTGACCTGACGCGCTTTATCGGCATATAACGCATCGTTTTTCAGCATCTGCCCATACTCTTTGACAAACGCGCCGCAGCCGCTGGCAGTCTGCAAAATAGCCTCGGCACCTGCTTCAATCGCGGGCCACCAGGCATCAATATTATTTCGCGCCCGCGCCAGCCCTTTCTCTTGCGCATTAAGATGATAGTCCACCGCGCCACAACAGCCTGCTTCGTTAGCTGGCATGACGCTGATCCCCAGACGATCCAGCACTCGCGCAGTTGCCGCGTTGGTGTTGGGCGAAAGCGTAGACTGGGCGCAGCCTTCCAGCATTAAAACCCGACGCTTATGGCGCAGCGGTGGACGCGGTTTAGCTTTCACGGTTTCAGCAGGCAGTTTTGCTCTGACCTGTTCCGGTAAAAACGGTCGCAGCACCAGCCCTACCTGCGTCAGCGCACGGAAGACCGCCGGACGCGGCACTACCTGGCGCAATCCTTCGCGCAGCATTCGCTCCGGCAGTGGGCGTTTCACTTTCTGCTCGACAATATCACGCCCGATATCCAGCAAATTGTGATAGCGCACACCAGAAGGACAGGTGGTTTCACAATTGCGGCAAGTGAGGCAGCGATCGAGATGCTCCTGTGTTTTAAGCGTGACTTCGTTGCCTTCCAGCACCTGTTTAATCAGATAGATGCGCCCGCGCGGCCCGTCCAGTTCATCGCCCAGGAGCTGATAGGTTGGGCAGGTTGCGGTACAAAATCCGCAGTGAACACAGGCGCGCAGGATGCTGTCGGCTTCCAGCGCCCGCGCGTTCTGCCGCATCTCTTCGGTTAATTGGGTTTGCATAGCCTGCTCCTTAAAGCTCCGCGTACATGCGACCGGGATTAAACACGCCGCAAGGGTCGAGCTGCTGTTTAAGCTGCTGGTGATAGCGGAATAAAGGAGCCGGTAGCGGGGCAAAACCACCATCTCCGGCACTAAAGCGGGTCGCATGACCGCCAGCGTTGCGGGCGATGCGATGGATTTGATTGTCATCGGCTGTCGATTTCAGCCAGCGTAACGCCCCGCCCCAGTCGATCAGTTGCTCGCCGGGTAAATCTATCATCGGCGCATCGCTGGGTAAGGAAATGCGCCATAAGGTACCTGGTAACGAGAAGAACGGCAGTTGTTGTTCACGCAATTGCTGCCAGAACTGACCCGCAACCTCTTCGCCCCCCAGCAGTTCACGCGCTGCTTTTACCGATCCTTCGCCGCCCTCAAGGCGGATCCACAACGCATTGTCGAAGTAACATAAGCCACTAATGGGTAATGGCTGGAGTTGCCACTGGGCGATTTCATTCATGGCTTCTTGCAGGCTGATTTCCCGACGCAGGCTCAGGGAGGCGCGCGGTCGCGGTAACACTTTCATCGAGATTTCAGTGAGCACGCCAAGACAACCGTAGCTTCCGGCCATTAACCGTGAGAGATCGTATCCGGCAACGTTTTTCATCACTTCACCACCAAAACGCAGATGTTTTCCAGTGCCGGTAATGATGCGCGTGCCGAGGACAAAATCGCGGACCGAACCGCTCCACGGGCGACGCGGCCCCGCCAGCCCGCAGGCGACCATCCCGCCCCAGGTGGCTTCTTCACCATAATGTGGCGGCTCGCAGGGGAGCATTTGCCCGGCGCTCTCCAGCGCCGCTTCAATCGCCACCAGCGGCGTTCCGGCACGAGCGGTTATCACCAGCTCGGTCGGGTCGTAATTAACAATGCCGCGATGACAACGCACATCCAGCGTTTGCCCGGTGACAGGACGACCTAAAAAGGCTTTGCTATTGCTGCCCTGAATCACCAGCGGCGTTTTATCGCTAATCGCCTGATTCACCTGCTCCAGCAGCGCCTGGCTGTAATCACACTCGCGTAGCATCAGAAACGCTCCAGTTCAGGGAAAGGTAAATGACCGTGATGCACATGCATGGCACCAAATTCAGCACAGCGGTGTAGCGTGGGAATGTTTTTCCCAGGGTTCAGCAAACCATCGGGGTCAAACGCCGCCTTGACCGCATGGAAGGTCGTGATTTCATCGCTGTTGAACTGGGCGCACATTTGATTGATTTTTTCGCGCCCAATGCCATGTTCCCCACTGATGCTGCCGCCAACTTCAACGCAGAGTTCGAGGATCTTCCCGCCCAGCTCTTCCGCGCGGGCAAATTCACCGGGTTCGTTGGCATCGAAAAGGATTAACGGGTGCATGTTGCCGTCTCCGGCATGAAAGACGTTGGCAACGCGTAAATCATATTGCTGCGATAAACGGGCAATGCCTTCCAGTACGCCAGGCAGCGCGCGGCGTGGGATGGTGCCATCCATACAGTAGTAATCCGGGGAAATGCGCCCCACTGCCGGGAATGCGTTCTTGCGGCCGGCCCAGAAACGTACGCGCTCTGCTTCGTCCTGTGCCAGACGGACGTCAGTCGCGCCCGCTTTCAACAAGATGTCGTTAACCCGCTCGCAGTCTTCCTGTACGTCAGACTCCACGCCGTCCAGCTCGCACAATAAAATCGCTTCGGCATCGACGGGATAACCGGCATGTATAAAATCTTCCGCCGCGCGGATCGACAGGTTATCCATCATCTCCAGCCCGCCGGGGATAATGCCATTGGCGATGATGTCACCAACCGCAAGTCCGGCTTTTTCTACCGAGTCAAAGCTGGCTAACAGCACCCGCGCCACGGGCGGCTTCGGCAGCAGTTTTACCGTCACTTCGGTGGTCACGCCGAGCATACCTTCCGATCCGGTAAACAGCGCCAGCAGGTCAAAACCAGGCGAATCCAGCGCGTCCGATCCCAGCGTCAGCGCCTCGCCATCCAGCGTTTGCACTTCAATTTTCAGCAGGTTATGTACGGTTAGACCATATTTCAGGCAGTGAACGCCACCGGCATTTTCCGCCACATTGCCGCCAATCGAACAGGCGATTTGTGAGGACGGATCCGGCGCGTAATAGAGATTATGCGGCGCAACGGCCTGGGAGATCGCCAGGTTACGCACGCCCGGCTGCACGCGCGCACGGCGACCAACGGGGTTAATGTCGAGGATCTCTTTAAAGCGCGCCATCACCAACAACACACCTTTTTCCAGCGGCAGCGCGCCACCAGAAAGCCCGGTGCCTGCACCACGGGTCACCACCGGTACACGCAGGCGGTGGCAGACAGCCAGAATCGCCGTCACCTGTTCCATCTGCTTAGGCAGAACAACCAGTAATGGACGCGTGCGATACGCGCTCAACCCGTCACACTCGTAAGGAATGATCTCCTCATCGGTATGCAGGATCTCAAGTCCAGGGACATGCTCACGCAGTGCCATCAGTACCGATGTGCGGTCGACATCGGGTAAAGCGCCATCAAGACGCTCTTCGTACAAGATGCTCATGAGTAGGCTTCGCTTTGTTGTGTTGTGTGGCAGCTGATTTTTTCGCGCTGCTTCTGTGAACAGTTATTAAGCGGGCTTTTCGTTTTCGTCTATCTCTTTAGCTACCGGTCAGACCATTTTTTTTCCAGCTCTGTGACCTTGTCTTGGTTAACTTGATGTTAAATTGATGTAACATAATCACTTACGTGATGTGCGTGTTTTGCGAGTTAAGAACAGAAAAATTGGTCCTACCTGTGCACGAGGTCCGGGAATGAAAGATGAACGTCGCCCTATTTGCGAAGTGGTTGCAGAGAGTATCGAACGGTTAATTATCGACGGCGTACTGAAGGTCGGTCAGCCGCTTCCCTCGGAACGTCGACTGTGTGAAAAGCTCGGCTTCTCACGCTCCGCACTGCGTGAAGGGCTGACCGTGCTGCGCGGGCGCGGGATTATTGAAACGGCGCAGGGTCGCGATTCTCGTGTCGCACGGCTTAATCGGGTGCAGGACACCAGCCCGCTGATCCATCTGTTCAGTACGCAGCCGCGAACGCTGTACGATCTGCTCGACGTTCGCTCATTACTGGAGGGCGAATCGGCAAGGCTGGCGGCAACGCTGGGAACGCAGGCTGATTTTGTTGTGATAACCCGCTGTTATGAAAAAATGCTCGCCGCCAGTGAGAACAACAAAGAGATTTCGCTGATCGAACATGCGCAGTTGGATCACGCTTTCCATCTCGCCATTTGTCAGGCTTCTCACAATCAGGTGCTGGAGTTTACGCTGCAATCATTGACCGACCTGATGTTTAATTCGGTGTTTGCCAGCGTAAATAATCTCTACCATCGACCACAGCAAAAAAAGCAGATCGATCGCCAGCATGCGCGGATCTACAACGCGGTGTTGCAGCGGCTGCCGCACGTCGCCCAGCGCGCAGCACGCGATCATGTGCTGACCGTGAAAAAGAATCTCCACGATATCGAGCTGGAAGGCCACCATTTGATTCGCTCGGCGGTGCCGCTGGAGATGAAGCAGGGGTGACTGCCATCAAATCTGCTTTTCATACAATCGGTAACGCTTGTACGGCTCCGCCCCAATGCGTTCCAGCATGTTATTCATGCCTGTATTGGTTTCGAGGATCCATGACATCTCCAGCGCATCGATCTTCCGGCGGGCAAACGGATCGCGTAAGGCTTCAATCAATAACAACGCAATCACCGGGCCGATGCGGCTGAACTGATACTCGTCCCGCACGCCCATCAGCGGTACTCGCGCAGTTCGCACACCGCTGACTTTTAAACGCCACAGCAATTTTGCCCAGCCGAAGGGAAAGAGCAATCCGTTCAGATCGGCAATCGCCTCGTTGATGTTTGGCAAGCCGACAATAAACGCGCAGGGTGCAGAATCAATCTCAGCGATGTAGATCATATCGTCCGGCACCAGATATTTAAGTTGGTCGCCCATGGTCGCGAATTCATGTTCGGTAAACGGCACAAATCCCCAGTTGTGCTGCCAGCCAGAGTTGAAAATCTCACGCAGGATCTGCATCTCTTCGGCAAACCGCTGGCGATTGATGCAGCGAATGGTCACCTTCTTACGCACCTGATCCATCAGTTTTTTTAGCGCCGGAGAGAAAGTGAGACCGGTTCGCTGCATCCACCACGCCAGTAAATCAATGCCTTTGTGATAACCCAGTTGTTCAATATGCGCGGCATACCACGGTTTACCGTGCGGCATCATCGCACAGGGAGGTGTGTCAAAACCTTCAATCAGTAATCCGCTTTCCTGATTGATATTCAGGCTGAAAGGCCCGCTGATCTTACTTGCACCTTGTGACTTCAACCACGCTTCCGCTGCGCCAAACAACGCGGCAAAAACCTGCGGATCATCAATGGCGTCAATCATGCCGAAATGACCGGTATCTTTGCCGTAACGCTCGCGGTGCAAGGTATCTATTTGCGCGGTAATACGCCCGACTATCTGCCCCGCTTTTTTTGCCACCCACGCCTGCCAGATGATATGGTCCGTCCCCGGATTTTTCGCAGACAAATGCTCGTTGCGTTCAATGAATAAAGGGGGTATCCAGTTTGGATCGTCGGGATAAAGTGATGACGGAAAAGCGATAAATGCCTTAAGGTCATTTTTATTAATTACTTTTTCAATTTTAATCATCAGCAGATCGCATTCCATAGTTCTGTGGGTAACAAATAATTAACGGTGACAAACAGGTTGCAACAGCAACGAACGGCACCTTAATAATCAACCCAATGAATACAAACGACGAATAAATAGTATTTATTAATGATTACGATAAGGTCAGAGACTACACAGAAGCGCCACAATGCCTTTTGTCGATTTAAGGCGACCGGACAAGGCTCCTTCTTAATATATTCATAAATTAAATATCATTCACAATAAAAACAAAAAACTCAAATTCATTATTTAAATCAATGTTCATTTTCACACTGATGAAAATACTATCTCATTTATCTTTTATGCCTATATAATCCACCGCATTATTGTCATTTTATTTTTGATATCCAATTTTTTCGTGGTGTATATGTCTAATAAAATCTTTACGCATTCCCTACCTATGCGCTATGCCGATTTTCCAACGCTGGTTGATGCTTTGGACTATGCCGCTCTGAGTAGCGCTGGAATGAATTTTTATGACAGACGTTGCCAACTTGAAGATCAACTGGAATATCAGACGTTAAAAGCGCGTGCCGAAGCTGGTGCGAAGCGGTTGTTATCGCTGAACCTGAAAAAAGGCGATCGCGTGGCGCTGATTGCCGAAACCAGTAGCGGGTTCGTAGAGGCTTTTTTTGCCTGCCAGTATGCCGGCTTAGTCGCCGTCCCGTTGGCGATTCCCATGGGCGTCGGTCAGCGGGATTCCTGGAGCGCCAAGCTGCAGGGTTTACTGGCAAGTTGCCAGCCCGCAGCCATTATCACTGGTGATGAGTGGTTGCCACTGGTCAATGCCGCGACGCATAACAACAACCCCGAATTACATGTTTTAAGCCACGCCTGGTTTAAGGCATTACCGGAAGCCGATGTTGCGCTCCAGCGTCCAGTTCCGAACGATATCGCCTACCTCCAGTACACCTCCGGCAGCACCCGTTTTCCCCGTGGCGTCATTATCACCCATCGCGAAGTGATGGCTAATCTACGTGCTATAAGCCACGATGGCATAAAATTACGCCCTGGCGACCGCTGCGTCTCCTGGCTGCCTTTCTACCATGATATGGGACTGGTCGGCTTTCTCCTGACCCCCGTCGCCACGCAACTCTCAGTAGATTATTTGCGCACTCAGGATTTTGCCATGCGTCCTCTGCAATGGCTTAAATTGATCAGTAAAAATCGCGGCACCGTTTCCGTTGCGCCGCCGTTTGGCTATGAATTGTGCCAGCGCCGCGTGAATGAAAAAGATCTCGCTGAACTGGATCTTTCCTGCTGGCGCGTCGCTGGTATTGGTGCAGAACCCATCTCCGCAGAACAACTCCATCAATTCGCTGAATGTTTCCGTCAGGTCAACTTTGACGATAAAACTTTCATGCCGTGCTACGGACTGGCAGAAAATGCGCTGGCTGTCAGCTTCTCTGATGAAGCTTCCGGGGTTGTGGTTAACGAAGTGGATCGCGACATCCTCGAATATCAGGGCAAAGCCGTCGCGCCGGATGCTGAAACACGCGCCGTATCGACTTTCGTCAACTGCGGTAAAGCGTTGCCGGAACATGGCATTGAAATCCGCAATGAAGCAGGTATACCTGTCGCGGAACGTGTGGTAGGCCATATTTGCATCTCCGGCCCTAGCCTGATGAGCGGTTACTTTGGCGACCAGATTTCACAAGACGAGATTGCCGCGACGGGCTGGTTAGACACCGGCGACCTCGGTTATCTGCTGGACGGTTATCTGTATGTCACCGGACGCATTAAAGATCTGATTATTATTCGTGGCCGTAATATCTGGCCGCAGGATATTGAATATATTGCGGAACAGGAACCGGAAATTCATTCTGGCGATGCGATTGCTTTTGTTACCGCCCAGGAAAAAATCATTTTGCAGATCCAGTGTCGGATCAGCGATGAAGAACGTCGCGGGCAGCTTATCCACGCGCTGGCAGCACGGATCCAAAGCGAATTTGGCGTTACCGCGGATATCGATCTGTTGCCGCCCCACAGTATTCCCCGAACATCCTCCGGCAAGCCTGCCCGTGCGGAAGCGAAAAAACGTTATCAGAAGGCTTATGCTGCCAGTCTTCATGTGCAGGAGTCCCTGGCATGAATCAAACTGTCGCGGTGACGGGCGCTACCGGGTTTATCGGTAAATATATTATTGATAACCTGCTCGCCCGCGGCTTTCACGTTCGCGCATTGACGCGTACTGCCCGCGCTCACGTCAATGATAATCTCACTTGGGTGCGCGGTTCGCTGGAAGATACACATTCGCTTAGCGAACTGGTTACCGGAGCCAGCGCGGTGGTCCATTGCGCCGGGCAAGTGCGCGGGCACAAAGAAGAGATTTTTACCCGCTGCAACGTTGACGGCAGCCTGCGCCTGATGCAAGCGGCAAAAGAGAGCGGCTTTTGCCAACGATTTCTGTTTATCTCTTCGCTGGCGGCGCGCCATCCCGAACTCTCCTGGTACGCAAATTCCAAACACGTCGCCGAACAACAGCTGACTGCAATGGCTGACGAAATTACGTTGGGCGTTTTTCGCCCGACAGCCGTGTATGGTCCCGGCGATAAAGAGTTAAAACCGCTGTTTGACTGGATGCTGCGCGGTCTGCTGCCACGACTTGGCACGCCAGAGACACAGCTCTCTTTCCTGCACGTCACCGATTTTGCGCAAGCAGTGGGTCAGTGGTTAAGCGCCGAAACTGTACAGACGCAAACCTATGAATTATGCGATGGCGTCGCCGGAGGCTATGACTGGCAACGTGTCCAACAGCTTGTTGCCGATGTCCGCTGTGGTTCCGTGCGGATGGTCGGTATTCCTCTGCCGCTACTCACCTGCCTTGCGGATATCAGTACCGCGTTGAGCCGTCTGGCGGGTAAAGAACCGATGCTGACTCGTTCGAAAATCCGTGAATTAACCCATGCCGACTGGTCGGCAAGTAATAACCGTATTTCTGAAGATATTAATTGGTTTCCCGGGATTAGCCTGGAACACGCATTACGCAACGGGCTATTTTGATTGTCTTGTTTAAAGGTGTGTTAACGTTTCTATGGTAAATCGTGAAATAGTAATGGATTACATCCTTTCCTGTTTACAGGATTTGGTCGAAAACGGTGTGGAAATTAAGCCCGACAGCGATCTCGTCAACGATCTTGGCCTGGAGTCGATCAAAGTGATGGATCTCTTAATGATGCTGGAAGACAGATTCGATATTTCCATTCCTATTAATATTCTGCTGGATGTCAAAACCCCTGCGCAATTAATGGAAACTCTACTTCCATGGCTGGAGAATAAATAATGGGGCTATACGATAAATATGCGCGCCTTGCTGGCGAGCGACTGCAATTTAGTGACAACGGGTTAACACCGTTTGGCACCTGTATTGATGAAGTGTATTCCGCCACCGAAGGTCGGATCGGCAATAAAAAAGTGATTCTGGCCGGGACCAATAATTATCTCGGTTTAACCTTTAATCATGATGCCATCGCCGAAGGTCAGGCAGCGTTAGCGGCCCAAGGCACCGGCACCACCGGTTCTCGTATGGCAAACGGCAGTTATGCGCCGCACCTGGCGTTAGAGAAAGAGATTGCCGAGTTTTTCAATCGCCCTACCGCTATCGTTTTTTCAACCGGTTATACCGCTAATTTAGGCGTCATCAGCGCACTTGCCGACCATAACGCCGTGGTGTTACTGGATGCCGACAGCCACGCCAGTATTTATGACGCCTGTTCTCTCGGTGGCGCAGAAATTATTCGTTTCCGCCATAACGATGCTAAAGATCTGGAACGGCGCATGGTTCGCCTCGGTGAACGGGCGAAAGAGGCGATTATCATCGTTGAGGGCATCTACAGCATGCTCGGTGACGTTGCGCCGTTAGCGGAAATTGTTGATATCAAACGTCGTCTCGGTGGTTATTTGATTGTCGATGAAGCGCATTCGTTTGGCGTGTTAGGCGCAACGGGGCGCGGACTGGCTGAAGCCGTTGGCGTTGAAGATGATGTGGATATTATCGTTGGTACTTTCAGTAAAAGTCTGGCCTCGATTGGCGGTTTTGCTGTCGGTTCGGAAGCGATGGAAGTGTTGCGCTACGGCAGCCGCCCGTATATTTTTACCGCCTCTCCTTCTCCGTCCTGCATTGCGACCGTGCGCTCGTCGTTAAGAACCATTGCCTCACAACCAGAGCTGCGGCAAAAGCTGATGGATAACGCCAACCATCTGTATGACGGTCTGCAAAAACTGGGTTATGAGTTAAGTTCACATATTAGCCCGGTAGTGCCGGTAATAATCGGTTCGAAAGAGGACGGTTTACGCATCTGGCGCGAGCTTATTTCACTGGGCGTTTATGTGAATCTTATCCTGCCACCTGCCGCGCCTGCAGGCATCACTCTGCTGCGCTGTAGCGTAAACGCTGCCCACAGTCATGAGCAAATCGATGCCATCATTCAGGCATTTGCTACTCTGAAGCAGTAATGTGAGCCCGCCGTGGTGTTGCGCCACGGCGGGTTTAATGTTGTCTGTCATACCAATACACCAGGCTCAACGCCATCAGGACAAACGCTACCGGTAAACCGAGCGCGGTAACAGGTGCACTCAACGCAAATAGCAACCCCAGATTGACCATGATTTGATAGCTGATCCAGGTGAGTAAGCCAACGATGACGCCTACAGCGAGACGGCTACCCATCCCTGGCGAGCGCGGGGCGCTAAAGGTGAACGGCACAGCCAGCAAAATCATCGCCAGGGTCAGGATCGGTTGCCCCAGTTTTTCCCACAGTGCAAGGCGGTATTCGCTGCTGGGTTGTCCGGTTTCCTGCAAATAATGGATGTAATGATTAAGCTGACGGACAGAAAAAGTATTCCCCGGCATCGATAACTCTTCAAGATCCATACTGGTGAAGGCCGATTGCCAGGCAAGATTATCTGATGTTTCCAGCGTTTCTTTGCCATTCAACCATTTTTTATGATTCACACCATGCAGGATCCACGTTTTGTCGTCTTCAATGGAGGCACTGCGTGCAAAAATGTAGGATTCGAGCGAGAGATCGTCGCGATAATGAAATATCTCCACGCCCACAGGCTGGCCCTGCTCGTTCAGCGATTTCACCGTCACAAATTCATTACCGCGCCTGGCCCAAAGCATATTGCCGGTAATGTCATCGTCCTCCCCCAACGCGGTGGCAGTCGATTTGATTTGCAGCGCCTGTTGCTGCAATGGCGACGCCACCCACTCATCTATCGCGCCTAACGAAACAGTCCACAATATCCCGGCAACCAGCGCCACCAGTGCAATACGGAAGATAGAAAACCCAGTGCTGCGAATGGCGGTAAGCTCACTGTTTTTCGATAACTGCCCCAGGCCAACAATCCCTCCCAATAATGCGATAAACGGCGAAAGTTCGACCAGTGTACGCGGTAAGGTCATCAGCACCACCAGCACCGCCTGAGTCCAGCGATAACCGCCCGGGCTGACATCATCCAGTTCGTTAATCAGGTTGAAGGTGGTAAAAAGCGGCAGCAATAGCCCTGCGGCGGCGGCAAAACCGAGAAAGAGATGACGGATTAAATAGCGACTGAAAACATTCATCGGGAAAATTTCTGCAGCAAAGAGAAGTCGCGTGCGACCAGCATCAGCAGGCCCATTAGCATGAGTCCGGGTACTAACCACAAACCAGGAATGAGGGGAATCGCACCGTTAGCCACCAGCGTACGGCAGACGTCGCCGCCATAAAAAATGGCAACAAACAGCAACGTCAGTGGCAATAACGTTGAAAATCGCCCTTGCCGCGGTTTTACCCGACTTAATGAAATGGCCAGCAGCGCCATCAACAATGCTGTCAGGCCACGGCTTTGTCGCCATTGCAGTTCGGCATGATCGGCAGGAAAGGCGGAGCGCGCCAGCTCCGTGACCGATTTTGCTTTGCGTTTGACGTTAGGGCTTTGATCCAGCGGATTCAGATGTAATTGCAGATTACGGTAGATCTGTTCGTTGTCGTCACGCCCCTGATGATCGAGAAGATAGGCGGTCCCGTTATGCAACATAACGGTCGGTTTCTCAGGTGATGGGTCAACCACATCAACCGAACGGGCGCGGAAAATGCGGGTTCGATTGGCAGTAGAAGTATAAATCAGCGCGTCAGTCAGGCGATTATTATCCTGATCAACCGTCTGCGAAAGGATCATTCGTCCGTTATCGTTAGTGTTAAATTTCTTTGCCCGCAACTGGCGAACATCCAGCTCCGACTGTGACTGTTGCTCCAGTTGATAAATCTGCGCATAAGCCCACGGCCGACCATACATCGACAGAAGGGTGACAAAAATACTTAGCGGTATCGCCAGATAAAGAACGGCTTTGTACAAGCGTCCCGGACTGCCCCCCGCCGCAGAGATAGCGGTAATTTCCGAGTCGGTATACATCTGCCCTAGCGTCACGCCAACTGACACATACAGACCAACAGGTAACAACATCTCCAGTGCAATCAGCACTTTGTAGAAAACGATATCCAGCACAACATCAAGAGCTAAGGTCCCATTTGCCGCTTCGGTCAGATAACGCTGTGCGGAGTAGCTGGCGAAAATAAAGATCAGAAAACCGACGATAATCAGCACCAGACGGCGCGTACCACGCATGATGTAGTGTTCAACCAGCTTCATCTCACTAACACCCTCAATCCTTTGAATTTTTTATTCATTGATCAGTTTCTGCGCCAGCGCAATGACATGATCTACCTCTTCCGGCGTCAGGCTGCCGTCCTTTGCCCACTGAATTTGCCCGTCTTTATTCAGCACCAGAATGGTTGAACTCTGCTCCGGCAACCGCCAGGCAACGCGTCCCAGTCCATTGCCGTCAATAACGAATTGCGCCCACGGATAGCGGCGTTTATTTTTTTCGATTTTGCCAACGACAAAATAGCCAGTACCAAAGATGGCATCATCGGTGTTCACAATGGTGGTGGGCTGAAAACGATCCTGCGGAAAGTTTGCCGCTTCAACCGCTTTAATTAACAGTGAGTTCTTTTTCTTCGCCGACTTACGCCCGGCGATATACTGGATAATGCGGACTTTTCCCGCCAGCTGTGTGCTGTTCCACTTTTGGTAGTGAATTTCGTCGTCGCTATTCAGAAGCAGCTCGCCGCCTTCCTGGATATAAACGGGGGTAACCGTTTTGCCAGTGACAAAATTGTGTGCCTGCACACCCTGGGCTAAGAGCATGATAATCAGCGCAATAATCAAACGAGATGACATCATTGCTCCGGTTATAGCGGAAAACGCGAAATCAGCAGCTCTAAGCGCTGGCGAATATCGCTATCCAGCGCCACCGGTGCATCATACGACTGGCGGTTTTCCATATCATCCGCCACCATGTCGTCGTGTTTATCCCCCATCAGGCCATTAATGGCGGCGAGGAAGCGGGAAATCTGTAACGCCTCTTTATTTTCAGGATCAAGCGATCTTAAGGTGTCGTAATAAGAAACCTGCTGGCTGATGATTTTTCGCACATCATGAAATTCCCTGCCAGTTAGTCGCGGTTTGGCAATTATCTCTTTCAGGGTATGCATTTGCTTTTGCCGATAGGCAATAAAACCGCTTACGCTTTCTAACTGGCTATGGCGTAATGAATAGTTCACCAACGACCAGACCGGAGAGCTTAAATAAACCCGTAACAAGTTGCCGTAATACGACACAATATTTTTCTTACCGTTACGAAAACCGTCCTGAAAACGCCCCAAAAAAACGGTCGTTTTGCCGAATAAAAATCCGGCCTGATGCTTCTTTAAATACAGCCGTTGCGCAAAACGCAGGTGCTTGTAGCGCGCTCGCATGTATTTAAATTGTTTGCGCTCATCAGCAGTCAGCTCATCGCCTTTGGCCTGTTTGCATATTAAACGCAGTAACTCCTGGCGATTGACGCCATTGAGCCAGAATTGCAGGCATAACGCGTAATTATCATGGATGATTTCGGTGGTACAACTTAGTGCGATAGTCGGCGGCAAACTGACCTGTGCATCAACGACATCATCTTCTTCAACTGCAACAAATAGACGCTCGCTCGCCTCAAGCGGGAAATATTTTCTCATCATCAGGATTTCTCTCCGGCTGCGTTATAAAGCAAGGAATGGCGCTGAAAAAATGCCTTTAAGGTCGGAATTAACGAGAGCACCACATCCAGACATTGCCCACCGAAATAAGCAAACGCTGCTCCCAGCACGCCAAACAGATGACAGAACATGAACAGCAATACGATGTAGCCGATTGAGGCGATGGTTTGCGCCACGAGAAAAGCGCGCTGTTTTCCCGCCATCAATAGCAATGACTCCTGAGGGAAGCCCAGCATCGAGATCACAATTGCGCCCAGCATCACCTGAATCAGGTCATACGCTTCGAGATACTTAACGCCAAACACCAGCGAAATGAGCGGCTTGCCGACAATCAACACCGCGAGCGCCACCAGAATACCGATTCCGCCCGCCAGTAAACCTGACTTCACGCCTAACAACCACGGTCTGGTGGTGCGCGGATCTAAACGCATCACCTCTGGGTAAAAACTTTTGCCCAGTAAACCCGCTGGCGTTCCGGCGGCGTCGAAGAATGTCATGGCGATTTTAAATAACCCGGCGGCAGCGGGTCCTAACACGATCCCCACCAGCACTGTGCTGCACGAGTTACGCGCCGACCAGATGGAGTGGGCAATGTTGGTTGACCAGACAAAACTCCACGCGCCTTTAATGTGTCGGGCAGACTCAAACAGATTCAATTTGAACGCGTTATGGATATTTCTGCGGCGTAATTCGCGCGCGGCAAACCACCAGTACATGGTGCCGCCAACCAGATTCGACACGTACCAGGCAATAACAAAACCCGCAAAACCAAAGTCAAAATACCAGGCTACGACGCTCCCCGCTGCGCGCAGAAAAGGTTTCGTCGCTTGCTGTACAGCAATTAGATCGAAGCGATCTACCGCACGCAGAATGCCGGTCGGCGTGGAGGAAGCCATTGAAGGAATGAGCGTGCAATACAGCGCTGCCAGCCAAAAGCTTTGGTCATCCAGACCTAATGAATGGGAAAGAAAAGGGAGTAAGGCAATGCCGCCGACAATCGCCACCGCGCCGCTGACGATATCCAGCGAGAAGGAAAATGAGACGACATTGCGAAATTGCTGCGGATTATTGTTGGTCAAGGCTGGCGTTCCGTACTGCACCACCAACTGCCATGTCTGAAACTTAATAAAATCGCTGATCGACTTGGCGTACGATTGCACAATCACCAGTACGCCAAACATGGCGGGCGTCATCCCTTTACCGGCACACGAGAGCGCCAACAGACCCAGCAAAGCGCTCACGACATTACTGGAGCCTAACCAGGCGCTATTGCGAATAATGGTGCGAAACGCGCCATCTGCAAACCAATGTTTGATGTTAAAACCCGCCAATTCAGCCTGACCTTATCGTTGATAGTAAAAAGTATCCCGCCAGCCTTAAGTTAAACTTCGGCGGTCAGAAACGATGGCAACCAGAGAAACCGCCTTCTGTGCCTGTTCCAGCACTTCGCTGTAGGGCGCTCTGGAATCAATCTCAAGAATTTTTGTGCCGTTATAGCCAATCGTCGACATGACGCCGATTTTGTCCTGCAGCTCGGCATAGTCATGGTCAGGCTTGCGGGAGATGGCAGTATCAATATCAATCCCCAAACGAATGATTAATTCAGGACGGTATTGCGCCATTTTTTGGTATAAACGCCGTTCGCGCTGCGCCAGAAACATGCTGATTTTCCCGGTCGCACGTTCGACGCCGATCCCCGGTCCGTCATAATAAAAGCCCGAAATTTCAGCCTGCGGGAAGCGATCGCTGACCACCAGAACGCCACTTTGCGCCAGTCGCTGAACCTTGCGTAGATTCGCCATTCTTCGCAGCGAGAAGCAGTACATAATCACCGCCGCCCATAGCGCCGGAGATTTGGTTTTCATGCTTTGGGTTTTCGAGGATTTGGCCGCCAGTCGCCGTTCCAGCCAGACGCCAACCAACGGCAACCGTTTGATTTTGTCGCCGTCTTCGCCCGAGAGCAGCCCCAGATAGCGCCGCTCGGTTTGCCAGTGTTGTTGCAGCGATTTCACCAGGTCGGTGGTCAGTGTGGATTTACCGGTGCCATCACACCCGACCACCGCAATCAGCCCCGGAATGTAGTTGGGCTGCGGCGCGGTTGTACTATTAACAGTTTGTGTTTGTAGTGCGTCCATTCGTTAAATCATCCCCTATCCATTTTGGTGATCAGGAAAGCGCAGCGTGAATTGCGCGTAGTGACGCTTGCAGAATTTCATCGGCTGGTTGCCGACCATCCAGTTCAAGGATCTTTGCGCCATTGAATGTCAGTTGCGGCGTAACGGCGATTTTTTCCTGTAACGCTGCCAGTTGGTGGTCAGGTTTACGCGCAAACGCGGTTTGTTCATCAATGCCAAGACGAATCAACAATACGGGCAAATAAGACGCCATCCATTGGTACAGCTTCAGCTCGCGCTGCCTTAACATTTTTATCCAACCGTTACCGCCCGTGGTTTTTGCCAATTGCGGGCCATCAAAGCGGAAACCCGGCACTTCAACCTGCGGGTAGCGGTCGGTGATGAGCAGATAGCCTTGCTGGTTTTTACACAACATTTTGTGAAACTTGTACGCCCGCCAGCAGGAAAGCAGATAGATAACCAGCGCAGTCATATTGCCAGGCGGTGTGCAGGGCTTTTCGTGCACATGTGCCGCTTTACTTCGCAGATAACGCCCAAAAGGTGCGCCAATAACAGGGAGCTGTGAAATCCATTCGCCAATTCGCCCGGACGATTGCCCGAGATAAATGTGTTCTGTTGGCATTGTTGCTGCCAGTTCATTTACCAGGCTTGCCGTGAGGGTCGATTTACCTGAACCATCACATCCTACAATGGCAATAACACGCACTGGCGTGGAATTAATTATTGACATATTACGTTGATTCACGAAAAACCCGGCAGCAAATAATGTATTGAATATTACGTGGTCCGTGCTCAGAATATCCGTTCAACCTTATTGTGACAATGGTTAATTGTGACATTGACCTGAATTACGCTTTCATAAAAACATATTAACCAAATAAATATTTTTAATGGATATTTAAATTAAAGGATATATTCATGCAGTCAATAACACCTCCATTAATTGCCGTTATTGGTAGCGATGGTTCAGGCAAGTCAACGGTGTGTGAACATCTCATTACCGTTGTCGAAAAATATGGTGCTGCCGAAAGAGTTCATTTAGGAAAACAGGCCGGAAATGTCGGTCGTGCAGTGACAAAATTACCGTTGATGGGAAAATCCTTACATAAAACAATTGAACGAAATCAGGTGAAAACAGCAAAAAAATTGCCTGGCCCTGTTCCGGCGCTGGTAATTACAGCGTTTGTCGCCCGTCGCTTACTGCGCTTTCGTCATATGCTTGCCTGTCGTCGTCGCGGGTTAATTGTTCTAACCGACCGTTATCCTCAGGACCAAATTCCTGGTGCTTACGATGGTACGGTGTTCCCACCTAACGTTGAAGGTGGTCGTTTTGTCTCATGGCTGGCAAGCCAGGAACGTAAAGCGTTTCACTGGATGGCGAGCCATAAGCCCGATCTGGTCATCAAACTCAATGTCGATCTGGACGTGGCCTGCGCGCGTAAGCCTGACCACAAAAGAGAATCGCTGGCAAGAAAGATAGCCATAACGCCACAGTTAACCTTTGGTGGTGCACAACTGGTTGATATCGATGCTAATCAGCCACTGGAAAAGGTGCTGATTGATGCAGAAAAAGCGATTACGGATTTTATGACCGCGCGTGGTTATCACTAGTCAAAAATGGAAATGCCCGATCGCCAGGACCGGGCATTTTCAGGAAGGTTAAATCAACTGCAATGCTATCCAGTACAACCCACCAGAAAGAAAAATCGCCGCCGGTAAAGTAAACACCCACGCCATCAGGATGCTGGTTACCGTTTTACGCTGTAACCCACCGCCGTCCACCACCATCGTCCCTGCTACTGCAGACGAGAGGACGTGTGTTGTGGAGACGGGCATCCCAATATAACTGGCAAGGCCGATAGACACTGCCGCCGTCATTTGTGCCGCCATGCCTTGCGCATACGTCATGCCGCGCTTACCAATCTTCTCACCGATGGTCATCGCTACACGACGCCAGCCAATCATGGTGCCGATGCCGAGCGCCAGTGCTACCGCCATGATGATCCACACCGGTGCGTACTCAATGGTGCTTAACATATCGCTGCGCAGTTTTTTCAGCAGGTTCTGGTCTTCTTTACTGACGCCTGGCAGTTTCGCCAGCTTCGCGGAGGTATCAGAGATGCACAGCATAATGCGGCGCAGCTGGCTGCGCTGACTCACGCTTAACGGCTCGTAGCTTTCCATATTACCTGGCAACATCGTTTTAACGCGCGCAATCGCATCAAAGGTATTTGCCGGATGACAATGAAACTCCGTTACTTGCGTGCCATCAGTCGATGCCGCAGGCAATGGAGGTTCCATCGCAATCAACTTCTGCGGCAGTTCAGGATGCTGTTGCAGGTAGTGTTCGAAGTTGGTGACGGCATCGCGGGTACGGGTAATTTCATAGCCGGACGCATTCATATTGACGACGAAACCAGCAGGAGCAATCCCCACCAGTACCAGCATTACCAGGCCGATCCCTTTCTGCCCGTCGTTAGCGCCGTGCGAAAACGCCACGCCCGCAGCAGAAACAATCAGCGCAATACGCGTCCAGAATGGCGGCTTACGTTTGCCTTTTTTCTTTTTGCGATCTTCCGGAATGCGGTGAATACGGTCACGCTTTTTCGTCCCGCTCCAGAAACGGCGCAGCAGGAAAATCAGACCACCCGCAATGACCAGGCCGACGATAGGGGAAACAATCAGCGAGGAGAAAATTTTGGTCACTTCACGCAGGTTTAACGCATCCATCACCGATGAGCCGGTTAACAGCGCGTTGGTTAAACCGATGCCGATAATCGCACCAATCAAGGTGTGCGAACTGGAGGCCGGTAAACCAAAGAACCACGTTCCCAGGTTCCAGATAATCGCCGCCAGCAGCATAGAAAAGACCATCGCCAGGCCGTGAGTTGACCCCATATTCAGCAACAAATCGGTTGGTAACATATGGACAATGGCATAGGCAACGCTAAGTCCGCCCAATAACACGCCAAAAAAATTAAAAAATGCCGCCATCACCACGGCAAGCTGTGGTTGCATGGCACGAGTATAAATAACGGTTGCCACCGCATTCGCCGTGTCATGAAAACCATTGATTGCTTCGTAGAACAACACAAATGCCAGAGCAAGTAATAACAAAAGCCCTGTGTATATATCAAGGCCAACAAATAAATTTAGCATATATTAGATTACGCCATTTTGAATTTACGAACGGACGCATTATCAGTGACTTTAACGGCATGGGCAAAGTGAAATATCATTTTTTAACGATAAAAAGAGTGTTATTTCTTGTGTATCAGACAATAAGCATTCATTCAAAACCTTTAGAAATAATCAAAACACAGGTATTCTGCTGGTTAATATATTCACATATAAAATGAATAAATATTGGAATATATAAATATTGAATGTTTTGATTAATCCCCGTACTGATTATTCTTCATAATCAGTACGGGGTTGCTACAACATGTATTACTTTTTCACCACAATTAACGGTTCAATATCACTCTCTTTTTTGATGACCAGTGATTCATCACCGCGCAAACACGTCCCACCGTAGTTGCCGCCAACGGTGAAGGTACATACCTGAATGTATTTACCGTCCACTTTCGGCAAACACCACAGTTGCTGATAGATGTTTTTCTGCTCGGCAAATTTACCGCTGGTTTTGTCCAGCACCTCTTCATGATGGCTGACCAGGTCGATATTGCTACCACAGCGACCAGCGATCGGTTTCACTGCATAACCGGTTTTCACCAGTTCATCATTCACGGAGAAATCGGTATCCAGCAGGTAGCGATGGTGCGGGAACAGCGACCAGAGGATCGGCAGAATCGCTTTGTTGCCGGGGATCACCGTCCACAGCGGCTCAAAGACCAGCACTTCCGGGCGCAGCAATACGTCGATAAGACGCACTTCATTTTGCGGATGACCGGTACGGATCGGCACCGCAGCAAACTCACGGTCGCTAACTTCACGAATCTGATCAAACGCGGTTTCCCACGCCCAGGTTTTCCACACGCAGTTAACCAGTCGCCCTTCCCCATCAATCAGTTGCCCGGCAGCATCCCAGCCCAGTTCATCCAGCCCGCGCAAGATACGCGTTTCAAAGCCCGCCTGGTGCAGCGCCTGCTCCATAAACTGCGCGTGATAGTTTTCCTCGATATCTTTGTCCTGCATGATATGGACAAACGGACGTGCACGACTGTGTTTCCAGGCACCAGCCAGTTCGTTAATCAGCCCTTCCGCCGGATTGAAGCCGTTGCCTTTATAGCCCTGCTCCGCCCAACGTTCGAGGATCAAGCCCGCTTCGGTATGACAGGAGGCGGAATCGGCGTTGTATTCGTAGACCTTCAGGCCACGTTCGTCCATACAGAAATCCATACGACCGGTGATCATATGGTGACGGCGACGCTGCCAGGAGAGACGCAAACGTGACCAGAGGATTTTCGGAATGTCGAACAGCGCCAGCAGGTTGTCATCTTTTAGCACCTTGTCGGTTGCGTGAAGATACATCAGGTGCAGCTCGTTGGTGGCTTTAATCAGCTCCTGCTCTGCGCTCTCGGTAATGGTGTAGTAATGATACGGATCCTGATTGATCACCTGACCGTTGGCCTGTACATAGGCGTTTTGCAGCGGATCTTTTTCATCCAGCCATTTACCGTCAAACTGGCCTTTGTTTTCCAGACGCGCCCCGCTGATTTTCAGCAGTTCGCCTGCAATTTCCGGCTGTGGCAAGCTGTATTCGGTATCTTCCGTCTGGATCATCCAGCCCAGAATAGTGGTGTCATCGAAGGTGTCTTTCAGGGTATAGCCGCCGTTTTCGACCACCATCTCCAGCTCGCGCGTCCACTGTTGCCCTTGCGGCAACGGGGAATGAATCACGTTCTGTTCCGCAATACGGACTTTGTTGCCATGCAATTGGGTAATGATGGCGACATGGCCAGTGTCTTTAAATTCACCGCCTTTATCCCAGATAAGAAGCGCACCCGCGACCGGCGCACGCGGCGAGCCGTTAGGAAATGCCTGCAATGGCAGGATGTTGTCATTAACCACTTCACGCAGGAAGCGCAGCGAGAAAATCTCCCACGCCATACCCACGTCAGTGAAGACCACACCGTAATTCAGAAAGAGAAAACGGCGAGCAAATTCAACGCATTGCCATTTGTGGCCCATATATTCGTCGTCGATATAGCTACGGAATACGGCGTCATCTTCGTATTCCTGCGGATCGAGAGAACTGTAATCTGAAGAGTAGATTGCTACCCCACCTGGGGCGTAGCCCAATAATGTCCCGAACGGGGCATCCTGGCTGGTCGTTCCTTTGCTCATCACTTTACCTTTAACAATACAACCTAAGCAGTTGGCGTAATTGTTGTGCTCTGATTACCTGCTCAGCGACATTAACCGGACAGAGGTCAGACTAATCATACACCTCATCGCAGCGGCTGGCGCAAAGGGTTAAAAAATTCACATTCTGTACAGCAAGTGACCTGCTACACTGCTTCAACACTACCACTCAGAAGGCAACTCACTATGACAGACAATACTTATCAGCCCGCGAAAGTCTGGACGTGGGATAAATCCGCTGGCGGCGCGTTCGCCAATATCAATCGCCCGGTTTCTGGTCCGACGCATGAAAAAACGCTGCCGGTGGGCAAACATCCGCTGCAACTCTATTCGCTGGGAACGCCAAACGGACAGAAAGTAACGATTATGCTTGAGGAGCTGCTGGCGCTGGGCGTTACTGGTGCAGAGTACGACGCCTGGCTGATTCGTATTGGCGATGGCGATCAATTCTCCAGCGGCTTTGTCGAAGTGAACCCAAACTCGAAGATCCCGGCGCTGCGCGATCATACCCATACTCCGCCGATCCGCGTGTTTGAATCTGGTTCGATCCTGCTTTATCTGGCGGAGAAATTTGGCTACTTCCTGCCGCAGGATTTGGCAAAGCGTACTGAAACGATGAACTGGCTGTTCTGGTTACAGGGCGCGGCACCGTTCCTCGGCGGTGGTTTTGGTCACTTTTACCATTACGCGCCGGTGAAAATTGAGTACGCCATCAACCGCTTTACCATGGAAGCCAAGCGCCTGCTCGACGTGCTGGATAAGCAACTGGCGCAGCACAAGTTTGTTGCGGGCGATGAGTACACCATTGCGGATATGGCGATCTGGCCGTGGTTTGGCAACGTGGTGTTAGGCGGCGTGTATGATGCCGCAGAGTTTCTTGATGCGGGAAGTTATAAACACGTACAACGCTGGGCGAAAGAAGTGGGCGAACGTCCGGCGGTGAAGCGTGGGCGTATTGTTAACCGCACCAACGGGCCGCTGAACGAGCAGTTGCATGAGCGCCATGACGCCAGTGATTTCGAGACGAATACGGAAGATAAGCGTCAGGGGTAAGTCGCAACATTGGCAGGCTTATCGCTATGTAGCCGGATAAAGCATTTACGCCGCATCCGGCTTTAATCATCACGCGCTGGTAATGTCGTAATCCATTTGGCGCAGTGCGTCTAATGTGGCTTTGGCTTCGTCTTCATCGATAATGCTCATGGCAAATCCGACGTGTACCAGTACCCACTGGCCCAGCAGATCGGCAGGGTTACCTTCACAAATCAGGGCGATATTCACGTCGCGCTTGATACCACATACTTCAACCTGCGCAAGCTGGTGAATATCTTCACCGACAGCCAGCACCTGGCCTGGAACGCCAATACACATTGTTAACTCCAGTTATTCAACTTCAATACTTTTGACGATCAGCGAATCGCCGGTATCGACACGCAACCGCTCGCCATGACAGAGCGGACACTGCGCATCGTGCTGATGAATCTCCACCACCTGGCTGCAATCCCAGCACCAGGCCTGGGCGGGTTTATAGACGATATGTAAATCGCACCCTTGCGCCACCGTTCCGTGGCAGACAATTTCAAAACTAAAACGGACGGCGCTCTCCTCAACGCAGGAGAGTGCACCAATTTCCAGCCACACGGCGGTGACGCGCTTAACATCGTGCTGCTCCGCCTGCCGTTGGATAATTTCAACGGCGCTCTGGCAAAGCGACAACTCATGCATTTTCGCCACTCCTGCGGCCAAATAGCAGGGCACGACGCCCTGCGTGTGGTACATCCGGATTGCTGACTGGCAGCGAAAGGATCATTCGGGCGCAGTCATCCGTCAGCCGTTGGCCCTCTTCAATCGACATGCTGTGCGAAAGCGGCGACATCAGCGAGCAGGAGAGATATTGAGAAACACCGTCCAGTTCACCAACAGTAAAGGTCATAGTGCCATACGGCAGTTGCAGACCAATTTTTTCACTCACTTTGCGCAGCGGCCAGAGTTGATCCGGGCCGGGGAAGATAACTGCACTCAGCATCCACGGGGTGATCACACACCCCGTCCACTGACCTTCGAACAGCGTAAAGTCAGAAACATACACCGGCATTGAAGGATGCAGAAAAGAGAGATCGTGCATCGAACGCCGGGCAATTTCTTCAAACGCTGCCTGTACTTGCGCCTTCGGGGAGGTCTGGAAACCTGTTATCTCTTCAGTCATGAATCGCCTCCCGTGGGATGGCTTCCACGCCAGATTCGCGCAGCGCAGCCAGAACCTGCTCAAGCGCAGGTTCAATCATCGCTTCGACCGTCGGCGTTAAGCCGATGTGCGGCTCCAGCGATTCCGGGATCACGCCGACCAGGGTCAGCTTTTTCGGAAACTCGCCGGTGAAGCGCAGGGCCGACAATACGTCGGCCAGGCCAAGCTGATGCGGAGAGATTTTGTTGGTAAACAACGCCGGAACTTCTTCATCCCGCAGGATCATCATCGTTCCCGGCGCGTTCTTTTTCGACACAATGGCATCCGCAATAATCAGATGATCGCGATTTGCCATGTCGCCAAGCAGCTCCATTCCCGCCGTGCCGCCATCGAGGATCTCAACATAATCCGGCAGAATGTATCGTTGCTCTAACGCTTCAACAATCCGCACACCGATGGCTTCATCGGTCAGCAAAATATTGCCGACCCCTAAGACTAAAATACGCATTACAGAACCTTCACTGAAACCACTTCGTTGCCGTCGGCATCCACTACGTGTACCGCACAGGCCATGCACGGGTCGAAGGAGTGAATGGTACGCACCACTTCCAGCGGTTTATTCGGATCGGCAACCGGTGTACCCACCAGCGACTGCTCGTAAGGACCGACGTCATCATTGAAGTTACGCGGACCAGAGTTCCAGGTTGATGGAACAACCGCCTGGTAGTTGCTGATGATACCGTCTTTAATAACCATCCAGTGAGAGAGCATACCGCGCGGTGCTTCGAGGAAACCTACGCCTTTGAACTCACCCGTTGCCGGAATGTTCGGCTTCACAAAGGTGGTGTGATCGCCTTTGCCGATATTGGTGATCAGTGCACTGTATTGATTTTGCAGGATATCCTGCAATTCACAGCAGTGAACGGTACGACCAATAATACGGCCCAGCGTGGAGTGCAGCTGCGCCACTTCCAGCGTGTTGCCAGTCAGTTTCTGATAAATCGCAACGATTTCATTCAGTTTGTTCTGGGTAGACTCGCGTCCTGCCGCCAGTTTCACCAGCATGTTAGCCAGCGGACCCACTTCTACCGTTTTGCCGTAGAAAGTCGGTGATTTCACCCAGGAGTATTTACCGTCGTCAGACCAACCATCATAAGCCGGAATGGTGGTACCTTCCCACGGTGCCTGCGGCGCTTCGTCTTTATACCAGGAGTGCTTCGCGCTCTCCTGAATGCCTTTAATCAGGTATTCATCGGAGTGGGAAGTGATCGGGCGATACGAGGACAGATCCGCATTCTCAATGTAGCCGCCCGGGAACAGGAAGCTGCCGTTTTTGCTGTCGGTCGGGAATTCCGGCACGCTCAGGTAGTTCACCGCACCTTTACCACGCGTCAGCCATTCCGGGTAGAACGCGGCGATAACCGCGGTATCAACCTTGTAAACCTGCTCAACAAAGTCGCTCAGTTTATCGATGAAAGACTTGATGTACATCAGGCGCTCAAGGTTCAGCACGCCCAGACCGTCGAGGTTGATTGGGTTAGCGACCCCACCTACCGCCAGGTTCTGAATGTGCGGCGTTTTACCGCCCAGCAGCGCCACGACGCGGTTAGCGTCACGCTGGCACTCCAGCGCCTGCAGGTAGTGCGCTACCGCAATCAGGTTCACTTCCGGCGGCAGTTTCATCGCCGGGTGACCCCAGTAGCCATTGGCGAAAATACCCAACTGACCGCTGGCAACCAGATCTTTGATCTTGTTCTGAACTTTGGTGAACTCTTCCGGGCTGTTCAGGTGCCAGGTCGAAACACCTTTCAGCATTTCGGAGGCTTTGGTTGGATCGGCTTGCAGTGCAGAAGTGATGTCCACCCAGTCCAGCGCCGAAAGCTGATAGAAATGAACAATATGGTCATGCGTGGTGTGCGCAGCCAGAATGATGTTACGGATGTATTGCGCGTTAACCGGAACGTCGATATTCAGTGCACTTTCTGCCGCACGAACGGAAGACAGCGCGTGAGTGGTAGTACATACGCCACAGATACGTTGCACAATCATCCATGCATCGCGCGGATCGCGGTTTTTCACGATCTCTTCCATGCCGCGCCACATGGTACCGGAAGCCCATGCTTTCGAAACGACGCCATTTTCGATTTCGCAATCGATGCGTAAATGCCCCTCAATACGGGTTACCGGATCAATAGTAATTCTCTGGCTCATGCTTTGCTCGCCTCATGACGATTATGATCGTTTTGTTTTAAAGGAGGAAGTATCGGCAGTAGACGAATGAGTACGATGTAAGCGCAAATCTCAATAGCCACAAAACCAATAGAAATCAACAGTTCTTCCCAGGTCGGGAAGTAGGCGTAACCGCCGCCCGGGTTGAATGCCACCAGCGAATAGGTCAGACGCCAGGTTGCACAACCTAACAGCGCGCTCAGTGCTGACAGGAACAGCATGCGGGAATCATTACGCAGCTTCGCCACACGCAGAACGACCAGCGGGAAGAGCATCAGCAGGACTTCAATCCAGAACATCACGGAATAGAAGTCACCGGCAAACGCTAACGACAGCTTGTCGCGATAGATAAGCTCGCCAAAGCGCAGCACGATGAAAATCGCCAGCAACACACTGATGGTGTTGGTCAGCTTAACGAACAGACTCTTTTCATCCGGACCGTTGCCACGCAGACCCGCCTGCACCAGCGAACCTTCAAAGATGACAATTGAGAAGCCCATGATGAACGCCGTCAGCAACGAGAACAGCGGCAACATTTCATAGCTTTGCCACAGCGGATGCACCTTGTAGCCCGCCGAGATCATCAGCGACCCCATTGAAGACTGGTGCATGGTCGGCAGCAGTGCGCCAAGCGCGATGATAAAGAACATCACCTTGTTCAGACGCTGTAGCGACACCTTCCAGCCCAGACGTTCAAACAGTGCCGGAGCAAACTCAAGCGCCATCACGCCGATGTAGATGGTCATACAGACCGCCGTCTCGAACAGTACCGAGTTCACGTTGAAGTGACCCGGAATGTAGAAGTACGGCAGGTTCCAGTAGCGACCCACGTCGATAGTGATCGACAAGCCACCCAGTGAATAACCAAACAGACTCGCCAACAGCGCCGGACGCACCAGCGGATGGTATTGCCCACGGTTAAAGACGTATACTGCCCACGCCAGCGCCCAGCCGCCACAGGCAAAGCCGGTACCGATCAGCAGGTCAAACGCGATCCACACGCCCCACGGGAAGCCGCCGTTCAGGTCGGAGACAGAGCCCAGACCGAACACCAGACGCTTCACAATCAGGAGCATACAGATGACGATTAACGGTCCAAAAATCATGACCGGTTTACTGATGATTTTGCCGCCCAGCGGTTTTGGATCATGACTCATGATCGTCTCCTCCGTCGTGATGGTCGTTTTTGGTGTTGCGACGAACCAGCACGGTTAAGCCCGCCAGCACAGCCAGTGGTAGCATCATGCCTTTATACAGGGTGTGTTGAATATTTTCGGAACGCGCACCGGTAGAAAGATCGTCCAGTTTCGGCAGGTCGAGATTTTCATAAGGCACACCCGTCAGTACCAGAACCTGAGTACCGCCGCCCTCTTTCTCGCCGTACAGATGCGGATAATATTTCGGCACCGTATGCAGGTAAGTGTCGCCAGATTTCAGCGTCTGACGCGGATAGTGGTATTCGCTGCCAGGCTTCAGCGCCAGACGTTTTTTCGCCTCCGCCATCAGCTCTTCACGCGTACCGAAAATCACCGCGCCCGCCGGGCACACTTCTACGCAGCCAGGCAGACCGCCTTTATCGAGACGTTCCACACCTTTCTGGTTGCACAGCTCGCACTTATGCAGCGCACCAAACGGGTTGTTGTAGTCGTACTTCGGCACATTGTATGGGCAGGCGACCATGCAGTAACGGCAGCCGGTGCACACATCTTTGTCGTAATGGACAATGCCGGTTTTCGGATCTTTTTTCAGTGCAGAGACCGGGCACACAGAGACACAGTTCGGATCGACGCAGTGCATACACTGTTTCTTAATGTACGCGTAGCCGTTCTCCTCCTGGTCTTTGTTGACCCCTGTGCCGCTGGTCCACACCTGAATGATGTTATTGGTATACGGCGACAGTTTGTCGTTGTTCGACCAGGTCTGTTCCCCTTGTGGGTTACGTTCAGGGAAGTTGATATCCTGACACTTGGTGACGCAAGCCTGGCAGCCTACGCACAAGGTCGAGTCGTACAACATCCCCAGCGATCCCGGAATTGGCGGGCGGTTTTCAGCAGCCGCATGACTGACAGACGGCAGCGCGCCCGTCAGCAATGCCCCGCAGGAGGCTGCTTTAATAAAATTACGTCTGTTCACGGTTATTCTCCCCGTGAGTCAGCGTTATCTTTCTTTTGCTGACGACCCAGTTCACGCACCGCCATCACGCTGACACCGGCAACCAGCCCAACCACACCGCCGAGCAAACCAATAGCGCCCGCAGAGACGTTGCCGCCTTCTTTAGCGTTAACATCCGGTTTCTGTGAACGCGGAGTCTGGTTTTCGACGTTGGCAAGCTGATGGATGCCTTTATGGAAGCCGATACCTTCTTCGTTACAGCCATAGCACGGGTGACCAATCGCCACCGGCCACACACCGCCAACATCGCAGAATTGCAGCGTTGAGCAGTTGCCGTAAGTTTCTGGCCCTTTACAGCCGAGGTGGTACAGGCACCAGCCTTCGCGGTGGCCTTCATCACCGAACTCTTTGGCAAAACGACCAGCATCGAAGTGCGGGCGACGTTCGCAGTGTTCGTGAATCAGACGACCGTAGGCGAAAGTCGGACGGTTTTTGTCATCCAGTTTCGGCGGCTTGCCGTAAGTGATGATGTGCGCAACGGTCGCGAGGAAGTTGTGCGGGTTCGGCGGGCAGCCAGGAATGTTGATTACAGTTTTGCCCGGCAGAACTTCTTGCAGGCTGACTGCGCCGGTTGGGTTAACTCCAGCTGCGGCAACACCGCCCCACGCAGAGCAGGAACCGATAGCGATAATGGCTGCTGCGCCTTCCGCCGCTTTGCGGATGTGATCCACAATCGGCTCACCGGCAACCATGCAATAAATACCATTATCTTTTAATGGGATGGAACCATCCACCACTAACACATACTGCCCTTTGTACTTCTCGAGAGCGTTATGTTTGTTCTCTTCGACCTGATGACCGAAGGCGGCGGAAAGCACTTCGTGATACTCCAGAGAGATAGTCTCCAGCACGAGGTTTTCTACCGTTGGATGCGTTGCACGAAGCAGAGATTCCGTACAACCGGTACACTCCTGCGCGCCAATCCAGATAACTGGCGGACGCTGCGGGTTAGTAACCGATTCGGCCATCTCTGCAGCGGCTTTGCTACTTAACCCCATGGTGGCGGCTAATGCTGCACAAAGCTTCATGAAATCACGACGGTTAATGCCGTGAGAATGGATGAGGGTGTTATCTCCAGTCATTTATAGTTATTCCGTTGCGAAGACCTGGCATATATTTTGCCTCAATCGCAAAATCAATAATGCGATCGATGCGCCATTTACCACACATTTATTATGGTTATCGATATCATGATACTGCGGCGGGGCGCTAAAACGAAGGGAAGAAGCATTAGTGTAATTAATTAAAGCAAGATAATACGTATGTTTGATCAATTTTCGAGGCGATAACCGGCCATAAAAAAGCGCAACGTAGAACAGGAATTATTCTCACGAAAGAAATCCATTACCATCTCTTTATCCAGTCCATAGCGGCGCGTCAGAATACCCGCTTCCCAGGCGCTAAGCTGGCGATCTCCGGTCTTTTCGTACATCCGGTGTGAGTAGCCTAATACAAAACCGCGTTTATAATCGGCACAGAATTTTGTCACATTAACCGCACTGTCGGCATGCGTTGCTTTTAATCCCGCCATTAAGCCTTTACCAAAATGGTTATTCATCGTTCACCTCATTCGCTATATATTGTCATATATAGCGATATTTTAGGCAAAGAACGACTTTTGCGCACGCTATTTTTTCATGCTTGTTTAAGACGTAATCCCGTAAGAGATAAACCTATCAGGAGAGATATTTATCGAACCATTTCAGCGTCCTTTGCCAGGCAAGATCGGCGGCAGATTTGTCATAACGGGGCGTGGAATCATTATGGAATCCGTGATTAACCCCCGGATAGATATACGCCTCATAGACCTTATTATTGGCTTTCAACGCCGCCTCGTAAGCAGGCCAGCCCTCGTTGATTCGGGTGTCCAGTTCCGCGTAGTGGAGTAGTAAAGGCGCTTCAATCTTCGCCACATCGGCGGTGGGTGCCTGTCGACCATAAAACGGCACCGCGCAGGCCAGTTCCGGATACGCGACAGCCGCCGCGTTCGATACACCACCGCCATAGCAAAATCCGGTAATACCCACTTTGCCTGTCGCTTGCGGATAGCGTTGCATAAACTCAATTGCGGCAAAGAAATCATTCATCAGTTTGGTTGGATCAACCTGCTGTTGCAGCTCACGACCTTTATCATCATTTCCCGGATAACCTCCAACGGAACTTAAGCCGTCAGGTGCCAGGGCGATATACCCCGCCTTCGCTACTCGCCGTGCCACATCTTCGATATACGGATTCAGTCCACGATTCTCATGCACCACCACCACGGCTGGCGTTTTGCCGCTCATTTTTGCGGGTTTCACCAGATAACCCCGCACCTCGCCGTGACCATTTGGCGAAGGATACGTGATGTACTCAGCAACAATTTCCGGGTCGGTAAACTCTACCTGAGTCGCCAGCGCATAATTTGGCTTGAGCAAATCAAACAACGCTAATGCCGTCATCCCGCCTACCGCATACTTCGCCGCAAGGTTGAGGAACTCACGTTTCGAGATTTTCCCGTGAGCGTAATAGTCGTAGTAATCCAGCAACTCTTGTGGGAAATCTTTGGCGGTTAAACGCGGCATCATTGCACTCCTCAGTTGGTGTTTTTTTAAGCAAAGCATAAGCACGTGTTTTTGCCCAGTTTTTCGTCACTCTGTGAGCCAGACTACGGGATACACGCTGATGAATCGCTAAACTAGAAACATTGTTTCGAAATTGAATGGTGGAAAGGAGAGGTCATGGTCTGGTTAGCGAATCCCGAGCGTTACGGGCAGATGCAGTACCGTTATTGCGGAAAAAGCGGTTTACGCCTGCCCGCGTTATCGCTCGGTTTATGGCACAATTTCGGTCACGTTAACGCGCTGGAATCACAGCGTGCGATCCTGCGTAAAGCGTTTGATTTAGGCATTACGCACTTTGATTTAGCCAACAATTACGGGCCGCCTCCAGGAAGCGCAGAAGAGAACTTTGGTCGCCTGCTGCGCGAGGATTTTGCCGCTTATCGCGATGAACTGATTATCTCTACCAAGGCTGGCTACGATATGTGGCCCGGCCCTTACGGCTCTGGCGGTTCACGTAAATACCTGCTCGCCAGCCTCGACCAAAGCTTGAAGCGTATGGGGCTTGAGTATGTCGATATCTTTTACTCTCATCGCGTCGATGAAAATACGCCGATGGAAGAAACCGCCTCTGCGCTGGCTCATGCGGTACAAAGCGGTAAGGCGCTGTATGTCGGGATCTCCTCTTACTCGCCAGAGCGGACGCAAAAAATGGTCGAGTTACTGCGCGAGTGGAAAATTCCGCTGTTAATTCATCAACCTTCGTACAATTTACTGAACCGCTGGGTGGATAAAAGCGGCCTGCTGAATACCCTGCAACATAACGGCGTGGGCTGCATTGCCTTTACTCCTCTGGCTCAGGGATTGCTGACCGGAAAATATCTCAACGGCATTCCGCAAGATTCACGGATGCATCGTGAAGGGAATAAAGTTCGTGGTCTGACGCCGAAAATGCTCACCGAAGCCAACCTCAACAGCCTGCGCTTATTGAATGAAATGGCACAGCAGCGTGGACAATCAATGGCGCAAATGGCGTTAAGCTGGTTGCTGAAAGATGAGCGAGTGACGTCGGTATTGATTGGTGCCAGCCGCGCGGAGCAACTTGAGGAGAACGTGCAGGCGCTGAATAATCTGACATTTAGCACCGAGGAGCTGGCGCAGATTGATCAGCATATCGCCGATGGCGAGCTGAATCTGTGGCAGGCGTCTTCCGATAAATGACCTGTTAATAACGGGCGCGAGAACCGCGCCCGAATCAGATCAGTGATTATGACGAGTCAGTCGGTCAAGATAGCCCATCACAAATGCAGAGAGCACAAACGTCAGATGGATAATGACGTACCACATCAGTTTGTTATCAGGGACATTTTTCGCATCCATAAAGACGCGCAGTAAGTGAATGGAAGAAATTGCCACAATCGACGCTGCTACTTTGTTTTTCAGCGACGTTGCATCCATTTTCCCCAGCCAGTTCAGCTTCTCTTTGTTCTCGGAGATATCCAGTTGTGAGACGAAATTCTCATAACCGGAAAACATCACCATCACCAGCAAACCGCCAACCAGCGTCATATCCACCAGCGACAGCAACACGAGGATCAAATCTGATTCCGCCATCGAGAAGATATTCGGCAGTACGTGAATAATCTCCTGGAAGAACTTCAGCGCCAGGGCAACTAACGCCAGCGAAAGGCCAAAGTACACGGGGGCAAGCAGCCAGCGAGAAGCATACATTGCATTTTCAAGAAAACGTTCCATACATTCCTGTCGTGTAGTTAAAACGGGCAACAGTATATCGCAATTGAGTAAACAGCGCGCAACAGCAAATCAACATATCCGTTAAACCTTTGTCGCATAAATCCGAGGTTTAGGGATCTTCCTGGTTCCCTTATCAACGCATCGAGAGCGTCTACCCTTAAAGGACGTTGAACCTGAAGGGAGAAAAACGATGTCTCATTTAAAAGACCCGACCACGCAGTATTACACTGGTGAATATCCCAAACAGAAACAACCGACGCCAGGCATCCAGGCGAAGATGACACCGGTACCGGATTGCGGCGAGAAAACCTATGTTGGTAGCGGTCGCCTGAAAGATCGTAAAGCACTGGTGACAGGGGGCGATTCCGGAATCGGTCGCGCTGCCGCCATTGCTTACGCGCGTGAAGGGGCTGACGTGGCGATTAGTTATCTTCCCGTAGAAGAACAAGACGCTCAGGATGTGAAAAAGATCATTGAAGAATGCGGACGCAAAGCCGTTCTGCTGCCAGGCGATTTAAGCGATGAGAAATTCGCCCGTTCGCTGGTTCACGAAGCGCACAAGGCGTTAGGCGGGCTGGATATTATGGCGCTGGTCGCCGGGAAACAGGTTGCCATTCCTGATATTGCAGACCTCACCAGCGAACAGTTTCAAAAGACCTTTGCCATTAACGTTTTCGCGCTGTTCTGGCTAACCCAGGAAGCGATACCCCTGCTACCGAAAGGTGCCAGTATCATCACCACTTCGTCAATCCAGGCATACCAGCCAAGCCCGCATTTACTGGACTATGCGGCTACGAAGGCGGCGATTCTGAACTACAGCCGAGGCCTGGCAAAACAGGTCGCGGAGAAAGGTATTCGGGTGAATATTGTCGCGCCAGGCCCGATCTGGACAGCACTGCAAATTTCCGGCGGACAGACGCAGGATAAGATCCCGCAGTTTGGTCAGAAAACGCCGATGAAGCGTGCGGGGCAACCGGCGGAACTGGCCCCTGTATATGTTTATCTGGCAAGTCAGGAGTCGAGCTACGTCACCGCAGAAGTGCACGGTGTGTGCGGCGGCGAGCATTTAGGTTAAAAAAATGCCCGGTTGTGAAAAGCAACCGGGCATCATTTTTATTTCGCTTTGGCGGTTTCTTCGCCGACCAGACCTATCTTCAGATAACCCGCCTGATGCAGCGTATCCATTACCTTCATCAACGTCTCGTAATCGACGGTTTTATCCGCACGGAAGAAGATGGTGGTGTCTTTCTTACCTTCAGTTAACGCATTCAGCGCCGTAACCATTGTTTCATCGGTGACCGGATCGTTACCGATAAACATCGAGTTGTCCGCCTTCACCGACAGATAAACCGGTTTTTCCGGGCGCGGCTGCGGCGTGCTGGTAGAAGCAGGCAAGTTCACCTTCACATCTACCGTCGCTAACGGTGCCGCCACCATAAAGATAATCAGCAGAACCAACATCACGTCGATAAACGGCGTCACGTTGATATCATGCATTTCGCCATTATCGTCGAGGTTTTCGTTAAGATGCATTGCCATCGGACATTATCCTGCGCGTAATTTTTGTGCGACACGAACCGGATGCGCAGCGGCGCTGGCTTCCAGATCCAGGTCACGGCTTTGCAGCAACAATACCTGCGCTGCAACATCACCCAGCATCGCTTTAAAGCCGCCAATCTGGCGTGCAAATACGTTATAGATAACGACCGCCGGAATCGCTGCCACGAGGCCGATTGCCGTTGCTAACAGAGCTTCTGCGATACCCGGCGCAACGACTGCCAGGTTAGTGGTCTGCGTTTGCGCGATACCAATAAAGCTGTTCATGATGCCCCAGACCGTACCAAACAGACCAACGAACGGCGAAATCGCGCCGATGGTTGCCAGATAGCCGTTACCGCGGCCCATTTGACGACCTACTGCGGCGACCCGACGCTCCAGACGGAAGCTGGTACGTTCTTTAATACCTTCGTTATCGTCGCTGCCTTCTGACAGTTCCAGCTCATTCTGCGCTTCATTGAGCAAATGCAGGCTTAAGCTTTTGCTACCAAAATCAGCGGCGATATCGTTGGCCTGGTTTAAGGAACGCGCTTCAGCCAGCAGTTGCTGCTCGCGCTTAAGGCGACGCTTCTGATTGAAGAACTCTACGCTCTTACTGAAGAAGATTGCCCAGGTGACTACGGAGGCCAAAATAAGCCCAATCATCACGCACTTAACGACAATATCGGCGTGCTGATACATACCCCAGACGGAAAGGTCCGTCTGCATTAAATTATTACCCACTGTGTATCTCCAGGACGCAAGTCACAAAATCTGCGCATAATAATATCAAAACGACGTCGAATTGATAGTCGTTCTCATTACTATTTGCATACTGCCGTACCTTTGCTTTCTTTTCCTTGCGTTTACGCAGTAAAAAAGTCACCAGCACGCCATTTGCGAAAATTTTCTGCTTTATGCCAATTCTTCAGGATGCGCCCGCGAATATTCATGCTAGTTTAGACATCCAGACGTATAAAAACAGGAATCCCGACATGGCGGACAAAAAGCTTGATACTCAACTGGTGAACGCAGGACGCAGCAAAAAATACACTCTCGGCGCGGTAAATAGCGTGATTCAGCGCGCTTCTTCGCTGGTCTTTGACAGTGTGGAAGCCAAAAAACACGCGACGCGCAATCGCGCCAATGGCGAGTTGTTTTATGGACGGCGCGGAACGTTAACCCATTTCTCCTTACAAGAAGCGATGTGCGAACTGGAAGGTGGCGCAGGCTGCGTGCTGTTCCCCTGCGGGGCGGCGGCGGTTGCTAATTCTATTCTTGCTTTTGTCGAACAGGGCGATCATGTGTTGATGACCAACACCGCCTATGAACCGAGTCAGGATTTCTGTAGCAAAATCCTCAGCAAACTGGGCGTAACGACATCGTGGTTTGATCCGCTGATTGGCGCAAATATCGTTAAACATGTGCAGCCAAACACTAAAATCGTGTTTCTGGAATCCCCAGGCTCCATCACCATGGAAGTCCACGACGTTCCGGCGATTGTTGCCGCCGTGCGCAGTGTGGTGCCGGATGCCATCATTATGATCGATAACACCTGGGCGGCCGGTGTGCTGTTTAAGGCGCTGGATTTTGGCATTGATGTTTCCATTCAGGCCGCCACCAAATATCTGGTGGGGCATTCAGATGCGATGATTGGCACTGCCGTGTGCAATGCCCGTTGCTGGGAGCAGCTGCGGGAGAATGCCTATCTGATGGGCCAGATGGTCGATGCCGATACCGCCTATATAACCAGCCGTGGCCTGCGCACTTTGGGTGTTCGCCTGCGTCAACATCATGAAAGCAGTCTGAAAGTGGCTGAATGGCTGGCAGAACATCCCCAAGTAGCGCGAGTTAACCACCCTGCTCTGCCTGGCAGTAAAGGCCACGAATTCTGGAAACGAGACTTTACAGGCAGCAGCGGGCTATTTTCCTTTGTGCTTAAGAAAAAACTCAATGATGAAGAGCTGGTGAACTATCTGGATAACTTCAGTTTATTCAGCATGGCCTACTCGTGGGGCGGTTATGAATCGTTGATCCTGGCAAATCAACCAGAACATATCGCCGCCATTCGTCCACAAGGCGAGATCGATTTTAGCGGGACCTTGATTCGCCTGCATATTGGTCTGGAAGATGTCGACGATCTGATTGCCGATCTGGACGCCGGTTTTGCGCGAATTGTATAACATTGCCACTTTTGGACAATTTTGCAGACATTTTATTGTGAAAAGTCTTAAATTGTTGCGTCCGGGATCAAGGCGTCCCGGACGATTCAGGAGTACAATAGGCAGATAAAGGCTTAAACGCTGTTCCACAGGAAAGTCCATGGCTGTTATTCAAGATATCATCGCTGCGCTCTGGCAACACGACTTTGCCGCGCTGGCGGATCCTCATATTGTTAGCGTTGTTTACTTTGTCATGTTTGCCACGCTGTTTTTAGAAAACGGCCTGCTGCCCGCCTCATTTTTGCCAGGCGACAGCTTGTTGATATTGGCTGGCGCATTGATTGCCCAGGGGGTTATGGATTTTCTGCCTACGATTGCGATTCTGACCGCCGCAGCAAGTCTGGGCTGCTGGCTAAGTTATATTCAGGGGCGCTGGTTAGGGAATACCAAAACGGTGAAAGGCTGGCTGGCACAGCTTCCTGCTAAATATCACCAGCGCGCCACCTGCATGTTTGACCGCCACGGTCTGCTGGCGCTGCTGGCTGGACGTTTTCTTGCATTTGTCCGTACGTTGCTGCCAACCATGGCGGGAATTTCCGGTTTGCCAAACCGCCGCTTCCAGTTTTTCAACTGGTTAAGCGGATTGCTGTGGGTCAGCGTGGTAACCAGTTTCGGCTATGCATTAAGTATGATTCCGTTCGTTAAACGCCATGAAGATCAGGTAATGACGTTCCTGATGATCCTGCCAATTGCCTTGTTAACCGCTGGCTTGTTAGGCACGCTGTTTGTGGTGATTAAAAAAAAATACTGTAACGCCTGACGATTTTCCCCGTTCCCGGCTGCTGTACCGGGAACGTATTTAATTCCCCTGCATCGCCCGCATTCTTGCCGCATCTTCCCCCGGCGTCACACCAAAGTAACGTTTAAACTCACGGCTAAATTGCGATGCGCTTTCGTAACCGACGCGCATCGCTGCCGCACTGGCCTTCATGCCGTCGTGGATGATCATCATCCGCGCCTTATGCAGACGGTAATTCTTCAAATACTGCAACGGCGAGGTGCTGGTGACAGACTTAAAATTATGGTGGAACGCCGATACGCTCATGTTGGCTTCTGCCGCCAGTTGCTCGACGCTCAGGTTTTCGGTGTATTTATTCTCAATCCGTTTCAGCACGCGGCTAATCAGGCTGAAGTGAGTCTGGCGACTGACCAGCGCCAGTAACGCGCCGCCGCAAGGTCCGGTCAGCACGTAGTACAGAATTTCGCGGATGATCTGTTTGCCGAGAATACGCGCATCCAGCGGTCGCTCCATCACGTCGAGTAACCGCTCCGCCGCGCATAAAATCTCTTCTGATAACGTGGCAGAGTTAATCCCGCTGGCTGCCATCGACGGCTGGAAATGCTCATCTTCGCCAATGTCCATCAACAGTTCCTGTAACTGCAAAATATCGACATTGAGACGCAACCCTGCCAGCGGCACCTCTGACGTGGCATAGGTTTCGCACTCAAACGGCAACGGCACCGTCAGCAGCAGGTATTCATTGGCATCATAACGAAACACGCGTTCATTGATATAACCGATTTTATGTCCGGAAAAGAGAATTATGATGCCAGGCTCGTACATCACCGGTGTGCGTGCGAAAGGCGTCTCGCCATACAACAAACGCACATCGGGCAACAGCTCTGACAAACTATTTTCTTTATTTTTCAGTTTATTAACTTTATCCGCCAGCAAGCGGCAAATCTCTTCACGTTTCATATCGCGTAATTTCTTAGGAATAATGCGGCAATTTGATTGTGCGCAATTTTGCAGCATTTCTCCAGCACTCTGGAGAAATAGGCAAGACATTGGCAGAAATGAGCATTGAGAGGTACGGCGCTGGCGACCACAATGAAAAACATCAGGCAGACCGATCTCTGCCCTCATATTGACCCAGCAAAGGGAGCAAGTAATGAACAACTTTAATCTGCACACCCCAACCCGCATTCTGTTTGGTAAAGGCGCAATCGCTGGTTTACGCGAACAAATTCCTCACGATGCTCGCGTATTGATTACCTACGGCGGCGGCAGCGTGAAAAAAACCGGCGTTCTCGATCAAGTTCTGGATGCCCTGAAAGGCATGGACGTGCTGGAATTTGGCGGTATTGAGCCAAACCCGGCTTATGAAACGCTGATGAACGCCGTGAAACTGGTTCGCGAACAAAAAGTGACTTTCCTGCTGGCGGTTGGCGGCGGTTCTGTACTGGACGGCACCAAATTTATCGCCGCAGCGGCTAACTATCCGGAAAATATCGATCCGTGGCACATTCTGCAAACGGGCGGTAAAGAGATTAAAAGCGCCATCCCGATGGGCTGTGTGCTGACGCTGCCAGCAACCGGTTCAGAATCCAACGCAGGCGCGGTGATCTCCCGTAAAACCACAGGCGACAAGCAGGCATTCCATTCTGCCCATGTTCAGCCGGTATTTGCCGTGCTCGATCCGGTTTATACCTACACCCTGCCGCCGCGTCAGGTGGCTAACGGTGTAGTGGATGCCTTTGTGCACACCGTGGAACAGTATGTTACCAAACCGGTTGATGCCAAAATTCAGGACCGTTTCGCAGAAGGCATTTTGTTGACGCTGATCGAAGATGGTCCGAAAGCCCTGAAAGAGCCAGAAAACTACGATGTGCGCGCCAACGTTATGTGGGCGGCGACTCAGGCGCTGAACGGTTTGATCGGCGCTGGCGTACCGCAGGACTGGGCAACGCATATGCTGGGCCACGAACTGACTGCGATGCACGGTCTGGATCACGCACAAACACTGGCTATCGTCCTGCCTGCACTGTGGAATGAAAAACGCGATACCAAGCGCGCTAAGCTGCTGCAATATGCTGAACGCGTCTGGAACATCACTGAAGGTTCCGACGATGAGCGTATTGACGCCGCGATTGCCGCAACCCGCAATTTCTTTGAGCAATTAGGCGTGCCGACCCACCTCTCCGACTACGGTCTGGACGGCAGCTCCATCCCGGCTTTGTTGAAAAAACTGGAAGAGCACGGTATGACCCAACTGGGCGAAAATCATGACATTACGCTGGATGTCAGCCGCCGTATATACGAAGCCGCCCGCTAAGCTTTTTACGCCTCAAACTTTCGTTTTCGGGCATTTCGTCCAGACTTAAGTTCACAACACCTCACCGGAGCCTGCTCCGGTGAGTTCATATAAAGGAGGAACGTATGGCTAATCCAACCGTTATTAAGCTACAGGATGGCAATGTCATGCCCCAGCTGGGACTGGGCGTCTGGCAAGCAAGTAATGAGGAAGTAATCACCGCCATTCAAAAAGCGTTAGACGTGGGTTATCGCTCGATTGATACCGCCGCGGCCTACAAGAACGAAGAAGGTGTCGGCAAAGCCCTGAAAAATGCCTCAGTCAACAGAGAAGAACTGTTCATCACCACGAAACTGTGGAACGACGACCACAAGCGCCCCCGCGAAGCCCTGCTCGACAGCCTGAAAAAACTCCAGCTTGATTATATCGACCTCTACTTAATGCACTGGCCCGTTCCCGCTATCGACCATTATGTCGAAGCATGGAAAGGCATGATCGAATTGCAAAAAGAGGGATTAATCAAAAGCATCGGCGTGTGCAACTTCCAGATCCATCACCTGCAACGCCTGATTGATGAAACTGGCGTGACGCCTGTTATTAATCAGATCGAACTTCACCCGCTGATGCAACAACGCCAGCTACATGCCTGGAACGCGACACACAAAATCCAGACCGAATCCTGGAGCCCATTAGCGCAAGGAGGGAAAGGCGTTTTCGATCAGAAAGTCATTCGCGATCTGGCAGATAAATACGGCAAAACCCCGGCGCAGATTGTTATCCGCTGGCATCTGGATAGCGGCCTGGTGGTGATCCCGAAATCGGTCACACCTTCACGTATTGCCGAAAACTTTGATGTCTGGGATTTCCGTCTCGACAAAGACGAACTCGGCGAAATTGCAAAACTCGATCAGGGCAAGCGTCTCGGTCCCGATCCTGACCAGTTTGGCGGCTAACGGGCAAATTCTCCCGGTGGCGGTAATGTTCCGCTACCGGACTTTTCAGAAATCATTTATTCCCCTCGCGTCCTGCCCATTGTTACTCTTCCTTGTTCAGGAATGCCAAATATAAGGACATCATCATGCAGAGCCGGAAGCTCTTAAAGGAACAACTCATCTACACCCGGGATAAACGCAACGGAGAGGTGAAAAACAGATGAAAATAATACTTCTGTTTTTAGCAGCCCTGGCAAGTTTTACCGTACACGCGCAGCCTCCTTCACAGACCGTAGAACAAACAGTCCGGCAGATTTATCAGAACTATAAATCAGATGCCAGTACGCCTTATTTCGGTGAAACCGGAGAGCGGGCGATAACTTCAGCGCGTATTCAACAGGCGCTTACCCTGAACGACAATCTTACACTACCGGGCAATATTGGCTGGCTGGATTATGATCCGGTTTGTGATTGTCAGGATTTTGGCGATCTGGTGTTAGAAAGCGTAGCGATAACCCAACCTGACGCCGATCATGCCGATGCCGTTGTGCGCTTTCGTATCTTTAAAGACGATAAAGAAAAGACCACGCAGACACTGAAAATGGTGGCGGAAAATGGTCGTTGGGTCATTGACGATATTGTCAGCAATCATGGCAGCGTCTTACAAGCAGTTAATAGCGAGAATGAAAAAACGCTGGCCGCTATAGCTTCGTTGCAAAAAGAACAGCCGGAAGCCTTTGTTGCCGAACTCTTTGAACATATTGCTGATTATAGCTGGCCGTGGACGTGGGTGGTTTCCGACCCTTACCGCCAGGCGGTCAATGCTTTCTATAAAACCACCTTCAAGACGGCCAACAATCCCGATGAAGATATGCAAATAGAACGGCAATTTATTTACGACAATCCGATCTGTTTTGGCGAAGAGTCGTTATTTTCACGCGTTGATGAAATCCGTGTCCTGGAGAAAACCGCCGATTCCGCCCGCATTCATGTTCGTTTTACGCTGACCAATGGCAACAACGAAGAGCAAGAACTGGTTTTACAGCGGCGCGAAGGTAAGTGGAAAATCGCTGATTTTATCCGCCCGAACAGCGGCAGCCTACTTAAGCAGATTGAGGCAAAAACCGCCGCCAGATTAAAACAATGAGCTGAATTAAATAGCAATTAGCCGGAACAATAAATAAAAGGGAACACTATATGAAAACGATTTTCACCGTGGGAGCTGTTGTTCTGGCAACCTGCTTGCTCAGTGGCTGCGTCAATGAGCAAAAGGTCAATCAGCTGGCGAGCAATGTGCAAACATTAAATGCCAAAATCGCCCGGCTTGAGCAGGATATGAAAGCATTACGCCCACAAATCTATGCTGCCAAATCCGACGCTAACAGAGCCAATACGCGTCTTGATGCACAGGACTATTTCGACTGCCTGCGCTGCTTGCGTATGTACGCAGAATGATAAAAAAATCCCCGGCAGCATTCTGTTACCGGGGATATTTTTTAACGTCCAACCGCCGCTTTAGGGCGTTTCTTCGCACCAGCATTCTGCAGGCGAGATTGCGTAGACGACGCTTTTTTTGCCGTAGCAGGCGTCTGACGCTGGGTCGCCATCGGCGTATGTTTAGTCAACGCCGGACGGGTATTGCGGTTCTGGCGGCGAGCTTCACGCATCTCTTCAATGGTTGGCACAGGCACTAAGCAATCGCGACGGCTGCCAATCAGATGCTTTTTGCCCATCGCTTCCAGCGCCTGACGGATTAACGGCCAGTTTGCCGGATCGTGGTAACGCAACAACGCTTTATGCAAACGACGCTGTTTGTCGCCCTTCGGTACGAAGACGTCTTCACTCTTATAACCAATCTTCGCCAGCGGGTTTTTCCCGGTGTAATACATGGTGGTCGAGTTAGCCAGCGGCGATGGGTAGAAGTTCTGTACCTGGTCGAGACGGAAACGATGCTTTTTCAGCCACAGCGCCAGATTCACCATATCTTCATCACGCGTACCCGGGTGCGCGGAGATGAAATACGGGATCAGATACTGTTCTTTACCTGCCTGTTTCGAGTAAGTATCGAACAGCTCTTTAAAGCGGTCATAGCTGCCCATGCCCGGCTTCATCATCTTCGACAACGGCCCTTCTTCGGTATGTTCCGGGGCAATCTTCAGATAACCGCCAACGTGATGAGTCGCCAGCTCTTTGATATAGCGCGGATCCTCTACGGCGATGTCATAACGCACACCAGAGGCAATCAGGATCTTTTTAATGCCTTTCAGATCACGCGCACGGCGATAGAGATTGATGGTCGGTTCATGGTTAGTGTCCATGTGCGGACAAATATCCGGATAAACGCACGACAAACGACGGCAGGTTTGCTCAGCGCGTGGCGATTTGCAGCGCAACATATACATGTTGGCAGTAGGCCCACCGAGATCGGAAATCACGCCCGTAAAACCTGGAACAGTGTCGCGGATCGCTTCGATCTCATTAATAATCGAATCTTCGGAACGGCTCTGAATAATGCGCCCTTCGTGCTCGGTAATAGAACAGAAAGAGCAGCCGCCAAAGCAGCCACGCATAATGTTGACCGAGAAACGAATCATTTCGTAAGCCGGAATTCGGGCATTACCGTAAGCCGGATGCGGCACGCGCTTGTACGGCAGCGCAAAGACGCTATCCATCTCTTCGGTAGAAAGCGGAATAGCAGGCGGGTTGATCCATACATAGCGGTCGCCATGTTTTTGCATCAATGCGCGGGCGCAGCCTGGGTTAGTTTCGTGGTGCAGAATGCGCGAAGCATGGGCGTACAGCACTTTATCGCCCTTCACTTTCTCGAAAGAAGGCAGCAACACGTAGGTTTTTTCCCACGGTTTCGGGCGTGGTGGCTGCACGGTTACAGCTTTGGCTTCCTGCTTTTTCGGAGCTACCGGTTTGTTATCCGCGCACGGCAAATCTTCGCCATACGGATGCGGGATTGGGTCGATTTTCCCTGGGGTATCAAGACGGGTGGAATCCACACCGCTCCAGCCTGGCAACGCCTCTTTTACGATAATCGCGGTATTACGCACATCGCGGATTTCACTAATCGGCTCGCCCATCGCCAGACGGTGCGCCACTTCCACCAGCGGACGCTCACCGTTACCAAACATCAGCATGTCGGCTTTCGAATCCACCAACACGGAACGGCGCACGGTATCGGACCAGTAATCATAATGCGCGGTACGGCGCAGGCTGGCCTCAATACCGCCGAGGATCACCGGCACATCTTTCCACGCCTCTTTACAACGTTGGGTATAAACCAGTGTGGCGCGATCCGGACGCTTACCCGCGACATTATCTGGCGTGTAGGCATCGTCATGACGTAAACGGCGATCGGCGGTATAGCGGTTGATCATCGAGTCCATGTTGCCAGCAGTAACCCCGAAAAACAGATTCGGTTTACCCAGACGCATAAAGTCGTCTTTGCTGCTCCAGTCTGGCTGGGCGATGATCCCGACGCGAAAGCCCTGCGCTTCCAGCATACGACCGCAAATCGCCATCCCGAAGCTTGGGTGATCGACATACGCGTCGCCAGTAACCAAAATGATGTCGCAGCTATCCCAGCCAAGTTGATCCATCTCTTCACGTGACATCGGCAAAAACGGTGCCGGTCCAAAACAGGCGGCCCAGTACTGCGGCCAGGAGAACAGGTCGCGATCCGGTTGGATCAGGGAGATAGAGCTCATTTTGCTTCCAGAAATGATAAAAAAATAATCAAAGGCCGGGGATTATACGCTGTATCACGCGCGGAAATGAAGTGATGTTGATGAACGGTGGCGAAATACCCTGGTGAGGTTTTTCACTGCCCGACTTGGGCAAGCACATTTAAGGCTGGCGGTATCGTGGCAACTGCCGCTACTATTTATGCCGATCAGCAACGTTCAAATCATATTGCACGACGATCGGCTATCCGAGGACACCCACAGTAAGGCAAGGTATGGAACAGGTTATTACAAAGCGCCGCTATTACGATATTGGTCTACAGATTGAAGAGCTGCTGTATTCAGGCGTATTTAAGGCCGGAGAACGCTTACCTTCAGAACGTGAACTGAGCGAGCGGTTTAATACCAGCCGAACTACCATTCGTGAAGCCATCATTATGCTGGAACTGAAAGGCGTATTGAATGTGAAGCAAGGGTCAGGGATTTTCTTTGTCGACTCCACCGATAAGCTCAACCAGAAATCATTAATGCCCTATTCAGAAATTGGCCCGTTTGAACTGTTGCAGGCGCGTCAGGTGATTGAGAGCAATATTACTGGTTTTGCAGCCAGCCAGATTAGCTTTAACGAGTTACAAGAGTTAAAGAAAATCATTAGATTGCAGGAAAACGCTATCGCTGCGGAAAGTGATAAATTTGAAGACCTGGATCACCGATTTCATAGCATTATTGCCGAAGCGACGCAAAATCGGGTACTCATCAAACAAGCTGCTGAATTATGGCGGGCAGTTCGTACAGAAAACCCCCGCTGGAAGAAACTTAACTACAAGTACCTGCATGAAAAGCATTTGCGTCTGCAATGGCTGGAAGATCACCGGGCTATTTTCCTTGCGCTACAACAGAAAGATTCAGAGCTCGCCAGGGAAGCGTCCTGGAGACATCTGGAAAACAGCAAAAATGAACTGATCAAAATCTTCAAACAAGACGCTTCCATCAGCGATTTTGATGACTTTTTCTTCGCTCGTTAACCTTCATTAGTCCAGAGCTGGCGGGAAAAATAACGCCGGCTCTGCGTTGCACCCTCCACTGGTACACGCTCTCTTTTCAATTGGTCTAATAAATCGACGATCATCAGATATCTTAGATTAGCGGCAATTATCCCAAAAACTGACCTCTAAAAAACTTTCCTTTCATTTTATTCATATAACTCATTGATACAGATATAAATAACGCCTTGTTGTTCTGTTTCGTACTTTTACCTTTCTCTGCAAGCGTGATGCATCTCTCTGTTTTTGGTCTAGTGAATTATGTAAATTGGTATACACACAAGCCACCAGGAGTAAGAGCATAATGTCAGGGAACGAAAGTATCGCTGCCGCCCACTATGATCAGGTAACCACCTGGCCTCGGGACGGGTTACAGGCAGATATTGTCCATATTGGTTTTGGCGCTTTTCATCGCGGACACCAGGCTGTCTACACGGATCTCACTAATCAACTTTCGGACACCCGCTGGGGGATCTTTGAGATCAACCTGTTTGGTGATGCTCAACTGATCGAAAACTTAAATGCGCAAAATGGGCTGTTTTCGGTTGTGGAAACATCTGCATCGCAAGCTACCTCACGCCTTGTGCGTTCGGTGGCTGGCGGTATTCATACCCCCAGAGATGGCATTGCCGCAGCAATCCATAAACTGGCTGAACCTCAGGTAAAAATCGTTTCATTAACCATCACCGAGAAAGGTTATTGCCTCGATCCGCAAACACGTTCACTTGATCTCACCAATGGATTAATCCAACACGATCTACAAAACCCGGATGCGCCTCTGTCAGCTATTGGCGTGATCGTCTGTGCTTTGCAACAACGTAAAGCGACAGGACTCGCCGCTTTTAGTGTGCTCTCCTGTGACAACTTGCCAGACAATGGGCATCTGACGCGCAATGCCGTTCTCGGTTTTGCCCGACAACTGGACCAGCCCCTGGCTCAGTGGATCGAAGAAAATGTCTCATTTCCAGGCACGATGGTAGATCGCATTGTTCCGGCAATGACTGAATCGCAATTCGCCTTACTGGAAACGAAAACCGGTTATGCCGATCCCTGCGGGATCGTCTGCGAATCATTTCGTCAGTGGGTGATCGAAGATAATTTTGTGCGCGGACGACCGAAATGGGATAAAGCCGGCGCGATGTTTGTCAGCAATGTTCAGCCTTATGAAGAGATGAAGTTACGCATGTTAAATGGTAGCCATTCATTTCTGGCTTATAACGGCTCGCTGGCAGGCTATGAGTTTATCTGGCAATGCATGGAAGACGCTAATTTTCGTTCCATTACCCACCAACTGATGATTAATGAACAAGCCCGAACACTTAATCCAGACTTAAATATCAACATCCAGGAATACGCCGACCTGTTAATTGAACGCTTTAGCAACCGTAACGTTGCACACCTTACCGGGCAAATAGCCATGGACGGTTCACAAAAGCTTCCCCAGCGTGCACTGACGCCCTGGCTGAAATTACATCAGCAAAAGCAAAACAATGCTGTTCTGTCACTGCTCGTTGCTGGTTGGTTGCATTATGTCATTGATGCTGTTGAGAAAAGCCAGTCTGTCGCTGATCCAATGAATGACCAATTTCAGGCGCTAATAAAGGAACAACAAGACGCATGGCAACAGGCGCTCGCATTACTGCACCTTAGCGCCATATTTGGTGATTTAAGCAACCATCAGCCATTTATAAATGAAATAAAAATCGCCTTTGCGAATATAAAAAACAAAGGCATCAAGGCCACCATCAGCCAATTATTATCGGATGAGCAGAAATGAAAACATTAATTTGTCAGCAGCCTGGCGTTATGGAATATGTGGAAAAGGATATTCCCACACCAGCAGATAATGAAGTGCTGTTAAAAATCAAAGCTGTGGGTATTTGTGGTACTGATATTCACGCTTTTGCCGGCAGACAGCCTTTTTTTAGCTACCCACGTGTATTAGGTCATGAAATATGCGCCGAAGCGGTTTCGCGAGGCAGCCAGTGCCAAACAGCACAATCAGGCCAGCGCTATTCCGTCATCCCATGCATTCCGTGTGGCGAGTGCGCAGCCTGTCGGGAAGAGAAAACGAACTGCTGCGAACGTGTTTCGCTGTATGGCGTGCATCAGGATGGGGGTTTTAGTGAGTACCTTGCGGTACGTGAAGACAACCTTGTGCCTCTCCCTGACGAGGTCAGCGACAGTGCCGGAGCATTGGTTGAATGTTTCGCCATTGGTGCACATGCCGTTCGTCGGGCAGAGATCAAGGCTGAACAAAACGTACTGGTGGTTGGCGCTGGGCCAATCGGTCTGGCTACCGCGGCCATCGCCAGGGCTAAAGGGGCGCATGTTGTTGTTGCTGATATTGATTGTCAACGTCGCCAGCACGTTGTGGATCATCTGGCAATTAATGTCTTCGACCCAACACAGGAAGGTTTTATTGCCGCGCTTAGTGAAGTATTTGGCGGCGAACTGGCTTGCGTAGTCCTGGATGCGACGGGAAATAAAGCTTCAATGAGTCATGATGTAAATCTTATTCGTCATGGCGGCAAAATTGTTTTCATCGGTTTGTACATTGGTGAACTTGTTATTGACGATCCGACCTTCCATAAAAAAGAGACAACGTTACTCAGCAGCCGCAATGCCACACGGGAAGATTTTGCGTTGGTGATTGAACTGATGCGCAGCAATAAAATTCACGAAAATTTAATGAAAAACCAGGCGTTCAATTTCTTTAGTGTTGGCGAAGATTACCAGCGTAACGTTGTAGAAAATAAAAATATGGTCAAGGGTGTGATCACTTTTTAAGGGAACAAATATGACAACTGTTTATGTCAGTGAAGAAAATTTAAAATCACTGGTGCACCACAAATTACATACCGCCGGGCTGGATACCGACACCACACAACAGGTGACAGATGTTTTAGTACATGCCGATATTACAGGTGTGCATTCACATGGTGTTATGCGTGTCGAACATTATTGCACCCGCCTTGCTGCCGGAGGGTTAAATAAAGCCCCGCAGTTTAGCATTGAGCAAATTTCACCGTCAGTGGCCATTCTCGACTCTGACGACGGAATGGGGCATTCCGCATTAATTAGCGCCACTGAGCACGCTATTAAACTGGCCCAGCAAGAGGGCCTCGGTTTTGTTAGCGTTAAAAACACGTCTCACTGTGGTGCGTTATCTTATTTTGCAGAGATGATCACCAACAAAGGGTTGGTTGCTATCGTAATGACGCAAACCGATACCTGTGTGGCTCCCCATGGCGGCGCCGAGCGCTTTTTGGGAACTAACCCCATCGCCTTTGGTTTCCCGGTGGAAAACAGCCATCCGATGATTGTTGATATGGCGACCAGTGCCACGGCTTTCGGCAAAATACTTCATGCAAAGGAAACCGGAAAACATATTGGTGAAGGGCTGGCGATAGATAAAAACGGTTATGGCACCACTGATCCGTATAAGATTGAAAACCTGCTACCTTTCGGCCAACACAAAGGTTCAGGCATTGCACTGGCTATTGATGCACTGACTGGCGTGCTGATGAATGCGAATTTTGGCAACCATATTGTTCGCATGTATGGTGATTATGACAAGATGCGTAAGCTGGCAAGTTTGGTTATTGCCATCGATCCGAAAAAGCTCGGCAATCCTGTTTTTGCAAAAACCATGGCGCAAATGGTCACGGAGTTGCATGCCGTTAAACCGGCTCCCGGTATCGAAAAAGTGTTAGCGCCGAACGATCCGCAAATGCACTACAAAGAAAAATGCCAACAGGAAGGTATTCCGGTTCCGGCAGGAATATTCCATTATCTGGCAGAGAATTAATCACTACTTTTTATTATAACGATAGAAAAGCGCTGTATTTATCGTTTCTGTTATATTAACCAGGAGCAGGATATGAAAGCACTTCGTCCTCTGACGGCATCGCTTATGCTGTTAACCAGTTGTTTATTAATATCTAATACCACACTGGCAAAAATAACATTAAAACTGAGTCATAATCAGGATAAAAGCCATGCTGTCCATAAAGCATTAAGCTATTTAGCGGATAAAACCAAAGAGTATTCTAATGGTGAATTAGTTATTCGCATTTACCCAAATGCAACATTAGGTAATGAGCGTGAATCACTGGAATTAATGAACTCCGGTGCATTACAGATGGTTAAGGTTAATGCCGCATCACTAGAATCATTTGCTCCAGATTACAGCCTTTTCAGTCTGCCGTTCTTATTCCGCGACCGTGATCACTATTATCGTGTTCTGCAAAGTGATTTAGGTAAAAAAATACTTAATTCATCAGAAAGCAAAGGTTTTGTTGGTATTACGTACTATGACGGCGGTGCGAGAAGTTTTTATTCCAATAAACCGATTACAAAACCTGAAGATTTAGCGGGAATGAAAATCAGGGTTCAACAAAGCCCCAGCGCCATTGCAATGATGAAAGCACTCGGTGGTGTCGCTACCCCGATGGCGCAAGGCGAACTCTACACCGCACTTCAGCAAGGTGTGGTTGATGGCGGAGAGAACAATACCGTTGTCTATTCCGATATGCGTCACGCCGAAGTCGCAAAAGTCTATTCACGTGATGAACACACCATGGTACCTGATGTGTTAATTATCAGCACCGACGTGTTGAATAAACTTGGTGATAAAGAGCGCACGGCATTATTAAAAGCAGCCGATGAGTCAATGATGCAGATGAAGGACGTCATCTGGCCTGCGGCTGAAAAAGAAGCCTACGACAAAATGAAAGGGATGAACGCAACAGTTGTTGATGTTGATAAATCCGCTTTCAAAGAACGCGTCAAACCGTTATACGATGAATTCAAGGCGAAAGATGCACAATCAGCCAAAAACCTTGAGCTAGTAGAAAGTATGTAACCCTAATGGGCAGGTAATTCCTGCCTTTTCATGGAAGACTTATGCGAACACTCACTCATATTCTTAATAAGATCCTTGCCGGATGTTGCTGCATTATTCTCGCCATTATGGTGTTCTGCGTAACCTGGCAAGTTATTGCACGTTTTATTTTTAACGCTCCCAGCACTGTGCTTGATGAGTTCACCCAGATTTTATTTATGTGGATGATTTTACTTGGTGGTGTATATACTGCGGGGTTAAAAAAACATCTGGCCATTGATTTGTTGGCTCAAAAACTTCCGGCTGCATCTGTTCTGACGCTTGACTGTTTTATCCAAATTATTATTACGGTCTTTGCGGTTATTTTCATGATCTATGGCGGGAATATTGTTGTTGAAAAAGCACAACATGTTGGACAAATCTCTCCTGTATTAAAATGGCCGATGGATAAGGTTTATTGGGTTATGCCTGCCAGTGGGCTTATTCTGGTCTGGTATTCAGTGATGAATATCATCGACAACTATCGCAAATGGAATTCTCATTAACGAGGGAAGTATGGACATTGAATATATCTACCCCGTCTTAATTTTATTTGGCAGTTTTGTCATCATGCTGACAATCGGTGTGCCAATTACTTTTGCGATTGGTCTTTCTTCGCTGTTATCTATTATTACTGCCTTACCACCCGATGCCGCCATTTCTGTGATTTCGCAAAAGATGACTGTGGGGCTGGATGGCTTTACGCTATTAGCCATTCCCTTCTTCGTGTTAGCCGGAAACATTATGAATACCGGTGGTATAGCCAGACGACTGGTTAACCTGGCGCAAGCATTAGTTGGGCGTCTTCCTGGCTCACTGGCTCATTGTAATATCCTCGCGAATACACTGTTTGGTGCGATTTCAGGTTCAGCCGTTGCGTCAGCCGCCGCGGTAGGTGGAATTATGTCTCCACTGCAGGAAAAAGAGGGCTATGATCCGGCGTTCTCTGCGGCGGTTAATATTGCCTCTGCACCCATTGGCCTGATGATCCCACCAAGCAATGTGTTGATTGTCTATTCACTCGCCAGCGGAGGGACTTCTGTTGCTGCGTTGTTCTTAGCCGGATACTTGCCAGGCATTCTCACCGCTGCTGCTTTAATGTTTGTGGCGGCACTTTATGCGCGACGTAACCATTATCCGGTGGCCGAACGTATCAATTTTCATCAATTTTTGCAGGTATTCCGCGAATCAATTCCCAGCCTGATGCTTATTTTTATCATTATTGGCGGTATTATCGCAGGGGTATTCACGCCCACGGAAGCATCGGCAATTGCGGTAATTTATAGTTTAGTCCTGGCAATGATTTACCGTGAAATCACCATCAAGAAACTCAATGATATCCTGTTAGATTCGGTGGTGACCAGTTCAATTGTTTTGTTGCTGGTAGGCTGTTCAATGGGGATGTCATGGGCCATGACGAATGCTGATGTTCCTGAGTTGATCAACGAACTGATTACCCGCGTTTCGGATAACAAATGGGTCATTCTATTTATTATTAATATCATTCTGTTGATCGTCGGTACCTTTATGGATATCACGCCGGCGATCCTGATATTTACACCTATTTTCCTGCCGATCGCCCAGCATCTGGGGATTGATCCGATTCACTTCGGCATCATTATGGTTTTCAACTTAACCATTGGCCTTTGCACACCACCTGTCGGCACCATTCTGTTTGTGGGGTGCAGCATTGGTAAGGTCAGTATCGACAGGGCAATAAAACCATTACTGCCGATGTTTCTGGCATTGTTTGTAGTAATGGCAATTATTTGTTATTTCCCGCAGCTTAGTCTGATGCTGCCAGGATTATTTTCGACCTGATACACAATGAAGACTGCATACTGAGTAATTTTCAATGCCCCACCACTCTGTGGGGCATTGAATTGGTCCATTACGGTACCGGATTGACCAACAGTTGCCCAATCGAACCACGGTCCGCCATTTCCAGCGTCTGACTGTTGAAGTAGAACGGGAAGTGCGCCCAGGAAGGCTGACCGAAATAAACAAGCAGCTCCACTTGTCCGTCAACCCAAACGGTATCTTTCCAGCCTCTGTCTTCCGGGAACGGCATCGCGCCATTCACGTTACGGATCTGGAACATCACGCCTTCAATATGGAACGCTTGCGGCTCGTCCGCGCGTACCGTCCAGCGTTCCCACGTTCCTTGCTGCGCGGTGACATCAATACGGTTGACGTCCCACAGCTGTCCATTAATCCCCGGGTCATCACCCAGACTGATATCGCGACTGCGAATCGGCGAACCAGCCATGATTTCAGTTGGCAGCAGGCGCATCGGAAGACTGTCTGTGACCAGCGGCAGAAGGCCGGTTGGGCGCAGCGTTAGCACCAGGGTAGAAACCAGAATACTGGATGGCTCAAAGAAGCCGCGAATACGATCAACAATGCTCGCCGCTTCACCACAGGTGATCGACACTTCATCACCGTTGCTCATATCCACCAGAATCTCGCGGCGCTCGCCCGGTGCCAGCGAAAGTTGCTTCACCGATACAGGAGCGGGCAGGAATCCCTGATCGCCAGAAATCACATGTAACGGGCGACCATCGCTCATCTGTAGTTGATAGCGACGAGAGTTCGACGCGTTCAACAGACGCAAGCGCACCCAGCCACGCGAGACTTCAACGTACGGGCTTTGTACACCGTTAACCAGCAGCGTATCACCAACAAAGCCGCCGCTTCCCGGTTCGTTGTATTCTGGCGTACCAAAGTTATCCAGCCGTTTATCCTGGATAATGACCGGAAAATCATCCACACCATAATGGTTGGGGATAGGCAGCGACTTGCTGACTTCATCTTCCACCAGCCACATTCCGGCAAGGCCGTTATAGACCTGCTGAGCCGTGCGGTTGGGAGTATTGGCGTGATACCACAGAGTAGCTGCGTTCTGGCGAATGGGCAGTACGGGTGCCCAGTCAGCGTTTGGCGACATCATCCGTGCCGGACCGCCCATCAGCGGGCCTGGTACCTGTAGCCCGGCCACCGTCATTGAGACATTTTCTGTCAGGCGGTTGCTGTAAATAAGCTTAACATCGTCGCCCTTCCAGACGCGGATAGTCGGCCCCAGGTAACGACCATTGATTCCCCAAACCGACGCGCGTGTCCCTGGCGTAAATGACCAGTGCGCACGTTGTACAGTCATAAACAGCGGTTGCCCACGGCGAGATTCAAGCAGCGGCGGAACGGGTAGCGGTTGCTGTTGCCCGGCTGCGCTGGCCTTCAGGGGAACAGCGCCTGCACAAAGTGCAATCCCCGATGCCTGAATGAACTGACGCCGACTGAGTGACATATTTGCTCCATGTAAAACTGGCTAAAGTAATACCGTGCAGGAAAGTGTTCCCCGCAAAAATACAGATTGCCGACTTAAACTTTTCCGGCGGCTTCGCGCTCTGCGACTTCTTTATCGAGCTCAGCGATTTTTTGTTCCATTATCGAACGACAATGGGCAGCCAACTCGCGAACCTGATCTTTGCCATACTGACTGACGTCAATTGGCGGCAGCATTTCGACAATCACCAGACCGTTGTGTAGCCGATTAAGATTAATCTTATTCGAAGTTGTAGAGACGCACACGGGAATAATCGGGACGCCCGCCGCAATTGCCGCGTGAAATGCCCCGGTCTTGAACGGTAGCAGGCCGCGACCACGGCTGCGGGTTCCTTCCGGGAACATCCAGATGGAAATACGGCGTTTTTTGAAGTGATTCACGACTTCCGCAATAGTGCCGTGAGCTTTAGTGCGATTGTTTCTGTCGATCAATAAGTTGCCGGTTAACCAGTACAACTGCCCGAAGAAGGGGATCCACAGCAAGCTCTTTTTACCTACCGTCACCGTCGGCGGTTGCACAATGTTCGATGCTGTGACCATGTCATAGTTGTTCTGGTGGTTAGCGATATAGATAGCATTGCCGTAGCTTTCAGCATCCGCAGGTTTGCGGCACTCAACTTTCAGGCCGAACAGCGGTGCAAGACGACCAAACATATGCCCAAAGGTGGCCACATGTTTCGGGTTACGCGGGCTGAAAAGGCAGTAAATGGAGCCGAATACACAGACTAAGATGCTGTAAATCACGGTAATAATAAGACGAAAGATATATAGCATAACACCCTCTGAAGGTCTGAGAGACTGGCATTGTACGTCACCTGAAATCAGGTTAGGGCATTGTTAAAAGCCGCTCTCTGGAAAAGCGTATTGTTAATCGCAACGCATGAATAAACAACGGTTTCAAGGGAATTTTTATCGTTTCCGGGGGTTGAATACGCTGCCGGATGACGACTTAACGTTTCATCCGGCGTTCCTTGCAAGCGGGAGGAAACAGCGCCCTCCCCGGCATATTACTCTTCGCTATCACCGCTGCTGGCACGGCGAGGAGAGTCGATCTCAACACGATCGATACGCTGTAAACCGCGCATCAACGTACCGCGGCGTCCACGTTCGCCAGTGACTTTCTGTAGCTCTTCCGGACGCAGTTTAATTTTGCGTTTCCCAACATGAATGGTCAGCGTGCTTTGCGGCGGCAGAACGTACAGTTGCGCCAGGCCATCCTCGCCACGCGCGGCTTCTGCCGATGGAATGTTGATAATCTTATTGCCTTTGCCCTTCGACAACTGCGGCAGATCGCTTACCGGGAACATCAACATACGGCCTGCCTGAGTGATTGCCAGCAGCATATCGGAAGCATCCTCAATCACCACCGGCGGCATAACATGGGCATTTTCCGGTAAGGTGATCAAAGCCTTACCTGCACGGTTACGCGCCACCAGATCGTTAAAGGTGCAGACGAAACCGTAACCCGCATCGGAAGCCATCAGCAGTTTCTGATCGTCGCTTTCCATCAGCATGTGGTCAACGGTCGCTCCAGGCGGCAACGTTAATTTGCCGGTGAGCGGCTCGCCCTGACCACGCGCCGACGGCAGCGTAATCGGGTCGATGGCATAGCTACGACCGGTGGAATCAACAAACACTACCGGTTGGTTGCTCTTACCTTTCACCGCCGCTTTGAAGCTATCGCCCGCTTTATAATTCAGGCCCGGCGCGTCGATATCATGGCCTTTAGCGCTGCGTACCCAGCCCATCTGCGACAGCACAATGGTGACAGGTTCAGACGGCAGCATGTCGTGCTCGCTCATCGCTTTCGCTTCTTCGCGTTCCTGCAACGGCGAACGACGTTCGTCACCGTAGGCTTGCGCGTCTGCCTGCAGTTCTTTCTTCAGCAGGTTATTCATTTTACGCTCGGAAGCCAAAATGCCCTGCAACTGGTCGCGCTCTTTTTCCAGCTCACTCTGCTCACCGCGAATCTTCATCTCTTCCAGTTTGGCAAGATGACGCAGTTTCAGTTCGAGGATCGCTTCCGCCTGGGTTTCAGTAAGGCCAAACCGCGACATCAGCGCCGGTTTCGGTTCATCTTCATTACGAATGATCTCAATCACTTCGTCGATATTGAGAAACGCCACCAGCAAACCTTCGAGGATATGCAGGCGCTTGAGGACTTTCTCCAGACGATAATTCAGTCGGCGGCGCACGGTATCGCGGCGGAACACCAGCCATTCGGAGAGGATTTCCAGCAGGTTTTTCACCGCCGGACGACCATCCAGACCGATCATATTGAGGTTAATGCGATAGCTCTTTTCCAGATCGGTGGTAGCAAAGAGGTGGTTCATCACCTGATCCATATCCACGCGGTTGGAACGCGGCACAATCACCAGACGGGTCGGGTTCTCGTGGTCAGATTCATCGCGCAGATCGTCAACCATCGGCAGCTTTTTGTTGCGCATTTGCGCAGCAATTTGCTCCAGTACGCGCGCACCTGAAACCTGATGCGGCAATGCGCTAATAACCACCGCGCCATCTTCTTTCTTCCAAACCGCGCGCATACGCACTGAACCACGTCCGTTCTCGTAGATTTTACGAATCTCGGCGCGCGAAGTGATAATTTCCGCTTCAGTCGGATAATCCGGCCCCTGCACGATATCCAGCAGCTGATCGAGCGTGGTTTTCGGCTGGTCGATTAATGCGATTGCCGCCTGAGCCACTTCACGCAGGTTATGCGGTGGAATGTCCGTTGCCATGCCGACGGCAATACCGGTGGTGCCGTTAAGCAAAATGTTTGGCAGACGGGCAGGCAGCATTTTCGGCTCCTGCAAAGTGCCGTCGAAGTTTGGCACCCAGTCAGCCGTCCCCTGTCCAAGCTCGCTTAATAGCAACTCAGAATATTTCGACAAACGGGATTCGGTGTAACGCATTGCCGCGAACGATTTCGGATCGTCCGGCGCACCCCAGTTCCCCTGACCATCAACCAGCGGATAACGGTAAGAGAACGGCTGCGCCATCAGGACCATCGCTTCATAACAGGCACTATCGCCGTGCGGATGGTATTTACCCAGTACGTCACCGACGGTACGGGCCGATTTTTTAAATTTGGCGCTGGCATTCAGGCCCAGCTCAGACATCGCATACACAATGCGGCGCTGAACAGGTTTCAGACCATCACCAATAAACGGCAACGCACGGTCCATGATCACGTACATGGAGTAGTTTAAGTAGGCGTTTTCCGTAAATTCATGTAGCGCAAGGCGCTCTGCCATATCGCTCATTAATTCTGATTCCTCAACTTATTCGCCAGCCTTCAAAGGGGCAATATTGCCGGAGATACTACATTATCTGCCGCGTCGAGTCACAGGAGATCAGAGTGAATAGCGCCGCCGGACGTGCTCCGACGGCGATAAAGGCATCAATGTGCCTTGATATACAACTCTTTGCTGTAGACATAATCCTGGGGATTATGCAGCGGAAAACCGCCAACGTAGGGTTTAAGCAGTTTGATTAACGGCTGATAGTAGACAGGAATCAGCGGTGCCTGTTGGTTGATGATCACTTCTGCCTGCTGATACAACGCATTACGCTTTGTCGCATCAGTGATCTGCGTGGCCTGGTTTAGTAAGGCGTCATACTGCGCATTTTTCCAGTGACCGACGTTTTCTTCACTATCGCTTTTGAGCGTGTTCAGGAAGCTGGAAGCATCATTATACGTCGCATCCCACGACTGCCGAGACAGCATGAAATCACCGGCTCGTCGGGCATCAAGATAGGTTTTCCACTCCATTGTGCGCAGCGTCACCTGTGCACCCAGCCATTTTTTCCATTCGGAAGACAACGCTATCGCGGTCTTTTCATGCAGATCGTACTTGTTGTAGAACAGCTCAAAGCGTAGCGGATGAGAGGCATCGTATCCCGCCTGTTTGAGCAAGGCTTTTGCCATCGCGACACGCTCACTCATTGGCTTTTGCAGTTCATCGAACGTCGTCGCGCTAAAGCCTTTTACCTCTGGCGGCGTCAGCGTGGTTGCGGGCGTTCTCAACCCCAGTACCTTTTGCGCAATAAGCTGTCGATCAACCGTAAGATATAGCGCCCGACGCACCCGCACATCGTTAAATGGCGGTTTCTCAAGGTTAAAGTTGTAATATTCGCTGTTCAGACGCGGGATAATTCGTAGCTCGCCAGGCAGTGATTTTTCAATGGCGGGAATTTGCTGCGCCGGAACCCAGGTGAGATCGACCTCTCCCGCGCGATAGCGGTTATAGCCGGTGACCGAATTATCCAGCGCCAGATACTCAACCTGTTGCAATACTGTATGTTGCGCATCGCGGTACTTTGGATTTTTGCGTGCAGTAATCTTTTCGTTAACTACCCACTGATCAAGCACAAAGGCACCGTTGTAAACCATGTTCTCTGGCTTACTCCAGCTATCGCCATGTTTAGCGATGACATGATGAGGAACCGGGAACAGCGTCGGCCAGGCGAGCATCGTCGTGAACCAAGGAACTGGCTGCTCAAGCGTAACTTCAAGAGTACGATCATCCATCGCTTTGACACCCAGCGATGTAACATCTGCTTTACCCGCAACAATAGCCGCGGCATTGTTAATGTGCGCCTGTGCCAGATAGCCAGCAAAAGGGCTTGCCGTTTTCGGGTCAACCGCACGTTGCCAGCCGAGGACAAAATCCTCTGCCGTCAGAGGCTGACCGTCTGACCACTGCAAACCGCTACGTAGATGGAAAATATAGCGCTTGCCGCCGTCCAGTATCTCCCAGCGTTCAGCCTGAGCGGGCTGCACCTGGCCTTCACCGTCCATCCATACCAGACCTTCAAACAGATCCAGCACAATCTGCGCGGCAGTATTCTCCTCCACCTTTTGCGGGTCGAGCGTACCTGGGTCGCTATGATTGTTGTAACGAAAGACTTGTTGCGGGGCGAGGGGTGTGTTGGCGGGAACGTCAGCAGCGTAGAGAGGAGCCGCACTTACCAGGCTGACCAGCCATAATAAATTTCGCGTATACATGGTATTCCTTACCGGAGAAATTATAAGCCCAACAACAATACGCCTGTGGCATTGTTCGCTCAAACTTATCGCGAGTGATTTGGCTCACACTCCGGTAAAGATTCCCCATCACGCTAACGGTACATAAACATCCGTTTCCAGTCGCTGATCTGTCATCCCTTCGGCAAGATTGGTGTAGTGAAACAGGATCGGGGCTTTGCGCATTTTTTCGCCGCTTGCCGGAAGCCAGTGGCGAATGATGCCCCATATCGTGTGTGAAATATCGTCCAGCTCGCCAACATGGCGGGCCACAGCATAACGTCCACCGGTAAGTTCACCATTACTTACGCCATAACGATTATCGGGGATCGGTTCGCTAACGCTGCCGCAGATATCAAAGCGAAACGCTTCTGGTGCGGTGGTGGCAGGGTCGTCCCAGGCGACGCCAAAAGTCTGGCTTTGGTTAACAGGAGAAAGCCCCGTCTCTTTACGCCACATGATAAATTTCGCCACGCTGTAGTTGAGCAACTCAGGGCTACAGCGGTGCGGCAACATCGCCACAGGGATTGATGGGAAATCGATAATATTTACATCCAGTGTCAGGTTTGTCATTTTGCCTCCCTGCGAAATTATTCCCGGGAACGCGTCCCGGGAGCGGTAACAATTACGGATTTACTTTGCGGATCTGTTTGACGTCAATTTCAACAGAGTTCCAGTCTTTATCGACTTCACCCTGAATCTCAACCGTATCTTTCGGCGTCACCGTCACGCCGTTCCAGCGTTTGTGATCGATATCCACATTGATAGTACCGCTGGCATCTTTGAACACGTAGAGATCGTCAGAGATGCGTTCAACGATATTGCCGCGCAGGGTTACCCAGGTGTCGTCACGCAGGGATTTTGCGCTTTCTACGGTCGTTACGCTGCCGTTCGGCCCCTGGAATCCTCCGGCCTGACTTTGCGTTGCCGATGGGCCAGAAAAACCTCCCTGCTCTGCTGCCATAACCGGTGCACTGCACAGGGCCATTACTGCGATTACTGCTGCGAATTTTTTCATGTTTATTACTCCCTTTAATGTCTGTTTCCGAGCATTTAACAAGATAGTCCTTAACAACTTCTTAAGGGAAAAAAATAAAATTTAATGCTGTACAGAGCGCGTTACAACACGGTTTACTGGCAGCAAATACGGTTATCGCAGGGATGAAAAAATGCGAATTTTACTGATAGAAGATGACATGCTGATTGGCGACGGCATCAAAACGGGCCTTAGTAAAATGGGTTTTAGCGTCGACTGGTTTACACAAGGTCGTCAGGGAAAAGAGGCGCTATATAGCGCACCTTATGATGCGGTGGTCCTGGATTTAACCTTACCGGGCATGGATGGTCGCGATATTTTGCGCGAATGGCGAGAAAAAGGTCAGCGTGAGCCGGTTTTGATCCTGACCGCGCGCGATGCGCTGGCGGAACGTGTAGAAGGGCTGCGTCTGGGAGCTGACGATTATCTGTGTAAACCTTTTGCGTTGATAGAAGTCGCCGCCAGGCTGGAAGCTCTGATGCGCCGAACCAACGGCCAGGCCAGCAACGAGCTGCGCCACGGCAACGTCATGCTCGACCCCGGCAAACGTATCGCCACGCTGGCTGGCGAACCCTTAACGCTGAAACCAAAAGAATTTGCCCTGCTGGAATTACTGATGCGTAACGCTGGTCGGGTACTGCCGCGCAAACTGATTGAAGAGAAACTGTATACCTGGGACGAAGAGGTCACCAGTAATGCCGTTGAAGTGCATGTGCATCATCTGCGACGCAAACTCGGCAGTGATTTTATTCGTACCGTTCATGGTATTGGCTACACATTAGGTGAGAAATGAAATTTACCCAACGTCTTAGTCTGCGAGTCAGGCTGACGCTAATCTTTTTAATTCTGGCCTCAGTGACCTGGCTGCTTTCCAGCTTTGTCGCCTGGAAACAAACAACGGATAACGTCGATGAGTTGTTCGACACCCAACTGATGCTGTTTGCCAAGCGGTTAAGTACGCTCGATCTCAACGAAATCAACGCGGCAGATCGCATGGCACAGACGCCAAATAAATTAAAACACGGTCATGTTGATGACGATGCGCTGACCTTTGCCATCTTTACCCACGACGGCAGAATGGTCCTTAACGATGGCGATAACGGAGAAGATATTCCTTATAGCTATCAGCGGGAAGGTTTTGCTGACGGGCAACTGGTCGGTGAAGACGATCCCTGGCGTTTTGTCTGGATGACCTCACCTGATGGCAAATATCGCATCGTTGTGGGTCAGGAATGGGAATACCGTGAAGACATGGCGCTGGCGATTGTTGCCGGACAATTGATCCCGTGGCTGGTCGCACTGCCGATTATGTTAATCATCATGATGGTACTACTGGGTCGTGAACTCGCGCCGCTGAACAAACTGGCGCTGGCACTACGTATGCGTGACCCTGACTCGGAAAAACCACTAAACGCGACGGGCGTACCCAGCGAAGTGCGCCCACTGGTTGAGTCGTTGAATCAACTGTTCGCCCGCACACATGCGATGATGGTTCGTGAACGACGCTTTACTTCCGACGCAGCTCACGAACTTCGTAGCCCGTTAACGGCGCTGAAAGTGCAAACCGAAGTTGCGCAGCTCTCTGACGATGATCCGCAGGCGCGGAAAAAAGCGCTGCTTCAATTACATTCCGGAATCGATCGTGCTACTCGTCTGGTTGATCAACTGCTCACGCTATCGCGGCTGGACTCACTGGATAACCTTCAGGACGTCGCGGAGATCCCGCTTGAAGATCTCCTGCAATCGTCGGTGATGGATATTTACCACACGGCGCAGCAGGCGAAAATTGACGTGCGACTGACACTCAATGCCCACGGCATCAAACGCACCGGACAACCGCTATTGCTAAGTTTGTTGGTGCGAAATTTGCTGGATAACGCCGTGCGTTACAGTCCACAAGGTAGCGTGGTGGACGTCACGCTGAATGCCGATAATTTCATCGTGAGGGATAACGGCCCCGGTGTGACGCCAGAGGCACTGGCGAGAATTGGCGAACGCTTCTATCGCCCACCCGGACAAACCGCTACCGGCAGTGGACTTGGGCTATCGATTGTCCAGCGAATCGCCAAGCTGCATGACATGAATGTTGAATTTGGGAATGCGGAACAAGGTGGATTTGAGGCGAAGATAAGCTGGTAAGGGTAAGACTTTTGCTAAATTCGCAAAAGACTTTGCACATTTTGCTAATTTCACCGTACCGCTCTGTGACGTACTATAGTCGGCAAACGTCTCACCTTGAGGTTAAAAAATGAGCAACATCCTGATTATCAACGGCGCGAAAAAATTCGCCCACTCCAATGGTCAACTGAACGACACCCTGACCGAAGTCGCGGATGGCACACTGCGCGACCTCGGGCATGATGTCCGCATCGTTCGCGCCGACAGCGACTACGATGTCAAAGCGGAAGTACAAAACTTTCTCTGGGCTGATGCGGTGATCTGGCAGATGCCAGGCTGGTGGATGGGCGCGCCGTGGACAGTGAAAAAATACATTGATGATGTATTCACCGAAGGTCACGGGACGCTGTATGCCAGCGATGGTCGTACCCGCAAAGATCCGTCGAAAAAATACGGCTCCGGCGGCCTGGTACAGGGCAAAAAATATATGCTTTCTCTGACCTGGAACGCACCAATGGAAGCCTTCACCGAAAAAGATCAGTTCTTCCACGGCGTTGGTGTTGACGGTGTGTACCTGCCGTTCCATAAAGCAAACCAATTCCTTGGCATGGAACCGCTGCCGACATTTATCGCTAATGACGTGATAAAAATGCCTGATGTTCCCCGCTATACTGAAGAATATCGCAAGCATCTTGTGGAAATTTTTGGTTAACTAGAGCTCTGGCTTTAGAAGGAGTTAACCATGATTACAGTAATCGCAGAAATCCGTACTCGTCCTGGTCAACATCACCGTCAGGCAGTGTTGGATCAGTTTGCTAAAATCGTTCCAACCGTACTGAAAGAAGAAGGTTGCCACGGCTATGCGCCAATGGTGGATTGCGCTGCTGGCGTGAGTTTCCAGTCTATGGCACCGGATTCTATCGTGATGATTGAGCAGTGGGAAAGCATCGCGCATCTTGAAGCGCACTTGCAGACCCCGCACATGAAAGCGTACAGCGAGGCCGTAAAAGGCGATGTGCTGGAGATGAATATCCGCATCCTGCAACCGGGGATTTAACATTCCTGAAAAGAGGCCGGTGTTGCTACCGGTCTCAGCCCAGATTAGCCATTCTTTCTTCCCGTTTTCAGTCCTCGATGGAAATCGTTAATTCGCTTAATGGTTTTAACCGCACGCTGCGGCACTGCGGAAGCTACCGACCAGACAATCATTTCCAGACACAACAATACCGTACCATGTAGCGGCGTTTTCCCTTTTTCATCCCCGCGCGGAACATGAATCACGATACTGGCGTCTTTGCTAAAACGCGAATCCAGCGCGTTTGTCAGCAAAATAACAGGGATCCCCAGCCGCCTCGCCTCACGAAGCGTTGTCAGCCCTTCCCGGTGCGCAGATTTTTGCGCCATCATGATCAGAACATCGCCACGTTGAAGCGCGATCAGTTGCTCGGCAAGGCCAATACCCGTACGGTTTAGTGCCGTGGCAGGCAAACCTATGCGGTTGAATAGTCGTGCGGTATAGTCCGCCAGGATACCCGAAGCGCCAATGCCAAAAATAGCGACTTGCCGTGCCTGCACCAACAACGCTACAGCTTGCGCAAGCGCGTGGCGGTTTTCAGGCTCTGACAGGACATTACAGGTATACAAATGCCCTTCAAGAACAAAGTCGATTGCGGTGTTAACATCGCTCGTCAAGTTACTCACCGTCGTAGACATCTTTTCGCTGGAACTAAGGGCTGGACCAAGCCACTGTTCCAGAGTGCGTTTCAGATCACGCAGCCCGGCAAACCCCAGGGCCTGTATAGCCCTGATAACTGTGGCATCGGAAGTGTTCAACGTGGCCGCAATTTCCATCGCCGTTTGCTCGAGTACCACTTCACGATGCTCATTAATGTAGCTGGCGACAACTCTTAACCCAGGCGTTAACTGACTCGCGCGAGTGCGAAAACGCTCACCAAAAATATCAACCCGCGCTTTATCTTTCTGGATCATTTATCCTCCGGTAGAGGTCGCCCTGCAATTTGTGATTGTATCTGCGCAGCCATCAGCCCCAGAGATGCAAAGGAGTTAGAAATCGCCTCTTCACGAGAAATCAGCACATAACGCCCGGAACGACAGGCAGTCAGAAACTGACACCATCCCGGCATGACTTTTTCCATTGCTGCCAGCTCATCCTGAGGTTTACCACCGGTGTCACCGCGCCAGGTTGCAAAAACAAAATCGGCATCCAGTTCAGGTAAACGCTCCGCGCTCACATCCATTCGCCCACCTTCAGGAATGCTCTCAATCAGCGGCGGAAAACGAAAACCAGCATCGCGTAATACCCGCCCCAGCGAATGATAGCTATGCATCACATTAATTTTTCCCTGGTTTGCCTGAATCACCGATACCGTTATTTTTTGGCTGTCCAGCGTCGCCTTCAGCGCATTGATTTGTGCCTGATAGCGGCGTTCAAGTATCGCCAGCTGCGACTGCGTTCCTGTAAGTTCTGCCAGCTTGCGATAGATTTCTGGCGCGCCCCCTTTGAGATGATCAATGCTCACCGTGGGCGCAATTTTTTCAAGTTGTTCAATGGGCGTATTACGGGTCGGTTCTGTGATGATCAGGTCAGGCTTTGCCGCCACAATCGCTTCAATATCAATATCAGCGGTACCAATAAAGGCGATCGATGAATTATCAAAGTCGACACCTGTCAATAACGCGCCAGATCGAATGAAATGGCTACCGTCAGGCCGAGTTCGCCCGTGGCTGGCGACAGGAGGTACACCGAGCTCAATCAGAGGAATAGTGATATCAAGATCGTGTAAAGAGACAATTCTCTTTGGATGAGCAGGAACAGTGACTTTGCGCCCTAAATCATCAGTAAATACCTGAACAGGTTCTGTTGCACGGGAAAAAAATGACAACAGTATCAGCAGAGAAAAAAATAAACGCATATAACTCCCGTTAAAAACTGTTCCTGCGCTGCCAGAGCAGTAGCAAAAAAAATGGTCCACCAATCAGTGAGATAATGATTCCGGCAGGCAGTTGCAAAGGCAAAAAAGCCAAACGACCAATGCTATCCGCCAGAATAACTAACAACGCCCCCGATACGGCGCTCCCCAGCAGTAATGTCGTCTGCCCGCCACGTAGAATAAAACGTGATATATGGGGTGCTATCAATCCGACAAAACCGATGTTACCAACACACGAAACGCAGACGGCTGTCAGGATTATGGGTGCGGCGACACGTAACAACGCCAGGCGAGAACTATTCACCCCTAACCCGGTTGCAACCTGATGACCAAGCAGAGCGATATCCGCCGTCCTGGCGGTGAACAGCAATAAAAGAGCGGCTGGCAACATCCAACAGGCTGAAATACCGACTAACATCCAGTTAGCTGCATGCAGGCTTCCCGATAACCACATCAATGCAGTTTGTACATCTCGAACATCTGCAGTGGTCATAAATACACCGATACCGGCGGCGAAAAACCAGGAAACACCAATACCAATCAGAACAAATCGCGGGCGGGAAATATCGCGCGCACAAAAAATCACGATTAAAGCCACCAACAGGCCGCCAGCAAGACCAGCCACTGGACGCCAGAACATTCCCAGCATTGGAAACTGGAAAATCAGCCACAGCACAGCCACGCTACATCCTTCTTTGACGCCGATTAAACCAGGATCGGCAAGGCCGTTACGTGCAATGGATTGCATTGCGGCCCCTGCCATACCTAACATGGCCCCGCATAGCAATGCCATGATGACTCTCGGCAAGCGAATATCCTGCACAATATAACGTGCGTCTGTGCTTACGTTTTCTGGAGCAAACAACGCTCGTCCTACTTCCGATGCCGGAACAGAGAAAGAACCCTGCATCAGACCGAATATCAGTATTCCAACCGCAAGCAGGAACAGCCCACCAAGCAACAGCAGATTTTTAGGGCGTACCAGTGTCGAAAACTTACCAACACGTAGTGGGCGTAGCCCGACGTTCATTATCCGACTCATTTGAACATCCTCGTCGCCATAATGACAAAAACAGGCGCACCAACTAACGCCGTCATGACACCGGTCGCTAATTCATGGGGCGTGAAAAGCGTACGGGCAATAATATCTGCCAGTAATAACAAAAGTGCGCCGACACAAGCTGAAAGAGGGAGCAGAACGCGCAGATCCGCTGATACCAGACGCCGGACAATCTGCGGTACTAGCAGGCCGACAAAACCAATGGGGCCAGCAATCGATACGGCTGCGCCACAGAGCAACGCGATCGCAAGCAGGGTGAATGTTCGCGTGCGGAGTACAGAGACGCCCAGCCCCTGCGCCATGCGATCGCCCAGTGCCAACATGTTAAGGGAGGGTGCAAGGTAAAGGGCTAACACAAATCCCCCCAGAGAAAACCAGGCGGACGTACCCAGCGTCGCCCAATCCTGCCCCGCTAAATCACCTGCTAGCCATGTCCGCATCGCCAGCAGTGTTTGTTCGTCAAGAATCAGGATTGCAGCCGTTATTGAGGACACGAACGCCGATAGCGCCACGCCGCATAAAGTAACTTTCATTGGCGTTAACCCTGAACGCCCTGCGGAGGAAAGCAGCAATATCAACAGGAACAATAACGCGCCCCCCGTAGATGCCAGCAGTGGGCGTCCAACCGGAAAGGCCAGTCCAAGCGCACTGGCAGCAACGACAGCAAGAGCGGCTCCGGCATTTAAGCCTAAAATATGTGGCTCCCCCAATGGGTTACGAATGACAGCCTGCAACAAAGCACCAGCAACTCCAAGAGAAGCACCGGTAAGCAATGCTGCCGCTAAACGCGGCAAACGGAGTCTTACAATTACGTTGTGATCGAAGTTTTGCGGATCAAAATGAAGAAATGCCTGCAACACCGTTTGTGGTGCAATAAATCGGGCACCAATCCCTGGATATACCACGCATCCCACCAGCAGTAAGGCGAGGAAAATTACAGTAACCAGCCCTGTGCGCATCATACTTTTTCTACACCACGAAACGGCATGAAGAACGGCTTTCCCGTCAGAGGATTTATTGATGCGTGAACATCAACGTCAAAGACCGCTTTTACCAGCTCAGGCGTGCAATGCTCCCCCTCATTCAACACACGCACCACTTTCCCCTGGCGTAAAAATATCAACGTATCGCCATAATTGACGGCAAAATTCAGATCATGCAACACCACGACGACTGTACGCCCGTGATGACGTGTTAAATCATGTAATAACTCAAGAATTTCAACCTGATAACGTAAATCAAGCCAGGTTGTGGGTTCATCCAGCAGGATATAAGGCGTCTTTTGCGCCAACACCATCGCAATCCAGCAACGCTGACGCTGCCCACCAGAGAGTTTTTCAACAGGTAAATGTGCAAACTCCTGCGTACCGGTTAATTTCAGGGCCTCTTCTACCGCCAGCTCATCGGCGTCGCTCCATTGACGTATGAAATTTTGCCAGGGAAAACGCCCACGCGATACCAGTTCATAAACGGTTAAGCCCTCCGGCAATAATGGCGACTGCGGCAAGATCCCAAGTCTACGGGATAACGCTTTCGTTGGTTGCTCGTGAATCGCTTTACCATCCAGCAATATCGAACCGCCCATGGGTTGCAAGATACGTGCAATGGTGCTGAGCAACGTCGACTTTCCACAGCCGTTTGCCCCAACCAGAACGGTCATTTTTTCTGTGGGAACGGAGAAAGAAACACCATCAACAATGATTTTCTTGTGATACCCGGCAGAAACATTGTCGAGGATCAGCCCCTGCCCTTTTGCGTTATGTGCCACGTGTACGCCAACTTAATCAAAGACAAACAAAAATAAAACTCATTCTCCTTTGAGAGTTTGACGCCACAAAATGTAGTAGTCAAGAAGTTAAAATCCATACAAAAACAAGGTAAATAACAGGTGAAATGTTTTTAAAGATAAAAATAAAACCATTAAATATTAATAAATTACCATCAATTGAATTGCATTAACCTCTCATAAAAACACATGTAGCAATTTTTTGTTATTTCTCATTTACTACTACATCACCGCATGGTTGAATGATTCTCAATTACATATCCGATGGTGAAATAACAAACGGATAGTGCTTAGTGAGCAACAAGAAACAATTTTCACTCACGACAATCCGTGAGTTTTTGGGATAACAGACTAAATGGCTAAGTTCACACCTTCATTCTCAGGAATCAAAGGTCGGGCGCTCTTTTCACTGCTCTTTGCAGCACCAATGATTCATGCAACCGACACTGCAACGACCAAAGATGGCGAAACAATCACTGTTACAGCGGATGCAAATACCGCAACTGAGGCGACCGATGGTTATCAACCTCTGAGCACTTCCACGGCGACATTAACCGATATGCCGATGCTGGATATCCCGCAGGTGGTCAATACGGTTAGCGATCAGGTTCTGGAAAATCAGAATGCGACGACGCTGGATGAAGCGCTTTATAACGTCAGTAACGTGGTACAGACCAATACATTAGGCGGAACTCAGGACGCCTTTGTACGTCGTGGGTTTGGCGCAAACCGGGATGGCTCCATCATGACCAACGGCCTGCGAACTGTACTTCCTCGCAGTTTCAACGCCGCCACAGAACGTGTGGAAGTGCTAAAAGGTCCGGCCTCCACGCTGTATGGCATTCTCGATCCTGGCGGATTGATTAACGTCGTGACCAAGCGCCCGGAAAAAACATTCCATGGTTCTGTCTCAGCCACGTCCTCCAGTTTTGGCGGAGGCACTGGGCAACTTGATATCACAGGTCCCATTGAAGGCACTCAGCTGGCGTATCGCCTTACCGGGGAAGTGCAGGATGAAGATTACTGGCGAAACTTCGGTAAAGAGCGCAGTACATTTATTGCCCCGTCACTCACCTGGTTTGGTGATAATGCAACAGTAACCATGCTCTATTCCCATCGGGACTATAAAACTCCGTTCGATCGTGGAACGATTTTCGACCTTACGACGAAACAGCCCGTAAACGTTGATCGAAAAATACGTTTTGACGAACCGTTTAATATTACAGATGGTCAGTCCGATCTGGCGCAACTCAACGCAGAATATCATCTCAATAGCCAGTGGACAGCGCGCTTTGATTACAGCTACAGCCAGGATAAATACAGCGATAATCAGGCGCGTGTTACCGCGTATGATGCAACGACAGGAACACTGACACGGCGTGTTGATGCAACTCAGGGATCTACCCAGCGTATGCATGCTACTCGTGCGGATCTGCAAGGGAATGTTGATATTGCCGGATTCTATAATGAGATTCTGGGTGGGGTGTCATATGAATATTATGATCTTCTGCGTACAGATATGATTCGCTGTAAAAAAGCTAAAGATTTCAATATCTACAACCCTGTTTATGGTAATACCAGCAAATGTACAACGGTTTCGGCGTCGGACAGTGATCAGACGATCAAACAGGAGAGCTACTCAGCGTATGCACAGGACGCACTCTATCTGACCGATAACTGGATTGCCGTCGCCGGGATCCGCTATCAGTATTACACGCAGTATGCGGGTAAAGGCCGTCCTTTTAATGTCAATACTGACAGCCGCGATGAACAATGGACTCCCAAACTGGGGTTGGTCTACAAACTGACGCCATCGGTATCCTTATTTGCCAATTATTCGCAAACATTTATGCCGCAGTCGTCAATTGCCAGCTACATTGGCGATCTTCCACCGGAATCATCTAATGCTTACGAAGTCGGGGCAAAATTCGAGCTATTCGATGGTATCACCGCAGATATTGCGCTGTTTGATATCCATAAACGTAATGTGTTGTATACCGAAAGTGTTGGTGATGAAACCATTGCCAAAACGGCAGGCCGTGTTCGTTCAAGAGGGGTAGAAGTCGACCTTGCGGGAGCATTAACTGAAAACATTAATATCATTGCCAGCTACGGCTATACCGATGCTAAGGTTCTGGAGGATCCTGATTATGCAGGGAAACCATTGCCGAATGTTCCTCGTCATACCGGTTCGCTATTCCTGACTTATGACATTCATAACATGCCTGGCAATAACACACTGACGTTTGGCGGTGGTGGACATGGCGTAAGCCGTCGTTCGGCAACCAATGGGGCTGACTATTATCTGCCAGGCTATTTCGTTGCCGATGCCTTCGCCGCATACAAAATGAAATTGCAGTATCCGGTCACACTGCAATTAAACGTCAAAAACCTGTTTGATAAAACGTATTACACCTCTTCCATCGCCACAAATAATCTGGGGAATCAGATTGGCGATCCGCGTGAAGTGCAATTCACGGTGAAAATGGAATTTTGATCAAAAAAGCCCGGTATACACTTGTATACCGGGCTATGTTTTATTCTTCTGGCGGGAGGATTATCAGACCTCAATCTCTGCCATGTCGCCTTTCTCTTGCAACCAGTTGCGGCGATCTTCCGAGCGTTTCTTCGCCAGCAGCATATCCATCATCGCGTCAGTACGCTGATCGTCTTCATCATCGATAGTCAACTGCACCAGACGGCGAGTGTTCGGATCAAGCGTGGTTTCGCGCAATTGCATCGGGTTCATTTCCCCGAGACCTTTAAAACGCTGGACGTTTGGCTTGCCTTTCTTGCGTTTTAATTGCTCAAGTACGCCCTCTTTCTCTTCTTCCGTCAGCGCGTAATAAACCTCTTTCCCGAGGTCAATACGGTAGAGCGGTGGCAGTGCAACGTAAACGTGACCGTGTTTCACCAATGCGCGGAAGTGTTTTACAAACAAAGCGCAGAGCAGCGTGGCAATGTGCAGACCATCGGAGTCAGCATCCGCCAGGATACAGATCTTGCCGTAACGAAGCTGGCTCAAATCGTCGCTGTCAGGATCGATACCGATAGCTACCGAAATATCGTGCACTTCCTGCGAAGCCAGCACTTCGTCGGAAGAGACTTCCCAGGTGTTAAGGATCTTACCTTTCAGTGGCATGATCGCCTGATATTCGCGATCGCGCGCCTGCTTGGCAGATCCGCCTGCGGAGTCACCTTCCACAAGGAATAGTTCGGTACGGTTAAGATCCTGCGCGGTACAGTCAGCCAATTTACCAGGCAGCGCCGGGCCGCTGGTTAGCTTTTTACGCACCACTTTTTTAGCCGCACGCATACGACGCTGGGCGCTGGAAATCGCCATCTCTGCCAACAGCTCCGCCGCCTGAACGTTCTGGTTCAGCCACAGGATGAAAGCATCTTTCACCACGCCCGAAACGAATGCCGCACACTGACGCGAAGAGAGACGTTCTTTGGTCTGCCCGGCAAACTGCGGATCCTGCATTTTTACTGACAGCACATAGGCGCAGCGATCCCAGATATCTTCCGCCGACAGCTTTACACCGCGCGGCAGAATGTTGCGGTATTCACAGAACTCACGCATCGCGTCCAGCAGGCCCTGACGCAGGCCATTAACATGGGTACCGCCCTGCATCGTTGGGATCAGGTTGACGTAGCTTTCGGTCAGCAATTCACCGCCTTCCGGTAGCCACAGTAGCGCCCAGTCCACCGCTTCAGTATCGCCAGCGAAATTACCGATAAACGGTTTTTCTGGCAGCGTCGGTAAACCGTTTACCGCTTCCGCCAGGTAATCATTCAGACCGTCCTGATAGCACCAGCGCTGTTCGGTGTTGTTGATCTCATCTTTAAAAGTGATCTCAACGCCCGGGCACAGTACCGCTTTGGCTTTCAGCACATGCGTCAGGCGTGAAACAGAAAAACGCGGGCTGTCAAAGAAGGTTTCATCCGGCCAGAAGTGCACGCTGGTACCGGTATTGCGTTTACCGCAAGTGCCGATAACCTGTAAATCTTGCACCTTTTCGCCATTTTCAAAGGCGATGTTATAGATCTGACCATCGCGGCGTACGTTAACTTCTACGCGCTTCGACAGGGCGTTAACCACCGAAATCCCCACGCCATGCAGGCCGCCAGAGAACTGGTAATTTTTGTTAGAGAATTTACCGCCCGCGTGCAGACGGCAAAGAATCAGTTCAACCGCCGGTACCCCCTCTTCCGGGTGAATATCTACCGGCATCCCGCGCCCATCGTCAATCACTTCTAACGACTGGTCGGCATGTAAGATTACATCCACGCGTTTTGCGTGGCCCGCCAGTGCTTCATCGACACTGTTATCAATAACTTCTTGCCCCAAATGGTTAGGGCGAGTGGTATCGGTATACATCCCCGGACGGCGGCGAACCGGCTCAAGCCCGGTGAGTACCTCAATGGCATCAGCGTTATAAGTTTGCGTCATGGTTTAAGTTAGCAATTCGAGTTGATCGTCAGAGATGGTGCAGACCAAGAAAATCGACGATCGGGTTGAAATAATCTTCGAAGCCCGTGAATGCGTGGTTGCCGCCTTCTATGACAGTCTGGCGGCAGGAAGCGTAGTACGCCACCGCCTGGCGGTAATCCAGCACTTCATCTCCCGTCTGTTGCAGCAGCCAGATCAAATCCGGCGCTTCCAGCGGGTCAATCTGCATGACTTTGAGATCGTAAATATGGCGTGACTCTAGCACATATTGCTGCCCGGTGTAGGGGTTCTCGTTCTGACCGAGATAGTCCGTCAGCAGTTCAAACGGGCGCACCGCCGGGTTTACCACCACTGCGGGCAGCATAAAACATTGCGACAACCAGGTGGCGTAATATCCCCCCAGTGACGAACCGACAATACCCAGCGAATCGCCGCCATGTTCCAGGACAATGGATTCCAGCAGTTCTGCCGCATCGGAAGGATACGGCGGCAACTGCGGAATGATCATCTCTACGTCAGGGTGATGTTCCGCCAACCAGTTTTTTAACAAGCTCGCTTTTGCAGAGCGCGGCGAGCTGTTGAAACCGTGTAAATAAAGAAGCGTAGACATCAGTAGCCTTCTGAAGCGGTATCAGGTTGGAAGCGTGCGTCCGCCAGGCGATGCACCTCGGTGGTCAGCGTGCCATCAGCATGTAACTCGAGAGTACGCCAGCCGGGCGCGATGGTGTCCAGCGTAAAGTTAGAACAGTGCGGCTTAAACTGCACACAGGTCGACGGCGTTGCCAGCAAGCGGCGACCGTTCCAGTCGAGATCCAGCTCCTGATGAATATGACCGCACAGCAAGTATTTGACGTGCGGAAACTTCGCCAGCACGGTATCCAGTTCGCCCGCGTTACGCAGGCTGTGTTGATCAAGCCAACAACAACCCGCAGGTAGCGGATGATGATGCAGCAGCAGCAACGTATGGCGTTCTGGCGCATCGGCCAGTTTACGTTCCAGCCACTCAAGCTGAAACTCGCTCAGCTCACCGTGCGGCACGCCAAACACCTGGCTATCCAGCAACAGGATTTGCCATTGCTCACCAATAAACACCCGCTTCGCCGGGGAGATACCCGCATCCTGTAACGCGCTGTACATCGCGGGCTGGAAATCGTGGTTGCCCGGCAGCCAGACGCAGGGCGCACGAAAACTTGCGATGCCTTCAGCGAAATGCTGATAGGCCGCAGAGGATTGATCCTGCGCTAAATCACCTGTCGCGACAATCAGGTCGAATTCGTGCTGGTGTGGCCGAATCGCCTCCAGCACCGCCTGGTAGCTTTCCCAGGTGTTTACCCCTAACAGGGCTTCGTGCTTTTGCGCAAACAGGTGAGTGTCGGTAATTTGTAAAATCCTGACTCTGGCCTCACCAGCCAGAGGAAGGGTTAACAGGCTTTCCAAATGGTGTCCTTAGGTTTCACGACGCTAATAAACCGGAATCGCCATCGCTCCATGTGCTAAACAGTATCGCAACCAGTCCGCTAAAAACTGATTAATTTGATGCTTTTCGTCGCGTTGATGCAACTTTTTATTAGGATAATCATACCGCGCTTTGAAGCGAAAAATCTGCTGGCTTGAACACACTTCAGCCACCATCGCGTCATGATACAGACGCACCGTCATTGACGGAAGGCTCCAGTAACTGATCGCGGGCGCAGTCTGTTCTATTGTCACCAGGGTAGTGTATCGGGTCGATTCCACAATCGTCAGCCGATATTGTGCGTTTGCCACCTGATAGCTTACAGTTTCGCCGGGTGCGTCATTGCGCGGTAACAAACGGCGCAATTGTGAAAAGTTCATCTCGCACAGGCGCATCATTTCAGGAAAGTCAGGTGTGTAACGCTTCATTTATGCCCACTCATTTTTTAACGCTTGATGATGCAGCTGCAGCCATTGCAAAGCGATGACCGACGCTGCGTTGTCGATTTTCCCCTCTTCTACCCACTGGTATGCCTGTTCCCGGCTTACCACATGAACGCGAATATCTTCGTTTTCATCAGCCAGACCGTGAATACCGCTTGCGGTCGTGGCGTCCACTTCGCCCACCATAATTGACGAACGCTCACTGGTGCCCCCCGGGCTTGCCAGGAAACTTAACACCGGTTTGGTCCGTTTGACTATCAGCCCCGCCTCTTCAATCGCTTCGCGACGGGCAACATCTTCCACACTTTCCCCCTCTTCAATCATCCCGGCAACCATCTCCAGTAGCCAGGGGGTTTCGCTAGTGTCGTACGCGGCAATTCGAATCTGCTCAATCAGCACAACTTCATCACGCACTGGGTCAAAGGGTAGCAAGACTGCGGCGTGACCGCGCTCAAAAATTTCCCGCCGTACCTCATGACTCATTTGCCCGTTGAATAGACGATGACGAAATCTATAAAGATCTAATGAAAAAAAGCCGCGATAAAGTGTTTCTCGTGCAATAATTTCTACATCGTTTTTGCCAAATGTAACGGGCAGGTTGTCTGGCTTAAGCATTGTTAATGTCCTGGCACTAATAGTGAATTAAATGTGAATTTCAGCGACGTTTGACTGCCGTTTGAGCAGTCATGTGTTAAATTGAGGCACATTAACGCCCTATGGCACGTAACGCCAACCTTTTGCGGTAGCGGCTTCTGCTAGAATCCGCAATAATTTTACAGTTTGATCGCGCTAAATACTGCTTCACCACAAGGAATGCAAATGAAGAAATTGCTCCCCATTCTTATCGGCCTGAGCCTTTCTGGTTTCAGTTCGTTGAGCCAGGCCGAGAACCTGATGCAAGTTTATCAGCAAGCACGCCTTAGTAACCCGGAATTGCGTAAGTCTGCTGCCGATCGTGATGCTGCCTTTGAAAAAATTAATGAAGCGCGCAGTCCATTACTGCCACAGCTAGGTTTAGGTGCAGATTACACCTATAGCAACGGCTACCGCGACGCGAACGGCATCAACTCTAACGCGACCAGTGCGTCCCTGCAGTTAACTCAATCCATTTTTGATATGTCGAAATGGCGTGCGTTAACGCTGCAGGAAAAAGCAGCTGGGATTCAGGACGTCACGTATCAGACCGATCAACAAACCTTGATCCTCAACACCGCGACCGCTTATTTCAACGTGTTGAATGCTATTGACGTTCTTTCCTATACACAGGCGCAAAAAGAAGCGATCTACCGTCAATTAGATCAAACCACCCAACGTTTTAACGTGGGCCTGGTAGCGATCACTGACGTGCAGAACGCCCGCGCACAGTACGATACCGTGCTGGCGAACGAAGTGACCGCACGTAATAACCTTGATAACGCGGTAGAGCAACTGCGCCAGATCACCGGTAACTACTATCCGGAACTGGCGGCGCTGAATGTCGAAAACTTTAAAACCGACAAACCACAGCCGGTTAACACGCTGCTGAAAGAAGCCGAAAAACGCAACCTGTCGTTGTTACAGGCGCGCTTGAGCCAGGACCTGGCGCGCGAGCAAATTCGCCAGGCGCAGGATGGTCACTTACCGACTCTGGATTTAACGGCTTCTACCGGGATTTCTGACACCTCTTATAGCGGTTCGAAAACCCGTGGTGCCGCTGGTACCCAGTATGACGACAGCAATATGGGCCAGAACAAAGTGGGCCTGAGCTTCTCGCTGCCGATTTATCAGGGCGGAATGGTTAACTCGCAGGTGAAACAGGCCCAGTACAACTTTGTTGGTGCCAGCGAGCAACTGGAAAGCGCGCATCGTAGCGTCGTACAAACCGTACGTTCCTCCTTCAACAACATTAATGCTTCTATCAGTAGCATTAACGCCTACAAACAAGCCGTAGTTTCCGCTCAAAGCTCATTAGACGCGATGGAAGCGGGTTACTCGGTTGGTACGCGTACCATTGTTGATGTGTTGGATGCGACCACCACGCTGTACAACGCTAAGCAAGAGCTGGCAAATGCGCGTTATAACTACCTGATTAACCAGTTGAATATTAAGTCAGCTCTGGGTACGTTGAACGAGCAGGATCTGCTGGCACTGAACAATGCGCTGAGCAAACCGGTTTCCACTAATCCGGAAAACGTTGCCCCGCAAACGCCGGAACAGAATGCTATTGCTGATGGTTATGCGCCTGATAGCCCGGCACCCGTCGTTCAGCAAACATCCGCACGCACTACCACCAGTAACGGTCATAACCCTTTCCGTAACTGATGACGACGACGGGGCTTCGGCCCCGTCTGAACGTAAGGCAACGTAAAGATACGGGTTATCTGCCGCATTCTTCCCCCTTCTCGCTTCAATTTCGACCAGCCATCCTCTATTCTGATGGGTATTTACCACTGGTCCCGGAAGACAAAAATGAAACGGACAAAATCCATACGCCACGCATCGTTCCGCAAAAACTGGAGCGCACGCCATCTGACACCAGTCGCTCTCGCGGTTGCCACTGTTTTTATGCTGGCTGGCTGTGAAAAGAGTGATGAAACAGTGTCTCTCTATCAAAATGCTGACGACTGTTCAGCTGCAAACCCAGGCAAAAGCGCCGAATGTACCACCGCGTACAACAATGCGCTGAAAGAAGCCGAACGTACTGCGCCGAAATACGCCACCCGTGAAGACTGTGTTGCTGAATTTGGTGAAGGTCAGTGCCAGCAGGCACCAGCCCAGGCTGGTATGGCACCAGAAAACCAGGCGCAGGCCCAGCAATCCAGCGGAAGTTTCTGGATGCCGCTGATGGCCGGTTACATGATGGGGCGTCTGATGGGCGGCGGCGCGGGATTTGCACAGCAGCCGCTGTTCTCCTCGAAAAACCCGGCCAGCCCGGCTTACGGTAAATATACCGACGCGACGGGTAAAAACTATGGCGCAGCCCAGCCAGGCCGCACCATGACCGTACCGAAGACGGCAATGGCACCAAAACCGGCGACCACCACTACCGTTACCCGTGGCGGTTTTGGTGAATCTGTTGCCAAACAAAGCACTATGCAGCGTAGCGCAACCGGCACCTCTTCTCGTTCAATGGGTGGCTGATACCGATGGAAAGAGTCAGTATTACCGAGCGCCCGGACTGGCGCGAAAAAGCCCACGAATACGGTTTCAATTTTCACACCATGTACGGCGAGCCGTACTGGTGTGAAGATGCTTACTACAAGTTGACCCTCGCCCAGGTTGAAAAGCTGGAAGAAGTCACCGCCGAACTGCACCAGATGTGCCTGAAAGTGGTGGAAAAAGTGATCGCCAGCGATGAGCTGATGACCAAATTCCGCATACCAAAACACACCTGGAGTTTTGTGCGCCAGTCATGGCTGACGCACCAGCCATCGCTTTATTCGCGTCTTGATCTGGCGTGGGATGGCACTGGCGAACCTAAACTTCTGGAAAATAACGCCGATACGCCAACGTCACTATACGAGGCGGCGTTCTTTCAGTGGATCTGGCTGGAAGATCAGCTTAACGCCGGTAACTTGCCGGAGGGCAGCGACCAGTTTAACAGTTTGCAAGAAAAGCTGATCGATCGCTTCGTTGAGCTGCGTGAACAGTATGGCTTCCAGTTGCTGCATCTCACCTGCTGTCGCGACACGGTGGAAGATCGCGGAACCATTCAGTATTTGCAGGACTGCGCGACGGAAGCTGAAATCGCTACCGAGTTCCTCTACATCGACGATATCGGGTTAGGTGAAAAAGGTCAGTTCACGGATTTACAGGATCAGGTGATTTCCAACCTGTTCAAGCTGTATCCGTGGGAATTTATGTTGCGTGAGATGTTCTCCACCAAGCTGGAGGATGCAGGCGTACGCTGGCTGGAACCGGCGTGGAAGAGCATTATCTCCAACAAAGCGCTTCTACCGCTACTGTGGGAGATGTTCCCGAATCACCCGAACCTGCTGCCCGCTTATTTTGCGGAAGATGATCATCCGCAAATGGAAAAATATGTGGTTAAACCGCTCTTCTCCCGTGAAGGCGCAAACGTGTCGATCATTGAGAACGGCAAAACCATTGAAGCAGCGGAAGGTCCGTATGGCGAAGAAGGGATGATTGTTCAGCAATTCCACCCGTTACCGAAATTCGGCGACAGCTATATGCTGATTGGTAGCTGGCTGGTGAACGATCAACCTGCCGGAATTGGCATTCGTGAAGACCGTGCATTGATCACCCAGGATATGTCTCGGTTTTATCCGCATATTTTTGTTGAGTAATACAGCTTAATATTGCCCCGATAAGCGGGGCAATCTCTTATAATCCACCATTCATAATTCCCATCAATATATAAACACATACATATCCAACCTTTATTTAACATTAATACTCAATTTAATGTTAAATCGTCATATGCAAGCGATATTGTAATTAAAGTAAGTGAATACATCACAACATAACTATTTGATATTATTTAAATACTTTACTTTTATCTCACCAGATTTAAATTTAATAATTAAAAAACAATGTTGCAGGGATCACACTACACAGTATTGAACATTGTGATTGATATATTGCCCCCCTACTATCCATTAAACATAAATATTTGTTTCACCGAATAACAACATATTTAAAAGAAACACAAAAGCATTCTCACTCTTTATTGAATTAATATTTATATTCACGTAACGAATTTATTAGCACCCTCTCAACAGTCGATATTCATCATTATTATATATTTGCGTTATATAAGGAGATATATCCATGTTTGATAAATATAGAAAAACACTCGTAGCCGGAACTGTGGCGATAACCCTGGGTTTGTCAGCATCGGGGGTGATGGCTGCGGGTTTTAAACCAGCGCCGCCTGCCGGGCAACTGGGTGCGGTCATTGTCGATCCCTACGGCAATGCACCACTGACCGCTTTGGTTGACTTAGATAGCCATGTTATTTCTGACGTCAAAGTTACCGTCCATGGGAAGGGCGAAAAAGGCGTAGAAATCAGCTATCCCGTGGGTCAGGAATCACTAAAAACTTACGATGGTGTACCGATTTTTGGTCTTTATCAGAAATTTGCTAACAAAGTGACCGTTGAGTGGAAAGAAAACGGCAAGGTCATGAAAGATGATTATGTGGTGCACACTTCGGCCATCGTCAATAATTACATGGATAACCGCTCTATCTCCGATTTACAACAGACCAAAGTTATTAAAGTCGCACCGGGTTTTGAAGATCGCCTCTATCTGGTTAATACCCACACCTTTACCGCCCAAGGTTCCGATCTCCACTGGCATGGTGAGAAAGATAAAAATGCCGGTATCCTTGATGCGGGTCCGGCAACTGGCGCACTCCCTTTTGATATCGCGCCCTTTACTTTCATCGTCGATACCGAAGGTGAATACCGCTGGTGGCTGGATCAAGACACTTTCTACGATGGTCGTGACCGCGATATCAACAAGCGTGGTTATCTGATGGGTATCCGCGAAACGCCACGCGGCACCTTTACCGCTGTACAAGGTCAGCACTGGTACGAGTTCGACATGATGGGGCAGGTGCTCGAAGATCACAAACTACCGCGCGGATTTGCTGACGCTACTCATGAATCCATTGAGACGCCAAATGGCACAGTATTGTTGCGCGTAGGTAAGAGCAATTACCGTCGCGATGACGGCGTACACGTCACCACCATTCGTGACCATATCCTCGAAGTCGATAAATCTGGTCGCGTTGTAGATGTATGGGATCTGACGAAGATCCTCGATCCGAAACGCGATGCACTGCTCGGCGCGCTGGATGCAGGTGCAGTTTGCGTTAACGTTGACCTTGCCCATGCAGGACAACAGGCAAAACTGGAACCAGATACACCGTTCGGCGACGCTCTGGGTGTAGGGCCAGGCCGTAACTGGGCGCACGTTAATTCCATCGCTTATGACGCAAAAGATGACTCAATTATTCTCTCTTCTCGTCACCAGGGTGTTGTGAAGATTGGTCGTGATAAGCAAGTGAAATGGATCCTTGCGCCCTCTAAAGGTTGGGAAAAACCGCTGGCCAGCAAGCTGCTGAAACCGGTTGATGCTAACGGTAAGCCAATTACCTGTAACGAAAATGGCCTGTGCGAAAACTCAGACTTCGACTTTACCTACACCCAGCATACCGCCTGGATTTCCAGCAAAGGAACGCTCACCATTTTTGATAATGGCGATGGGCGTCATCTGGAACAACCTGCCTTACCAACCATGAAATACTCCCGCTTTGTGGAATATAAGATTGATGAGAAGAAAGGCACCGTTCAGCAAGTGTGGGAATACGGTAAAGAACGTGGCTACGATTTCTATAGCCCGATTACCTCCATCATTGAATATCAAGCCGACCGTAACACCATGTTTGGCTTCGGTGGTTCTATTCATTTGTTCGATGTCGGGCAGCCAACCGTCGGTAAGTTGAACGAAATCGATTACAAAACCAAAGAAGTGAAAGTGGAAATCGACGTGCTGTCAGATAAACCCAATCAGACTCACTATCGTGCACTGTTAGTCCGTCCACAACAGATGTTCAAATAATTAAGAAGGGAATAAAAATGTCGAAATTAGGGATCTCATCACTATTTAAAACCATACTGCTTACCGCAGCTTTGGCTGTTTCATTTACCGCTTCTGCATTTACCGAAGGCACGGATTACATGGTTCTGGAAAAACCTATTCCGAATGCCGACAAAACGCTGATTAAGGTATTTAGCTACGCCTGCCCGTTCTGTTACAAGTACGACAAAGCGGTTACCGGTCCGGTATCGGAAAAAGTGAAAGATATCGTTGCTTTTACTCCATTCCATCTGGAAACAAAAGGTGAATACGGCAAACAAGCAAGCGAAGTCTTTGCGGTCTTGATCAATAAAGATAAAGCAGCAGGTATTTCATTATTTGATGCTAACTCTCAGTTTAAGAAAGCCAAGTTTGCTTATTACGCGGCTTATCATGACAAAAAAGAACGCTGGTCTGATGGTAAAGATCCGGCTGCCTTTATCAAAACCGGACTGGACGCCGCAGGTATGAGTCAGGCCGATTTTGAAGCCGCGCTGAAAGAGCCTGCAGTTCAAGAAACGCTGGAAAAATGGAAAGCCTCTTATGAAGTTGCAAAAATCCAGGGCGTTCCGGCGTATGTCGTCAATGGTAAATACCTGATCTACACCAAGAGTATTAAATCTATTGACTCAATGGCAGACCTTATCCGCGAGTTAGCAAGCAAATAACAGGGAAACAGGCTATGGGTATTAAGGGAATGTGGAAAGATCTTCGCACATCACCAGTTGACACACTGGTCAGATGGCAGGAGCAACGCTTGTTGTGGTTGTTAATGGCCGTTGCGATGGGCGCGTTAATTATCCTGGCGCACTCTTTCTTCCAGATCTATCTCTACATGGCACCCTGTGAGCAATGTGTATACATTCGCTACGCCATGTTTGTGATGGTTATTGGAGGATTGGTTGCAGCGATCAACCCAAAGAACATCATCCTAAAGCTAATTGGCTGCGTGATGGCATTTTACGGCAGCATTTTGGGACTGAAGTTTTCGCTCAAACTGAACGATATCCACCATGCAGTACATAATCCGGATCCCGATTCACTGTTTGGCGTACAGGGTTGCTCTACCGATCCAACTTTTCCCTTTAACCTGCCGCTGGCACAGTGGGCACCAAATTGGTTCAAGCCTACCGGGGATTGTGGCTATGACGCACCAATCGTTCCTGATGGCGTCACACTGAGCAGCACGCAACAGTGGTTTGTGGAAATGTATCAGCAATCTGAAGGCTGGTATCTGCTACCACCATGGCATTTTATGAATATGGCTCAGGCTTGTATGCTGGCTTTTGGTATGTGTCTGGTGCTGCTGGTCATTATGAGTGGCGCATGGGCACTTAAAATCATCAGAGGCTAACTCAGCAACACCCGAAGCCAGTCATTCTGGCTTCGGGTTCTTTTATTAACCTATCTGCACCGACAGCATACTTAAACTGCCCATTTCTATACCATCGACCGGAATGGTAATTGGCTCCTGCCCATCCCACGCACCTAACACATACAACAACGGCAGATAGTGCTCTGGCGTTGGGTTCGATAACGCGCCACCTTCATGGTCGAGATAATTCACCAGAGGATGTTGTTCCACCGGCCCTTGCCACGTCAGATTCGCTTTCACATACTCATTAAACGACGTCGCCCACGGATACGGTGAACTATCACCGTGCCACTTCACTGTACGCAGGTTATGCACCACGTTGCCACTGGCGACCAACATTATCCCTTCATCACGCAGCGCCGCGAGTTTGCGCCCCATTTCGAAATGCCAGGCGGCAGGTTTGCTACTGTCGATACTCAACTGCACCATCGGGATATCGGCGTCAGGATACATCTTAATCAGTACGCCCCACGAGCCGTGGTCGAAGCCCCAGGCTTCTTTATCCAGCGTCACAGGGACCGGCGCTAACAGCTCAACCAGATGCTGTGCCAGCGCAGGTGAACCCGGAGCAGGATAATGCGTATCGTACAGCGCCTGCGGGAAGCCACCAAAGTCATGAATCGTGGGCGGCGTCTCCATCGCGGTCACTCCTGTTCCACGGGTAAACCAGTGAGCCGAAACCACCACTATTGCTTGCGGGCGTGGCAATGTCATCCCCAACGTCTGCCAGCTGCGGGTATACAAATTATCTTCCAGCACGTTCATCGGACTACCGTGACCTAAAAACAATGCTGGCATACGTGTTGAAGACATGATGATATCCTTAACTAAAGGTGTCATTTTGATATCCTCACAATACGCTTGTTCGGCGGAGTAAGAACCCGGATAACAATGATGATGATCATCAGTTATTTTGACGATCTGCCTGAAGGTGAAGATTTATAAGGAGTTGTCGATGTCAGTACCTCTCATTCTGACCATACTGGCGGGGGCAGCCACGTTTATTGGCGCGTTTCTCGGCGTTCTCGGGCAAAAACCCTCGAACCGCTTACTGGCGTTTTCGCTAGGATTTGCGGCGGGGATCATGTTGCTCATCTCATTAATGGAAATGCTTCCTGCCGCATTAGCCGCCGAAGGAATGTCACCTGTGTTGGGTTATGGAATGTTTATCTTCGGTCTGCTTGGCTATTTTGGCCTGGACCGCATGTTGCCACATGCGCATCCGCAGGATTTAATGCAAAAATCGGTGCAGCCGTTGCCAAAATCGATCAAGCGCACAGCCATTCTGCTCACTCTCGGCATCAGTCTGCATAACTTCCCGGAAGGGATTGCCACCTTTGTCACGGCGAGCAGCAACCTGGAGCTGGGCTTTGGCATCGCACTGGCCGTTGCGTTACACAATATTCCTGAAGGTCTGGCGGTTGCAGGCCCGGTTTACGCGGCAACGGGGTCTAAACGCACCGCGATTCTTTGGGCGGGGATTTCTGGACTGGCAGAAATTCTTGGTGGTGTGCTGGCGTGGTTAATCCTCGGTAGCATGATTTCCCCGGTGGTCATGGCGGCAATCATGGCGGCGGTTGCAGGAATTATGGTAGCGCTCTCGGTTGATGAATTAATGCCGCTCGCCAAAGAGATTGACCCTAATAATAACCCCAGCTATGGCGTACTATGTGGAATGTCAGTGATGGGATTCAGTTTAGTGCTGCTACAAACGGCGGGAATTGGTTAAAAGCAACATCAGAAGTTGTCCAGCGCATGGACAACTTCTGCCAGCTTCACTAAAGCCTTATTCTACCTTTTCGGCTGTCTCTTCTCTCGTACTGTTTAAGTATTTGTTCCGCGCTTCAAGCAGTGCGTCTCTGTCCTGGCGAAACGCCCGACAATAACGTTTCAAATGCAGGAAATAACCCACAACAACAAGAGCAATCAATACAATCCAGTACCAGGCGATAAACATCCTTTTACCCTTAATATTTAACAATACTAAACATTTAGCGCATAAATTTCACATATCCTTTTTCGGATATATTCATATGGTCGCATAATAACGGAACAATTATATGATTTTGATCATAATGAAAAAGAATGCCTGATATTAATGAAATTTTCTCATAGAAAGAGAAGCGGAATTAACATCTTGCATAGCAGGGAAAAATAAAAACCGAAGCCTGCTACAACTTCGGTTTCTTGATTAAGGCAGTAAATTAAGCAGCGGTTTTCAGCTGGCTTTACGCTCATGTGCCTGACGGTATGCCACCAGGTCTTCAATAGTCACGAGCGCCATATTGTGTTTATTGGCAAACTCAATGCACTCTGGTGCACGCGCCATCGTGCCATCGTCATTAGTCAGCTCACACAGCACACCAGCCGGTTTAAAGCCTGCCAGCGTCATTAGATCAATAGTTGCTTCAGTATGACCGCCACGCGTCAGTACTCCACCTGCCTGCGCGCGAAGTGGGAAAACGTGGCCCGGGCGATTCAGATCAGAAGGTTTTGCGTCATCGGCAATCGCTGCGCGAACGGTCGTAATACGGTCAGCGGCAGAAACACCGGTAGTCACACCTTCAGCCGCTTCAATGGTCACGGTAAAACCGGTGCCATAGGCGCTGGTGTTATTTTCTACCATCATTGGCAGGTCGAGTTGTTTACGGCGATCTTCAGTAATGCACAGGCAAACAATACCGCTACCGTGGCGAATGGTCAGCGCCATCTGCTCAACGGTCATGGTTTCTGCCGGGAAGATCATATCGCCTTCGTTTTCACGGTCTTCATCATCAAGCACCATTACACCGCGTCCTTCACGCAGCGCAGCCAGTGCATTTTCAACACGTTCGAAAGGCGTACCAAAAGAGGAAAGTAGCGTCTGATTCATGGTAAAAAAACCTCACTAAAATTATGGTTACCAGAATCAGGGCAGTCTTAGGAGTGGCGGCATATAGCCAAAATAACGTGAGCGGGTCCATGCCCGACAGAATCGTTACTCTCTCCCATCCGGACTCTAACCGTCGGCCCCGGAATTACACCGGATCTGCTGTCCTTTGAGTTCATACCCAAAGCGCTCGCGGGCTTTCAACTGAGTTGATTTACCGCCGGTGGGGAATTTCGCCCCGCCCTGAGAATAAGCGGATTCACTATAACGCTAATGATTAGCGGCAGCAACGCATAGCTTCACATAATTCTGGTTTATGACTTACCCTTATCGCACTACAATGGCACTCAACACCTATCAGTACAGGGAAACTACAATGATTGACCCGAAAAAAATTGAGCAAATCGCTCGCCAGGTTCACGAATCAATGCCTAAAGGAATCAGGGAGTTCGGGGAAGATGTGGAGAAAAAAATCCGCCAAACCCTACAAGCGCAGCTGACACGTCTCGATCTGGTAAGCCGCGAAGAATTCGACGTTCAGACGCAAGTCCTGTTACGGACTCGTGAAAAACTGGCGTTACTGGAACAGCGCATCAGTGAACTGGAAGCGCGCAATAATTCGGTAGCAGATCTTCAATCTCCTCCGGCTATCCCGCCTATTGATAAAGCAGAATAAAGCAACACAAAAACGGGCCAGACGGCCCGTAATATCAGTGTTCTAATTCAAGTTCTCTGGTTTGCATCATTTGTTGGCAATACCAGGCATAACGTGCGCAAAACCAGGTTCTATGTTCTTCATCCATGTTACCAGTAACGGCCAGAATATCGACCGGGCGACCTTCTGCGTGCATTCTGGCAAAACTACGCGCCAGGAAATCGAAATTATTTAAAGAATTAAGACTATGATCCATAAGCACATCCTCCGGTTATCGCATACCTTTTAAGGCCATATGCTTTTTCTGATTTCAGTATTCCCCAATCAGTGTAGTGCCTTTAAACATAACGTGCGTAAATATATTGTCCCCGATCACACTTTTTAGTGAAAAATAAAAAACCATATTAAAAGACTTTCTCTTCCAGAACTTCTCTAACATGTGTTATTATTAACAAAGATAAATGTAAGCAAGGAAACTATCCTAAAGTAAATATTGCGTCACTAAATGGACATTGGAGTGACATATGATTTTATTCGCCGACTATAACACCCCTTATCTTTTCGCTATTTCCTTTGTACTGTTGATCGGCCTTTTAGAAATTTTTGCGCTTATCTGCGGTCACATGCTCTCCGGTGCACTTGATGCACATCTTGACCATTATGATTCCATAACCACAGGTCATATTAGCCAGGCACTTCATTATCTCAATATCGGAAGATTGCCAGCTCTCGTCGTTCTTTGCTTACTGGCTGGTTTTTTTGGTCTTATTGGCATCCTGTTGCAGCATACCTGCATCATGGTCTGGCAATCACCACTCTCGAACCTGTTTGTGGTTCCTGTCAGTTTACTGTTTACGATTATTGCGGTGCATTATACCGGTAAAATAGTTGCGCCCTGGATTCCACGCGATCATAGCTCAGCTATTACAGAAGAAGAATATATTGGTAGCATGGCGTTAATTACCGGTCATCAAGCCACTTCAGGTAATCCCTGCGAAGGAAAACTCACCGATCAATTTGGCCAAATACATTATTTACTACTGGAGCCTGAAGAAGGAAAAATTTTCACTAAAGGAGACAAAGTGTTAATTATTTGCAGACTTTCTGCAACTCGATATTTGGCGGAAAACAATCCCTGGCCCCAAATATTGTAATTTATTAATCAAAAGGAAATTTAATAATGGATGATATTGTTAATTCTGTGCCCTCCTGGATGTTTACCGCGATTATTGCCGTATGCATTCTGTTTATTATTGGAATTATTTTCGCCAGGCTCTATCGTCGCGCTTCGGCAGAGCAAGCTTTTGTTCGTACTGGTTTAGGTGGGCAAAAAGTGGTAATGAGCGGTGGCGCAATCGTGATGCCGATCTTTCATGAAATAATCCCCATTAATATGAATACTCTGAAGCTGGAAGTCAGCCGCTCAACCATTGATAGCCTGATTACGAAAGATCGTATGCGCGTCGATGTCGTTGTCGCTTTCTTTGTGCGGGTAAAACCTTCAGTAGAAGGGATCGCCACCGCTGCCCAGACGCTGGGGCAACGCACCCTGTCGCCTGAAGACTTACGTATGTTGGTTGAAGATAAATTTGTCGATGCCCTCCGTGCAACAGCTGCGCAAATGACCATGCATGAGTTACAGGATACCCGCGAGAACTTCGTGCAGGGCGTACAAAATACCGTTGCTGAAGATCTGTCGAAAAACGGCCTGGAACTGGAAAGCGTTTCACTTACCAACTTTAACCAGACGTCGAAAGAACATTTCAATCCTAACAACGCCTTTGACGCCGAAGGTTTAACCAAGCTGACGCAGGAGACGGAGCGCCGTCGTCGCGAACGTAACGAAGTTGAACAGGATGTAGAAGTTGCGGTGCGTGAGAAAAACCGTGATGCACTTTCGCGCAAGTTGGAGATTGAACAACAAGAAGCGTTTATGACGCTTGAGCAGGAGCAGCAGGTTAAAACCCGTACCGCTGAGCAGAATGCGAAAATTGCGGCTTTTGAAGCTGAACGTCGTCGTGAAGCAGAGCAGACGCGAATTCTGGCTGAACGACAGATTCAGGAAACAGAAATCGACCGCGAACAGGCCGTCCGTTCCAGAAAAGTTGAAGCTGAACGTGAAGTTCGCATTAAAGAAATCGAACAGCAGCAGGTCACCGAAATCGCTAACCAGACGAAATCGATCGCTATTGCCGCCAAATCGGAACAACAGTCCCAGGCAGAAGCGCGTGCTAACCTTGCACTCGCAGAAGCAGTAAGCGCCCAACAAAACGTTGAAACCACTCGCCAGACCGCAGAAGCCGATCGTGCCAAGCAGGTGGCGCTGATTGCCGCAGCACAGGATGCAGAAACCAAAGCGGTTGAATTGACCGTGCGGGCGAAAGCAGAAAAAGAAGCAGCAGAGATGCAGGCGGCGGCGATCGTTGAGTTAGCCGAAGCTACGCGTAAAAAAGGCCTGGCGGAAGCAGAAGCACAACGTGCGCTGAACGATGCTATCAACGTACTTTCTGACGAACAAACCAGCCTTAAATTCAAACTGGCCTTGTTGCAGGCGCTACCTGCGGTAATTGAGAAATCCGTGGAACCAATGAAGTCCATTGACGGTATCAAGATTATTCAGGTCGATGGTCTGAATCGTGGTGGTATTGCGGGGGATGCAAACACGGGTAATGTGGGGGGCGGAAACCTGGCGGAACAAGTATTATCAGCCGCACTCTCTTACCGCACACAGGCACCACTGATTGACTCCTTGCTCAATGAAATTGGCGTTTCAGGCGGCTCACTGGCTGCATTGACTTCACCCTTAACCTCAACAACTCCCGTCGCCGAAAACGTAGAATAAATTTTCAGCTATGAACATCCCTGGCACAAAAAGCCGGGGATTTTTTATATCTGCGTTCCGCTAAAAACTGCAAATGATCAGGTCGTTGCAGCGTTTTGCGTGACTGCTCGGGGAAGGCAAAACTGCCTCTGGGAAAGCGTTGCGCGGAGTCCGGCGCTCATCAACAATCGGGGAGTCAGCAAGGGGCTGAAACGGGAAAGCCCCTCCCGAGGAAGGGGCCTTATAGAAGGAAAGGGTTATGATGAAGTTCGTCATCATACTGGTTGTGTTGTTACTGTTAAGTTTCCCGACTTACTAACAACTCATCAGAGGGGGGAGAAATCCTCCCTTACCCTTGTTCCTTTACTTTAGGTTGAAAAAACAACAGCGTCAATAGGTCTATCCGGCACAACGCGAGAACTGTGAAGCGCTTTCCGGTTAGCCTTTTTTATCCTGTTGGATCTTCTTGATAATATTAGTGGTCGAGCAACCGTCTTCAAAGTTGAGCACCAGCACTTCGCCACCATTGGCCCAGACTTCTTTACTCCCGGCAATCTCTTCTGGTTTATAATCGCCGCCTTTCACCAGCAGGTCTGGCAGGATCCCGGCGATCAAGCGCTGCGGCGTGTCTTCTTCAAACGACACCACCCAGTCGACCGCTTCCAGTGCGCCCAGCACAATCATACGCTGTTCGAGCGGGTTAACGGGGCGGGAATCCCCTTTCAGCCGTTTGGTGGAGGCATCGCTGTTGACGGCGACAATCAAACGGTCACCCAGTTTACGGGCATTTGCCAGATAAGAGACGTGTCCGGCGTGCAGGATGTCAAAGACGCCATTGGTCATCACCACTTTTTCACCGCGTTTACGCGCTGCCGCTACAGCAAGCTTCAGTTCCTCTTCGGTCATCACGCCAAAGCCGGTATCTGCACGTCCACGTACTGCGTTTTCCAGCTCGATCGGCGAAACCGTGGATGTCCCCAGTTTGCCGACCACCACACCAGCCGCCGCATTGGCAAAGAAACAGGCTTCTTCCAGCGAATTACCCGCTGCCAGCGTTGCCGCCAGGACGCCAATCACCGTGTCGCCCGCACCGGTAACGTCATACACTTCCTGCGCCTGGGTTGGCATATGCAGCGGCGCTTTACCCGGTTGCAGCAGCGACATACCCTGTTCGGAACGGGTCACTAACAGAGCCGAGAGTTCGTAATCGGCAATCAGTTTCTTGCCGCGCTCAACAATCTCTTCTTCGGTCTTACATTTACCGACAACAGCTTCAAATTCCGAGAGATTCGGCGTTAACAGCGTAGCGCCGCGGTAGCGCTCAAAATCGGTACCTTTTGGATCAATCAGCACCGGAACGCCCGCTTTACGCGCCAGTTGGATCATCTGCTGCACGCTTGCCAGCGCACCTTTGGCGTAGTCAGAGAGCACCAGCGCGCCAATCGAACTCAGCGCCTGATTAATCCGTTCGTGCAGCGGCTGCGGATCAACACCTTCGAAACCTTCTTCAAAATCCAGACGAATCAGCTGTTGGTTGCGGGAAAGCACCCGTAATTTGGTGATGGTCGGATGCGTCGGTACAGAAACGAAGTCGCATTTGACGTTGACGTCGGCCAGAGATTTACTCAGCGCGCGCGCCGCATCGTCAATGCCCGTTAACCCGACCAGGCGTGCATTAGCACCGAGAGAAGCGATATTCATCGCCACGTTAGCCGCGCCGCCCGGACGTTCTTCGATGGTATTTACTTTAACCACGGGCACCGGCGCTTCCGGCGAGATACGGCTGGTGGGACCGTACCAGTAACGATCCAGCATCACATCACCAACCACCATCACTCCTGCACGTTCAAACTCTGGCAGCGTTACTTTCATTCCTGTCTCCTGAGAGATTCAAAATTTGCGCGCGATAATACCATACTTCATTCTTCCACCAGCCACTTCTGCCAGCTTGCCCGCACCAGATCACGCTCTGCGGTGAAGCAATCCTCCGACACATGGCCCGGCAATTCCTGTAATGCCAGATGATGAAGTTCATCGCGCAGCGTCGTGTAAGCACGGGTCAGCGCCATCGCTTCCTGTTCTTCCATAATGTCGTTTTGCGCCAGCAGTTCCAGAATACGCACGTTGTCTGACCAGCGCGTTAACTTCGGTTTTTCATGAGCGTAGCGCAACACCAGATATTGGGTAATAAATTCGATATCGGTAATTCCGCCTTCATCGGCTTTGATATCAAAGCGATCGCGATGTTTATTACCGAGATGAGCGCGCATTTTCTCGCGCATTTCCCGCACTTCTGTTTGCAGGGTTTTGCCTTCGCGCGGCAGCGTCATAATCTCACGACGCACCGCGTCAAAGTGCGCGGTGAGCTGCGGATCGCCGTACACTACACGCGCACGCACCAGCGCCTGATGTTCCCACGTCCAGGCCTCGTTTTTCTGATAATCAGCAAATGCTTCTGCGGATGTCACCAGCATTCCCGCCGCCCCGGATGGACGCAGTCGAGCATCCACTTCATACAAAATGCCGGAAGAGGTTCGCGTACTGAACAGATGCATAATGCGTTGCGCCAGACGCAGATAAAACTGTCGCCCGTCGATTTCCCGCTCGCCGTCAGTCATCGCATCCATTGGGCAATCATGGAGGAAGATCAGGTCAAGATCGGAACTGTAGCCTAACTCCCAGCCGCCCAGCTTGCCGTAGCCGACCACCGCAAAACCACGCCCTTCGCGCTCGTTCAGGTGATTCGGTTTACCGTAGCGGGCAACCATTTGAACCCACGCCTGCTGAACGACGGCATCTATCATAGCTTCCGCCAGCCAGGTTAAGTGATCGCTCACTTTCATTACCGGTAGCGTACCGGCGATATCCGCTGCCGCAATGCGTAACAGTTGCGCCTGTTTGAACTGACGCAGCGCCTCAAGCTGTTGTTCTTCGTCATCTTCCGGCACGCGCAGCAAATACTGGCGCAGTTCATCACGGTAGGCATCGGTCGCCGTCGGCTGGTAGAGAGTGTTTGGATCGAGCAGTTCATCCAGCAATAACGGATAGCGCGCCAGCTGGCTGGCAATCATCGGCGATGCGGCACACAGAGAAATCAAATGCTTAAGCGCCGCAGGAAATTCACTGAGCAATTCTAAATAGGTGGTGCGGGTAACAATCCCCACCAGCAAGGCCGTAATACGCGACAGCGTTACAGCAGCGTCTTCACGTGTACAGACATCTCTTAGCAGATGTGGCATCAGATGGTCGAGCACCTGACGTCCGCGTGGCCCGATTGTGCGCTTATCCAGCTCTTTGCGGAAATCGGCAATCAGCGTCAGCACCTGTTTGCGATCGTCCTCGCTAAGATGCGCCAGCACTGGTGTAGTGTCATCTTCCTGCAACGCGTCCTGCCACAGCTCACGCCACTGTTCCGACAGCGACTCTTCCTGAGTTTCACTTTCGTCGTCGCCAATCAATTCATTAAACACCCGGCGCACATTGGTCATATGTCCGGTCAGCGCCCCAGTCAGTTGCTGCCAGTCAGCAAAGTCCATCGCCCACGCCAGCCGCGCACGGTTAAGCTCATCAGAAGGAAGCGTCTGGGTTTGTTCGTCGTTAATGCTTTGCAGCAGGTTTTCCAGACGCCGCAGGAACAGATACGCCACTCGCAATTGTTCAGCATCGTTTTCAGAAAGCAGATGCAGCTCGGCAATAGCGCTGAGCGTTGGCAGTAAAGAGCGCGATTGCAGCGACGGCTCGCGCCCGCCGCGAATAAGCTGGAATACCTGGACGATAAATTCAATTTCACGAATGCCACCCGCGCCAAGTTTGATGTTGTCGGTCAAACCGCGCCGACGCACTTCACGGGCAATCATCCCTTTCATGTTGCGCAGCGACTGAATCACGCTGAAATCGATGTAACGACGGAAAACAAACGGGCGCAGCATCGCACGCAACTCGTTAGCATAGACGCCTTCGCTATCGCCCATAATCCGCGCCTTGACCATCGCGTAACGCTCCCAGTCGCGCCCCTGCTCCTGGTAATAATCTTCCAGTGCCGCAAAGCTCAGCACCAGCGGGCCACTTTCGCCAAACGGACGCAGTCGCATATCCACGCGATAGACGAAGCCATCCTGCGTTGGTTGATCCAGCACTTTAATCAGCCGCTGCCCCATGCGGGTAAAAAACTGGGCGTTATCCAGTTCCCGGCGTCCGCCCTGCGTACAACCATGTTCCGGCCAGGCAAAAATCAGATCGATATCTGATGAGAAATTCAGCTCCCCACCGCCCAGCTTACCCATGCCTAAAATCAGCAGCGGTTGCGCTTCGCCCTGCGCATTGCACGGCGTTCCCCATTCGCGGCAGCAGGCGTCATACAGCCAGTCACGCGCCGCAACAATCAGCGTCTCCGCCAGATGGCTGAGCTGCTGCAAAATGCTCTCTTCAGTAACCAGTGCCAGCGTTTGCGCCCAGGCGATGCGCACCATAATGCGCCGCCGGAATAGCCGCAGTTCACGCATTAACCCGGCTTCGTCACTCACATTACTGAGCGCCTCCTGCCACCAGGCAGCGTAATGCTGCCATTCGTCGGCCTGCGGCGGTTGGCTTTCCAGTTCCGTCAGCCACTCTGGATGCGCAATCACGCTGTCCTGCACAAAATCACTGAAAGTAAGTACCGACTTCGCCTGTGCGCTAAGTGATTCGTCGGCTAAAGGCTCTGGCAGCCGCTCAACAACGGTCTGCCAGTACTGCTGTAACGGTGAAGAGAGCGGCTTCATAAGCGATTTTATCCTTGCCTGATTAACGTTTTCCGCTGTGCAACCAGAACGGTTCCTGATTGTTTGCCTCATTACGGAAATGTTCAATTTCAATGCGTTGTCCGGTCGCAATAGCGTGACGCAGCCCCTGCCAGTTCTCCAGCCAGGCTTGCGCGACGACAGGATCGTAGTAACCCGCCAGCAACAGGATTGAGTCAATATCACGCGTCAGGCGTGGCAACTGGTCACGGTAGCGATCGCCCAACGGCTGGCAGAAAACGCTTTTCAGTTCAGCGGCATGGCGGGAAAGATGGATATCGGCAAAGCGTTTGAAGGAATCGCTGATTTTGCCCTGCGCTTTGGCATCTAAAAACGGCTGCCAGGCTTTGCTTACCAGCCATTCGGTCAACGCCAGCTTCGCCATTGCCGTTTCGGTAGAGTAGACCGCCGTCACGGCAGAAACCGCTGAAGCGATGGTCGCTTCGCATTGAGTCAATAAATCACGTAAGTGAGTGCTCGCTTTACGCGGCACAATGCCACCGAACAGCATCAGCGTATGACGGACCAGGCCAATGGCTGCCAGCACCTGCTCTTTCGCCGCATCATTGCCGCGTACCCATAGTTCTTCATGATACTGCCATTGCGCTAACGCCAACTCGAGCGCCGCTTCCAGCCCCTGCTCGACATCCGCTTTTGCCGCAACATGCAAAATGGTGGTCGGTTTGATTTCACGCGCTGGATTGCCCTGCGCCAGATGATAGCCACGCGCCGCTTTGCTCAGGCTGCCCTGGCGTAATCCGGTTTGCGATACCAGTTGGTTCGCCAGTTTCAGCACCGCGCGCGTGTCGCCGCTAAGCAGTTCCAGTTCCAGCTCGCAGATAGGTTCAGCAAATTCACCCGCTTTCACTTCCCCCTGGTCGAGGGCGATTTCAATTTGGCTACCATCAACCTCTACCAGCCACTTTTCGCGATAAAAATCGGTGCTGAACAGCGGTTGTACGCGGGAAGCGAGATCGGCAGGCAATTCGCCGTTCGGCCAGACTTCCGTCGGTAACTGCGCCAGGTCGAGCGTCGGTTCGCTCAACGCCACGTTATATTCCGGGCGCTGGTGTAAGCCGCCTGTCACTCTTCCTGCAACTTTCATGGTCATCTCATAGCGACCGTTTTCGCCACGAATACGCAAGCCCATGTCGTGCCCACGCAGCCAGTTATCCGGCGTTTCGTAGTAAATATTCAGCAACTGCACGGGGTCATGGTGCTCGCCGCCCAGCGTATTGAGATGGTCACGCAACGCCTCAACGGCACTGTGATTAACAATAAACTTTAATTCGATTTCCTGAGCCATAGCCTTTACTTATCGGTTATGTCACATAAGTGACGATGAACGGCGAACTTAATGCGATCTTTTTTGTCAGTAGATAGTATTTTGCGCCAAATTGCCATGCAACGGGCAATTTGACGGGCGTAAAAGTTTGAAGCAGTGGCAAGACCTGACACAGAGGATTCCGATTGATGTCGAATGCTTTGCGTAGCGACACTGATGCCACTACTATCGTTCCACTTTCCATGACAATAACGACAGCCTGATGCCAAAATTACGCCTGATCGGATTAACTTTACTCGCACTTAGCGCCACTGCCGTCTCACACGCTGAAGAAACGCGCTATGTTTCTGATGAACTGAATACCTGGGTCCGTAGCGGTCCGGGAGATCATTATCGCCTCGTGGGCACGGTTAACGCCGGCGAGGAAGTGACCTTATTACAAACTGACGCCAACACCAATTATGCCCAGGTGAAAGACAGCTCTGGCCGTACCGCCTGGATCCCGTTGAAACAACTTAGCACTGAGCCAAGCCTGCGCTCCCGTGTGCCAGATCTGGAAAATCAGGTCAAAACCCTGACCGATAAACTCACCAATATCGATAACACCTGGAATCAGCGCACCGCAGAAATGCAGCAAAAAGTGGCGCAGAGCGACAGCGTGATCAACGGGTTAAAAGAAGAAAATCAGAAACTGAAAAACGAGCTGATTGTCGCGCAGAAAAAGGTCGATGCCGCCAGCGTGCAGCTGGATGACAAACAGCGCACCATCATCATGCAGTGGTTTATGTATGGTGGCGGCGTGCTGGGGCTTGGCTTGCTGCTTGGTCTGGTACTGCCGCACCTGATCCCAACGCGCAAACGCAAAGATCGCTGGATGAACTAAATCGCCTTCTTCGTTGCACTGTCTTATTATTAGGAATTGTGTATTTGACGAAGGGATGATGGCGTGAAGATTTATCTGGTCGGTGGTGCTGTTCGGGATGCATTGTTAGGGCTACCGGTCAAAGACAGAGATTGGGTGGTGGTCGGCAGTACGCCACAGGAGATGCTCGACGCGGGCTACCAGCAGGTAGGCCGCGATTTTCCTGTTTTTCTGCATCCGCAAACGCATGAAGAGTATGCGCTGGCACGTACTGAACGGAAATCTGGTTCCGGTTACACCGGTTTTACCTGCTATGCCGCACCGGATGTCACGCTGGAAGATGATCTTAAGCGTCGCGATCTGACCATTAATGCGCTGGCCCAGGACGATAACGGCGAGATTATCGACCCGTACAACGGTCTGGGCGATCTGCAAAATCGTCTGTTGCGCCATGTTTCCCCCGCTTTTGGCGAAGATCCGTTACGCGTACTGCGCGTGGCGCGTTTTGCTGCGCGTTATGCCCACCTCGGTTTTCGTATTGCCGATGAAACTCTGGCGCTGATGCGCGAGATGACCCATGCGGGTGAACTGGAACACCTGACGCCTGAACGGGTATGGAAAGAGACGGAAAGCACCCTCACTACCCGCAATCCCCAGGTGTTCTTCCAGGTACTGCGCGATTGCGGCGCACTGCGCGTTTTATTCCCGGAAATTGACGCCCTGTTTGGCGTTCCGGCCCCTGCCAGGTGGCATCCGGAAATCGACACCGGTATTCATACCTTAATGACGCTCTCAATGGCGGCGATGCTGAGTCCGCAGGTCGATGTCCGTTTCGCAACGTTATGCCACGATCTCGGTAAAGGACTGACGCCACCAGAACTTTGGCCGCGTCATCATGGTCATGGCCCGGCGGGTGTTAAGTTAGTGGAACAACTATGCCAGCGTCTGCGCGTGCCAAATGAAATTCGCGATTTAGCCAGACTGGTGGCTGAGTTTCACGATCTCATCCACACCTTCCCAATGCTGAACCCAAAAACCATCGTCAAATTGTTTGATTCCATCGACGCCTGGCGTAAACCGCAGCGTGTCGAGCAACTGGCGCTGACCAGCGAGGCTGACGTGCGCGGCAGAACCGGTTTTGAATCAGCGGACTACCCGCAAGGCCGCTGGTTGCGCGAAGCCTGGGAAGTGGCGCAGTCAGTGCCGACAAAAGCCGTCGTTGAAGCAGGATTTAAAGGTGTGGAGATTCGTGAGGAGCTGACCCGACGGCGGATTGCTGCGGTAGCCAGCTGGAAGGAACAACGTTGCCCAAAGCCTGATTAACTTTTTAAATTCAGTATATTGCAGAAATCCCTTAGGTCGGATAAGACGCACAAGCGTCATATCCGACACTATTCCTCAATCAAAAGAACACGACATACACCGCAGCCGCCACAATAAAGCGATAAATGGCGAAAGGGATAAACGAAATGCGCTTAATCAATTGCAGGAAGGTTTTAATCGCTATCAGCGCCACCACAAAAGCGGTGATAAACCCAACGGCAAACATCGGGATATCGCCGGTTGTCAGGAAGCCCCAGCTTTTGTAGAGATCGAGCGCCGTTGCGCCCATCATCATCGGCACCGCCAGCAGGAACGAGAACTCAGAAGCCGCATAACGGCTCACACCCATCAGCATCCCACCTGAAATGGTCGCCCCGGAGCGAGAGAAACCCGGCCACAGCGCCAGACACTGGAAACAGCCAATCATAAACGCCTGACGATAGGTCATATCATCAAGACCCGGCGCACGCGGCTCTTTCGGCTTCAGGCATTCAGCGGCAATCAGCAACAGACCGCCAACGACCAGTGCATACATCACATTTATCGGGTTAAACAATGATTTAATCGTGTCGTGGAACAACAGCCCCAGTACCACCGCCGGAATCATCCCCAGCAAAATGTGGATCAGCGTTAAACGGCCTTTGCTTTCTCCTTCGTGCTGCAACGGGCGACCAAAGTGAATACCAATAAGGCCAAACAGACGTCGCCAGAACATGACAACCACTGCCAGAATTGATCCTAACTGGATCACGACTTCAAAGGTTTTCGCCGTGTCGCCCTCAAATCCCAACAAGTGACCGACAATAATCATATGGCCCGTGCTGGATACCGGCAGAAATTCTGTCAATCCTTCGACCACACCCAATATTGCCGCTATCAGCAGCGAGTGCATATCGCTCATCAATAAACCCCTAAATTATAAAAATGTAACGCTTGTCCGAACTACTGCAGTATGACCAGGTTATAACCGTTTGGTTTAACAGCTGTAAAATTAATTATTTTCTTTCAGATTATTGCCACGCTCAATGATGACGCCAACATTCGCCGCCCGCGCCACTGCGCCTGGCTTGCTGAGTTTGATACGCACCCACGGCGAGTTGAAGCGTGCTAACAGCAGCTCCGCCACCTCTTCAGCCACGCGTTCCACCAGCGCAAAACGCGCCCCCTCGACGTGGCTGACCACCGTTTCTGCAATGTCAGCGTAACTGAGGCAATCCGCCACATCATCACTTTTCGCCGCTTTACGGTTATCCCACGCCATTTCGATATCGAACACTAACTTCTGTTCGATGGTCTGTTCCCAGTCGTAAACACCAATAGTGGTGATTACCGAAAGTTGCTCTATAAATACAATATCCATCACGTCCTGCCTGCTTTTTGGCTAACCGGATACCACTTCCGGCGAAATGTGCGTATTATCCACAGATTCATCGTTGAACACGAATTTTCAAAACGGAACAGCTTATGAGTGCAATCGCGCCTGGAATGATCCTCATCGCGTACCTCTGCGGCTCCATTTCCAGTGCCATTCTGGTTTGCCGCTTGTGTGGGTTGCCCGATCCGCGAACCAGCGGCTCCGGCAATCCAGGCGCAACCAATGTGTTACGTATCGGTGGCAAGGGAGCAGCCGTAGCAGTACTGATTTTCGACGTTCTGAAAGGAATGTTGCCCGTCTGGGGCGCGTATGAATTAGGTGTCAGCCCCTTCTGGCTAGGCTTAATTGCCATCGCCGCCTGTCTTGGACACATCTGGCCCGTTTTCTTCGGTTTTAAAGGAGGAAAAGGCGTTGCTACCGCTTTTGGTGCCATCGCACCAATTGGCTGGGATCTCACTGGAGTAATGGCGGGAACCTGGTTACTGACCGTGCTATTGAGTGGTTACTCGTCGCTGGGAGCGATTGTCAGTGCACTGATTGCTCCGTTTTATGTCTGGTGGTTTAAGCCACAATTCACCTTCCCGGTTTCGATGCTCTCTTGCCTGATCCTGCTGCGTCATCATGACAACATCCAGCGTCTGTGGCGTCGTCAGGAGACAAAAATCTGGACGAAATTCAAAAGAAAGCGCGAAAAGGATCCCGAGTGATTTCTGGTGGATCTACATGATCTGATAGCCTTCGTCGGGCTTGCCCAGCCGTTGCTGGCACCATGCCGCCAGAAATTCCACACAGACACGTAATTTCATGCTGCGATAGAGCGGCTCCCGGTAAACAGCCCAGATATTGGCGCTTTGTGCATACTCCGGCAATACTCGCACCAGTTTGCCACTCTCCAGAAACGGCAACACATCCCACTCGGAACGCAACATAATCCCTTTGCCCTCCAGCGCCCATTGCAACACTATCTCGCCGCTATTGGAGGAAAGATGCCCGCTTACCTTCACCGATTTTTTCTCCTGACCGTTCCCCAACTCCCATATTCCGTGGGTCATATCGCGCTCTTTGGTCACCAGACAATCATGACGACTTAATTCCTGTAAGGATTGTGGCTGCGGATATTTTTGCAGATACTCAGGTGCTGCGCATAATATTCTTTTATTTTTCGTTAACAGATGCGCAATATAATAATCAGGAATTTCGTCATTAATACGAATATCCAGATCAATATTATCCTGCACTAAATCAATTTGCCGATCGAACAATTCAAAATGCACCTGTAACTCAGGATAATTGCGCATCAGTTCGGTAATGGCTGGCGCAATATGGCTGCGCCCAAAACCAAAACTGCAACCAATACGAATCATCCCCTCCGGGCGCGTTTTGATTTGCGTGACGTCATCGACCAGTCGCTGATATTGGGTGAGGATTTCCAGCGCATGCTCGTAACAACGTTGGCCACTTTCAGTCAGCGCCACGCCGCGAGCGGAGCGGTTCAGCAGCGTTGTTGCCAGCGTATTTTCAAGGATTTGGATCCGCTTGGTGACAAATGCAGGCGTCTGCCCAAGCGTCGCCGCTGCGGCGCTAAAACTCCCGCTGTGGACGATTTCTACCAGTACCTGCAAATCTTTGGCTAAAGGCCAGCTATTCAGCATCGTTAATTATCCGCAGTTGTGATAAGCGCAGTGTATTTCGCAAAACATTGCCATTCCCTGCTCTGGCGCAATATTCATTCTTATTTTCGCGTTGATTCACGAACTGTGAATTACATATTCACGGCAGCAAAAAATATAAAACCACATTTTTAGTGGTAGTTTGTGGCGGTGAATTTTTCCAGACAAATACATAAACTGGAGTTGCCATGATGAGCGAAAGTAATAAGCAACAGGCAGTGAATAAGTTGACGGAGATTGTCGCTAACTTTACCGCCATGATTTCTACCCGAATGCCCGATGACGTGGTGGACAAACTAAAACAGCTAAAGGATGCCGAAACATCGTCGATGGGAAAAATCATCTACCACACGATGTTCGATAACATGCAAAAAGCGATCGACCTGAATCGTCCTGCCTGTCAGGACACCGGCGAAATCATGTTTTTTGTTAAGGTCGGTTCCCGTTTCCCACTGCTTGGCGAGCTGCAAAGCATACTCAAACAAGCCGTGGAAGAGGCAACCGTCAAAGCGCCACTGCGTCACAATGCGGTAGAAATTTTTGACGAAGTAAACACCGGCAAAAATACCGGCAGCGGCGTACCGTGGGTCACCTGGGACATCATCCCCGACAATGACGATGCGGAAATCGAAGTTTACATGGCAGGCGGCGGCTGCACGCTACCAGGCCGCTCGAAAGTGTTAATGCCGTCAGAAGGCTACGAAGGCGTAGTGAAATTCGTCTTCGAAAATATCTCCACCCTCGCCGTAAACGCCTGTCCACCGGTACTGGTGGGCGTGGGCATCGCCACCTCGGTGGAAACCGCCGCCGTGCTCTCGCGAAAAGCCATTTTGCGCCCGATTGGCAGCCGCCATCCCAATCCAAAAGCGGCAGAGCTGGAGCTACGCCTGGAAGAAGGACTCAACCGTCTGGGGATTGGTCCACAAGGGCTGACTGGCAACAGTTCAGTGATGGGCGTACATATCGAATCTGCCGCCCGCCATCCGTCAACCATCGGCGTTGCTGTTTCTACAGGCTGCTGGGCGCATCGTCGCGGCACACTGCTGGTTCATGCCGATCTCACCTTTGAAAATCTGTCTCACACCCGGAGCGCGTTATGAAAAAGATCCTGACAACCCCGATCAAAGCTGAAGATCTGCAAGATATTCGCGTCGGCGATGTGATCTACCTGACCGGTACGCTGGTGACCTGCCGTGACGTTTGTCACCGTCGTTTGATCGAACTCAAACGTCCGATCCCTTACGATCTCAACGGCAAAGCGATTTTCCACGCTGGCCCCATCGTGCGCAAAAACGGCGACAAATGGGAGATGGTATCCGTCGGCCCGACAACCAGTATGCGTATGGAAAGTTTTGAACGTGAATTTATCGAACAGACCGGCGTGAAACTGGTGGTCGGCAAAGGCGGAATGGGGCCGCTGACCGAAGAAGGCTGCCAGAAATTCAAGGCGCTGCATGTGATTTTCCCGGCAGGCTGCGCAGTACTGGCGGCAACCCAGGTGGAAGAGATTGAAGAGGTGCACTGGACAGAACTCGGGATGCCGGAGTCACTGTGGGTCTGCCGGGTCAAAGAGTTCGGCCCGCTGATTGTCTCTATTGATACCCACGGCAACAACCTGATAGCCGAAAACAAAAAGCTGTTCGCCGAACGCCGCGATCCCATCGTGGAAGAGATTTGCGAGCACGTCCACTACATCAAATAACCCTCCCGGAGAGGCTCACCCCCTCTCCTTTTTCGCAGGCATAACACGATGAAACCTTCCACTGAATGGTGGCGATACCTTGCGCCGCTGGCGGTCATCGCCATTATTGCTCTACTTCCGCTTCCCGCAGGGCTGGAGAGTCATACCTGGCTCTACTTTGCTGTTTTTACTGGCGTGATCGTTGGACTGATCCTCGAACCCGTGCCGGGTGCCGTGGTGGCGATGGTGGGTATCTCCATTATCGCCATTCTCTCTCCCTGGCTGCTGTTCAGCCCGGAGCAGCTCGCCCAGCCAGGTTTTAAGTTCACCGCCAAATCCCTCTCCTGGGCGGTTTCTGGTTTTTCTAATTCGGTTATCTGGCTGATTTTCGCCGCCTTTATGTTTGGCACAGGCTATGAAAAAACCGGGCTGGGGCGACGTATCGCGCTGATTCTGGTGAAAAAAATGGGGCATCGCACGCTGTTTCTCGGCTATGCAGTGATGTTCTCCGAGCTGATACTCGCGCCTGTAACACCGTCCAACTCGGCGCGTGGTGCGGGGATTATCTATCCCATCATCCGTAACCTGCCACCGCTCTATCAATCACAACCAAACGACAGCAGTTCGCGCAGCATTGGCTCGTACATCATGTGGATGGGGATTGTTGCCGACTGCGTGACCAGCGCCATTTTCCTGACGGCGATGGCTCCAAATTTGCTGTTAATTGGACTGATGAAAAGCGCATCTCACGCCACGCTGAGCTGGGGCGACTGGTTCCTCGGGATGTTGCCGCTCAGCATTTTACTGGTTCTGCTGGTTCCCTGGCTGGCTTACGTGCTGTACCCGCCGGTACTGAAGTCTGGTGATCAGGTGCCGCGCTGGGCAGAGACGGAACTGCAGGCAATGGGCCCGCTCTGTTCGCGTGAAAAACGGATGCTGGGGCTGATGGTAGGCGCGCTGGTGCTGTGGATTTTCGGCGGTGATTATATCGATGCCGCGATGGTCGGTTACAGCGTGGTGGCGCTGATGCTGCTTCTGCGCATTATCAGTTGGGACGACATTGTCAGTAATAAAGCCGCGTGGAACGTTTTCTTCTGGCTGGCCTCGCTTATCACCCTCGCTACCGGACTCAACAACACCGGTTTTATTAGCTGGTTTGGCAAACTGTTAGCAGGCAGCTTAAGCGGTTATTCGCCAACGATAGTGATGGTGGCGTTGATTGTGGTCTTTTATCTGCTGCGCTACTTTTTCGCCAGCGCCACGGCGTATACCTCCGCTCTCGCGCCGATGATGATTGCCGCCGCGCTGGCGATGCCGGAAATCCCGCTGCCGGTATTCTGCCTGATGGTTGGCGCGGCAATTGGTCTGGGGAGCATTCTTACACCATACGCCACCGGACCCAGTCCGATTTACTACGGCAGTGGTTATCTGCCAACGGTGGATTACTGGCGACTGGGGGCGATTTTTGGGCTGATATTCCTCGTGTTGCTGGTGATTACCGGCTTACTGTGGATGCCCGTGGTGTTGCTTTAAGTGAGGACGGTGCCGGAAGTGACTCTCCGGCACCTAATAGTTTTACGCGGCCGGTAACTCTGCCAGCGGCCAGCGCGGACGCACGCTAACGCCGAGATCCGCCGTCGCGCCTGCTTTAAACCGCACCATTCCGGCATAGGCGATCATCGCGCCGTTATCAGTACAAAATTCCGGACGCGCGTAGAACACTTCGCCACGGCGTTTTTTCATCATTTCAGCCAGCTTCGCCCGTAACGTGCGGTTAGCACTCACGCCGCCTGCCATTACCAGTCGCTTAAAGCCTGTCTGATCCAGCGCTCGCTTACACTTAATCATCAACGTATCGACCACCGCATCTTCAAAGGCGCGGGCGATATCAGCACGCGTCTGGTCGTCGATGCCGTTATCACGAATGGTATTTGCCGCGAAGGTTTTCAGACCAGAAAAGCTGAAATCCAGCCCCGGACGGTCGGTCATCGGGCGCGGGAAGACAAAGCGCCCGGCAGTACCCTGAGCCGCCATTTTCGACAGTAATGGCCCGCCAGGATAATCCAGCCCCAGCAGCTTCGCGGTTTTATCAAACGCTTCACCGGCGGCATCATCAATAGACTCACCGAGCAGCTCGTACTGACCAATGCCAGTCACGCTGATTAACTGCGTATGACCGCCGGAAACCAGCAGCGCGACAAACGGAAATTCCGGTGGGTTATCTTCCAGCATCGGCGCTAACAGATGCCCTTCCATATGGTGTACCGGGATCGCCGGAACGCCCCAGGCAAATGCCAGCGAACGCCCGACCGTTGCGCCAACCAACAGCGCACCGACTAATCCAGGGCCTGCAGTATAGGCCACGGCGTCAATGTCTTTTGCCGTTAAACCGGACTCTTTCAGCGCCGCCTGGATCAACGGTACGGTTTTACGCACGTGATCGCGGGAGGCCAGTTCAGGCACGACGCCGCCGTAGTCAGCGTGCAATTTCACCTGACTATACAATTGGTTGGCTAACAAACCTTTTTCATCGTCGTAAATGGCGATGCCGGTTTCATCGCAGGAAGTTTCAATACCCAGTACACGCATGACTTGTTTTACCTCGCTTTATTACCGCGCAGTGTAGGACCAATGCGGGTTGATGTAAAACTTTGTTCGCCCCTGGAGAAAGCCTCGTGTATACTCCTCACCCTTATAAAAGTCCCTTTCAAAAAAGGCCGCGGTGCTTTACAAAGCAGCAGCAATTGCAGTAAAATTCCGCACCATTTTGAAATAAGCTGGCGTTGATGCCAGCGGCAAACCGAATTAATCAAAGGTGAGAGGCACATGCCGGTAATTAAAGTACGTGAAAACGAGCCGTTCGACGTAGCTCTGCGTCGCTTCAAGCGTTCCTGCGAAAAAGCAGGTGTTCTGGCGGAAGTTCGTCGTCGTGAGTTCTATGAAAAACCGACTACCGAACGTAAGCGCGCTAAAGCTTCTGCAGTGAAACGTCACGCGAAGAAACTGGCTCGCGAAAACGCACGCCGCACTCGTCTGTACTAATTCCCCGAGAGCGTTGCTCTCCGATCAGACCGAGTTGTAGTTGTAAGGCCGTGCTTCCGAAAGGAATGCGCGGCTTATTTTCGTTTATGAATTGCTAAAAATCGGGGCCTATGGCTGGACGAATCCCACGCGTATTCATTAATGATCTGCTGGCACGCACTGACATCGTCGATCTGATCGATGCCCGTGTGAAGCTGAAAAAGCAGGGCAAGAATTTCCACGCGTGTTGTCCATTCCACAACGAGAAAACCCCATCATTCACCGTTAACGGTGAGAAACAGTTTTACCACTGCTTTGGATGTGGCGCGCACGGCAACGCGATCGACTTCCTGATGAACTACGACAAGCTTGAGTTCGTCGAAACGGTCGAAGAGCTGGCAGCAATGCACAATCTTGAAGTGCCATTTGAAGCAGGTAGCGGCCCCAGCCAGATCGAGCGCCATCAACGACAAACGCTTTATCAGTTGATGGACGGTCTGAATACGTTTTACCAACAATCTTTACAGCAACCTGTTGCCACGTCTGCGCGCCAGTATCTGGAAAAACGCGGATTAAGCCACGAGGTTATCGCCCGCTTTGCGATTGGTTTTGCCCCCCCTGGCTGGGACAACGTCCTGAAGCGGTTTGGTGGCAATCCAGAAAATCGCCAGTCATTGATTGATGCGGGCATGTTGGTCACTAACGATCAGGGGCGCAGTTACGACCGTTTCCGCGAGCGGGTGATGTTCCCCATTCGTGATAAACGCGGTCGGGTGATTGGTTTTGGCGGACGCGTGCTGGGCAACGATACCCCCAAATACCTGAACTCGCCGGAAACGGACATTTTCCATAAAGGCCGCCAGCTTTACGGTCTTTATGAAGCGCAGCAGGATAACGCTGAACCCAATCGTCTGCTTGTGGTCGAAGGCTATATGGACGTGGTGGCGCTGGCGCAATACGGCATTAATTACGCCGTTGCGTCGTTAGGTACGTCAACCACCGCCGATCACATACAACTGTTGTTCCGCGCGACCAACAATGTCATTTGCTGTTATGACGGCGACCGTGCAGGCCGCGATGCCGCCTGGCGAGCGCTGGAAACGGCGCTGCCTTACATGACAGACGGTCGTCAGCTACGCTTTATGTTTTTGCCTGATGGCGAAGACCCTGACACGCTGGTACGAAAAGAAGGTAAAGAAGCGTTTGAAGCGCGGATGGAGCAGGCGATGCCACTCTCCGCATTTCTGTTTAACAGTCTGATGCCGCAAGTTGATCTGAGTACCCCTGACGGGCGCGCACGTTTGAGTACGCTGGCACTGCCACTGATATCGCAAGTGCCGGGCGAAACGCTGCGAATATATCTTCGTCAGGAATTAGGCAACAAATTAGGCATACTTGATGACAGCCAGCTTGAACGATTAATGCCAAAAGCGGCAGAGAGCGGCGTTTCTCGCCCTGTTCCGCAGCTAAAACGCACGACCATGCGTATACTTATAGGGTTGCTGGTGCAAAATCCAGAATTAGCGACGTTGGTCCCGCCGCTTGAGAATCTGGATGAAAATAAGCTCCCTGGACTTGGCTTATTCAGAGAACTGGTCAACACTTGTCTCTCCCAGCCAGGTCTGACCACCGGGCAACTTTTAGAGCACTATCGTGGTACAAATAATGCTGCCACCCTTGAAAAACTGTCGATGTGGGACGATATAGCAGATAAGAATATTGCTGAGCAAACCTTCACCGACTCACTCAACCATATGTTTGATTCGCTGCTTGAACTGCGCCAGGAAGAGTTAATCGCTCGTGAGCGCACGCATGGTTTAAGCAACGAAGAACGCTTGGAGCTCTGGACATTAAACCAGGAGCTGGCGAAAAAGTGATTTAACGGCTTAAGTGCCGAAGAGCGATCGGGAAGCCCCCGACAGCCGCACTGAGAGGCAGCGGCAAATATATAAGTACGCCCTCGTAATTATCGTTGGCGGTAAACAACCGTTGGATTTCAGCGTTAACGGCTGAAGGACATCGGGTCAATCGCCCAACACCAACCTCATGAAATAAGTGTGGATACCGTCTTATGGAGCAAAACCCGCAGTCACAGCTGAAACTTCTTGTCACCCGTGGTAAGGAGCAAGGCTATCTGACCTATGCCGAGGTCAATGACCATCTGCCGGAAGATATCGTCGATTCAGATCAGATCGAAGACATCATCCAAATGATCAACGACATGGGCATTCAGGTGATGGAAGAAGCACCGGATGCCGATGATCTGATGCTGGCTGAAAACACCGCGGACGAAGATGCTGCCGAAGCCGCCGCGCAGGTGCTTTCCAGCGTGGAATCTGAAATCGGGCGCACGACTGACCCGGTACGCATGTACATGCGTGAAATGGGCACCGTTGAACTGTTGACCCGCGAAGGCGAAATTGACATCGCTAAGCGTATTGAAGACGGGATCAACCAGGTTCAATGCTCCGTTGCTGAATATCCGGAAGCGATCACCTATCTGCTGGAACAGTACGATCGTGTTGAAGCAGAAGAAGCGCGTCTGTCCGATCTGATCACCGGCTTTGTTGACCCGAACGCAGAAGAAGATCTGGCACCTACCGCCACTCACGTCGGTTCTGAGCTTTCCCAGGAAGATCTGGACGATGACGAAGATGAAGACGAAGAAGATGGCGATGACGACAGCGCCGATGATGACAACAGCATCGACCCGGAACTGGCTCGCGAAAAATTTGCGGAACTGCGCGCTCAGTACGTTGTAACGCGTGACACCATCAAAGCGAAAGGTCGCAGTCACGCTGCTGCTCAGGAAGAGATCCTGAAACTGTCTGAAGTATTCAAACAGTTCCGCCTGGTGCCGAAGCAGTTTGACTACCTGGTCAACAGCATGCGCGTCATGATGGACCGCGTTCGTACGCAAGAACGTCTGATCATGAAGCTCTGCGTTGAGCAGTGCAAAATGCCGAAGAAAAACTTCATTACCCTGTTTACCGGCAACGAAACCAGCGATACCTGGTTCAACGCGGCAATTGCGATGAACAAGCCGTGGTCGGAAAAACTGCACGATGTCTCTGAAGAAGTGCATCGCGCCCTGCAGAAACTGCAGCAGATTGAAGAAGAAACCGGCCTGACCATCGAGCAGGTTAAAGATATCAACCGTCGTATGTCCATCGGTGAAGCGAAAGCCCGCCGTGCGAAGAAAGAGATGGTTGAAGCGAACTTACGTCTGGTTATTTCTATCGCCAAGAAATACACCAACCGTGGCTTGCAGTTCCTTGACCTGATTCAGGAAGGTAACATCGGCCTGATGAAAGCGGTAGATAAGTTCGAATATCGCCGTGGTTACAAGTTCTCCACCTACGCAACCTGGTGGATCCGTCAGGCGATCACCCGTTCTATCGCGGATCAGGCGCGCACCATCCGTATTCCGGTGCATATGATTGAGACTATCAACAAGCTCAACCGTATTTCTCGCCAGATGCTGCAAGAGATGGGCCGCGAGCCGACGCCGGAAGAACTGGCTGAACGTATGCTGATGCCGGAAGACAAGATCCGCAAAGTGCTGAAAATCGCCAAAGAGCCAATCTCCATGGAAACGCCGATCGGTGATGATGAAGATTCGCATCTGGGGGATTTCATCGAGGATACCACCCTCGAGCTGCCGCTGGATTCTGCGACCACCGAAAGCCTGCGTGCGGCAACGCACGACGTGCTGGCTGGCCTGACCGCGCGTGAAGCGAAAGTTCTGCGTATGCGTTTCGGTATCGATATGAACACCGACCACACGCTGGAAGAAGTAGGTAAACAGTTCGACGTTACCCGCGAACGTATCCGTCAGATCGAAGCGAAGGCGCTGCGCAAACTGCGTCACCCGAGCCGTTCTGAAGTGCTGCGTAGCTTCCTGGACGATTAATCGGTAGGCCGGATCAGGCGTTACGCCGCACCCGGCACTAGGCCCTCTGCACAAACGCCACCTTTTCGGTGGCGTTTTTTATCGCCCACGCACTACCAGCGCCTGGTCCAGCTCGCGATACGCTTCAACCAGTTTCTCCAGTGAAACGCGACTTAAACCGCTGGGATTTGGCAGCACCCAAATCTGCGTCGAACCAATGGTGAGCGTTTGTTTCCCCCACTGTGCACCGCGCTGGCTGAATCCCTGTTCATATGCTTGTTTGCCCAGAATCGCCAACGCCTGCGGCTGATAATCTTCTATTTTTTCAATTAGCTTACGCCCGCCTGCGTGCAGCTCCTGCTTTGACACTTCATTGGCTTGCACCGTTGGACGGTCTACCAGTTTGGTGACGCCACAACGATAATCCAGCAGATGCTGTGCCTCCTGCGGCTTCAACTGACGGTCGGTAAACCCGGCCTGATATATCACCTTCCAGAAGCGGTTTGCCGGATGAGCAAAGGGAAAACCAGTCCCGGCGGATGAAAGCCCAGGGTTGATACCGCAAAACACGACCCGTAACCCTGGAGCCAAAATATCCTCAACCATATTTACTCCTTTCTAACATCACCAGGAAAAGTATAACGGATTGAAAATACATTGTTTATAAAAACAGCAGGCGCGCGGTAATGGCTGGATTGCGACACGGAGTTACTTTATAATCCGCTACCATGGCCCCTTAGCTCAGTGGTTAGAGCAGGCGACTCATAATCGCTTGGTCGCTGGTTCAAGTCCAGCAGGGGCCACCAGACATAGCAAAGGCTGACGAGAAATCGTCAGCCTTTTTCTTTTTATATATCAGTTACTTTGCGTGCCAGTAAGCCGCCGCGCGTACCCGCTGTGGGTCATACTGTTCCGCTTCAAAGCGACGGCTTAAATTCTTAACGACTTTGCCTTCGCCGGTTATCCAGATGAAGTAATCATCGGCAGGGATTTGCATCTGCGCCAGACGCGCATCTACCGCCTGCTCATCATGTGCCAGCCATTCGATATTAAAACCATCAAGGTGCGCGAGATAATCCTGACAGGCGTTATCCCGCACGCTAACCAGCGCACTAACTTGCGGTTTAACGGCAAGTTTGCTCAACGTTTCCAGGCGGCGGCGCAGTGCGGGCATTCCGGATTCATCGCAGACATACAGCTGATACGCGTAATCTTCCGGCACCACCAGCGAACCGCGCGGACCTGCCACCGTAAGTTTATCGCCCGGTTTCGCCTGCATCGCCCAGCCGCTGGCGACCCCACCGTCGTGAATAAAGAAATCGATCGCCAGTTCATGGCGTAGTTCGTCATATAGCGGCGTATAGTCACGCGACGGTGGGCGTGGTCCTTCCGGCCAGACGATGCCCTCTTCCGTTACCGTTGGCGGCACAAAGTGAGTGCCTGGTTGAGGAAAGAAGAGCTTGCTGTGATCGTCAAAGCCGCGCGACGTAAAACCGTCCAGCGCCTCGCCGCCGAGGACAATGCGCTGAAAACCGGCGCTGATGCGCTCAACGCGTAGCACAGTCAGTTCACGGAAGCGCAGATCATTGCGAACGCGCTGTGGGTAGCGGGGGGTGTTATTCATTGTTATCGCCTTCGTGATGGTAATCAGATATATCTAAATAATTTTCGTAAATGATAATGATTGTTAATCATGATAAATGCAAGCGATTTGTAGCACTGATATGTCTATAGTCTGATAAGACGTGCAACCTCTTATCAAGCATCATTGCTCAATGTCGGATGCGGCGTGAACGCCTTATCCGGCCTACATGTTGAGTAAACCTGCGTTTAAAAATCATTTTTGTACTTGCAGTAATGCTCATGTCAGATATAAATTAGATATATCTAATTAAGCAAAAGGAGGCTGATATGAGCCATCATCACGAAGGGTGTTGTAAACATGAAGGCCAGCCACGCCATGAGGGCTGCTGCAAAGGTGAGAAGTCAGAACACGAGCACTGCGGACACGGTCACCAGCATGAACACGGTCAATGCTGCGGTGGTCGCCACGGTCGCGGCGGCGGTCGTCGACAACGTTTCTTTGGTCACGGTGAATTGCGTCTGGTGATTCTGGATATTCTCTCGCGCGATGACAGCCACGGTTACGAGTTGATTAAAGCGATTGAAAATCTGACCCAGGGGAATTACACCCCAAGCCCGGGCGTCATCTACCCGACGCTGGATTTTCTGCAGGAGCAGTCGCTGATTACCATTCGCGAAGAGGAAGGTGGTAAGAAGCAGATTGCGCTGACCGAACAAGGCGCGCAGTGGCTGGAAGAAAACCGCGAACAGGTAGAGATGATTGAAGAACGCATCAAAGCGCGTTGCGTTGGCGCTGCGCTGCGCCAGAACCCGCAAATGAAGCGGGCGCTGGATAATTTTAAAGCGGTGCTGGATTTACGCGTCAACCAGAGCGATATCACTGATGCACAAATAAAAAAGATCATTGCGGTGATCGACAGCGCCGCTTTTGATATTACGCAACTGGATTAATCGCCGCATCCGCCAGTGGCGCGGTGCAATTGCCGGATGCGACGCTTGACGCGCCTTATCCGGCCTACACCCGCTACACACCCCGCAGGCCTGATAAGATGCGCCAGCATCGCATCAGGCATTGTGCTCCAACCGCCGGATCCGGCATACCGATTAATGCAGCACCGTCACCGCGTCTTCCAGTCGGCTGGCGCGGTGTTTCACCATCGCCGACACCTGCGCACTCTCTTCCACCAGCTCGGCATTTTTCTGGGTGATCAGGTTAAGCTCATCCACTGCACGGGTCAGGCTGGAAAGCCCATCGGCCTGTTCCAGCGTTGAATGGCTAATCTGAGCTATCAACTGGGTGACGTTTTTTACCTGTGCCACAATATCTTCCATCGTCCGTCCGGCGGCGTGTACCTGCTGCGAACCAGATTGCACTTTATCAGCACTGGCATCAATCAGCTTGCGAATATCGTTGGCGGCATTGGCGCTGCGGCTGGCTAAATGACGCACTTCCCCTGCCACCACTGCAAAACCTTTGCCTTGTTCGCCGGCTCGCGCCGCTTCCACCGCCGCATTCAGGGCCAGGATATTGGTCTGAAACGCAATATCGTTAATCAGCGAAGTAATGGTGCCAATGCGCTGGGTACTGTCGGCGATATCGTCCATTGTCTTGATCACCGTAGTCATCGCCTCCCCGCCCTGCACTGCCGCATTACTGGCGGTGATAGAAAGTTTATCGGCAGCCGACGCCGTGGCAGAGTTCTGTTTCACCGACGCCGCCATTTGGTTCATGGTCGCCACCGTTTGCTGAACGTTATCAACTGTCTGCTGGGTATGTTCGTTCAGTTCATCGGTGCCTTTCGCCAGCGTCTCACTGCCATTTCTGACACTGGACACCTGGCTTGAGACATCGTTAATTAGCCAACGGCACATCAGGCCAAGCTGCCCTACCGCGCGTAATGTCAGCCCCAGCTCATCGCTGCGATTCAGATGCTCAACACTATTACGCTCTCCGGTCGCCACCTTCAGTGCCTGACGGGCGACATTTTCTATCGGGCGGACAATCTGCCATTCAAAACAGGCGCTTGCCAACAATACCACTAACGCACAGAGGATATACGTCACCACCGGGGCAGCAACAAACCAAAGCATGACCGCCAGCAAGATAAACATCAGGGTCATCACGCCACGCGCCCGCCAGCGAAGCGGTAATGAAGGCAGTTTTCCCAGCCAGCCTTTACGCACCACCAGGCCTTTATGAATACGCTTACTGGTCCGTCCGGCGTTCAACGCTTTGTACAGCGGCTCCACCGCCGCGATCTCTTCATCCGTCGCCCGGGTACGAATCGACATATAGCCACTGATTTTTCCCTCGCGCACCATCGGTACCGCATTGGCCCGCACCCAATAATGGTCGCCATTTTTGCGGCGATTTTTCACGATGCCGCTCCAGGGCTCCCCTTTTTTCAGGGTGAACCACATATCCGCAAACGCCGCTTTTGGCATATCCGGGTGACGCACCATGTTGTGCGGCTGCCCCTGTAACTCTTGCAAGGTATAGCCGCTCACCTGCACAAAAGTGTCATTAGCATGAGTGATATAGCTTTGCAGATCGGTAGTGGACATCAGAGTGGTATCGTCCGCCAGCGGGGTATTTTGCTGGGTGACATACGGATGAGAAGGCATGTTCGCGTCCTGTGCAGGTTATATGGTTGTTAACTTCTTGTCAGAGTTTATGTCGGCCCCGCTGCGGTTATCTTTAACCGATTAATTTGATTTAGATCGCAATTTGCGATTAAAACATAAATCTAATCCCTTGATTTAAAATACTTTCACTCTGGTACTATACGAAAACGTTAATTATCTTGCCCAAAAATCAGGCAGTTAATGCCCTGAAAGCGTGCATTTGCGCAGCAATCATCAAATCCATACCCGACAAAAACCGTGCAAAATAACAACAAATGTTAACAGATAGCATTAAATATTGCGCAAATGATAAGCGCATTTGTGTTTATCCCGATTTTCGCGATCGCAGCCGGAGTGGCGCAATCCCTGCAATACTTAAATCGGTATCATGTGATACGCGAGCCTCCGGAGCATATTTTGAACAGGTTACCTTCGAGCGCATCGGCTTTAGCGTGCAGCGCCCACGCCCTGAATCTCATTGAAAAGCGAACGCTGGATCATGAGGAGATGAAAGCACTTAACCGAGAGGTGATTGAATACTTCAAAGAGCATGTCAATCCGGGGTTTTTAGAGTATCGCAAATCTGTTACCGCCGGCGGGGATTACGGAGCCGTAGAGTGGCAAGCGGGAGGTTTAAATACGCTTGTCGACACCCAGGGACAGGAGTTTATCGACTGCCTTGGAGGTTTTGGAATTTTCAACGTGGGGCACCGTAATCCAGTTGTGGTTTCCGCCGTACAGAATCAACTTGCGAAACAACCGTTACATAGCCAGGAGCTGCTCGATCCGTTACGGGCGATGCTGGCGAAAACCCTTGCGGCGCTAACGCCCGGTAAACTGAAATACAGCTTCTTCTGTAATAGCGGCACCGAGTCCGTTGAAGCAGCGCTGAAGCTGGCGAAGGCTTATCAGTCACCGCGCGGCAAGTTTACTTTTATTGCCACCAGCGGCGCGTTCCACGGTAAATCACTTGGCGCGCTGTCGGCCACGGCGAAATCGACCTTCCGCAAACCATTTATGCCGCTGCTGCCAGGGTTCCGTCATGTACCGTTTGGCAATATCGAAGCCATGCGCACGGCTCTTAACGAGTGCAAAAAAACCGGTGATGATGTGGCTGCGGTGATCCTCGAACCGATTCAGGGCGAAGGTGGCGTAATTCTGCCGCCGCCAGGCTATCTCACCGCCGTGCGTAAGCTGTGCGATGAGTTCGGCGCACTGATGATCCTCGATGAAGTACAAACGGGCATGGGGCGCACGGGCAAGATGTTCGCCTGCGAGCATGAGAACGTACAGCCGGACATCCTGTGTCTGGCAAAAGCCCTCGGCGGCGGCGTGATGCCGATTGGCGCAACCATCGCCACTGAAGAGGTGTTTTCCGTTCTGTTCGACAACCCGTTCCTGCATACCACCACCTTTGGCGGCAACCCGCTGGCCTGTGCGGCGGCGCTGGCGACCATCAATGTGTTGCTGGAGCAGAACTTACCGGCTCAGGCTGAACAAAAAGGCGATATGTTGCTGGACGGTTTTCGTCAACTGGCGCGGGAATATCCCGATCTGGTACAGGAAGCGCGTGGTAAAGGGATGTTGATGGCGATTGAGTTTGTTGATAACGAAATCGGCTATAACTTTGCCAGCGAGATGTTCCGCCAGCGCGTACTGGTGGCCGGAACACTCAACAACGCTAAAACGATCCGCATTGAACCGCCACTGACACTGACCATTGAACAGTGTGAACTGGTGATCAAAGCGGCGCGTAAGGCGCTGGCGGCCATGCGAGTCAGTGTCGAAGAAGCGTAATATCAAATCGGATGGCGATTCGACGTCGCCATCCGATCTTTTTATACGATACGTACGCCCGCAGGCATCATCCGCTCCGGCGTTAACAGCACGCTTTCACTGCCGTCATCGGTTTCCGCACACAACAGCATGCATTCCGACGTTTCACCGCGCATTTTCGCTTTTTGCAGATTGCATAAGACCACCACCGTTTTCCCCATCAGCTCTTCTTCGCTGTAGTACGGCACCAGACTGGTCACGGTTTGCAGCGTTTTTTCACCCACATCAACCTGTACGATGTACAGCTTGTCGGCGTTTTCATGGCGTTTCACTTCCACAATCTTTCCGACACGCATTTCCAGACGTGCAAAATCAGCGTAAGCCACGGTTTCCATTGTTTCCTCCCCTCGAGTAAAATTTTACTAAATTATAGCAAAAGTTTTTCTCAATCCTGTAGGCTAAAACTGGAGAATGCAGGCGTGATCACATTCGTGAGCCGCTGTGTTACCGTTACAGCGTCAAAGAAACGCGCTTTATTTACTGAAAACAGGTGACCCGATAAGCACTTCCTCTACAATGGGGGCGCACATCAGGGAAAGTAAAAAAGGTAAACATGGCAACACTAAAAGACATCGCAATCGAAGCTGGCGTATCCCTGGCGACAGTATCCAGGGTCTTGAATGACGATCCGACATTGAATGTGAAAGAAGAGACGAAACATCGCATTCTCGAGATCGCCGAAAAGCTGGAGTACAAGACCAGTAGCGCCCGTAAACTCCAGACAGGCGCAGTCAACCAACACCATATTTTGGCTATCTACAGCTACCAACAGGAGCTGGAGATCAACGATCCTTACTATCTGGCGATCCGCCACGGCATTGAAACTCAGTGCGAAAAGCTGGCGATCGAACTGACCAACTGTTATGAACACAACGGCTTACCAGACATTAAAAACGTCACCGGTATTTTAATTGTCGGCAAACCCACGCCCGCCCTGCGCGCCGCTGCCAGCGCATTGACCGACAATATCTGTTTTATCGACTTTCACGAACCCGGCAGCGGTTACGATGCGGTGGATATCGATCTGGCACGCATCAGTAAAGAAATCATCGATTTCTATATCGATCAGGGTGTTAATCGTATTGGTTTTATTGGCGGCGAAGACTTGCCTGGCAAAGCGGATATTCGTGAGGTCGCCTTTGTGGAATATGGTCGTCTGAAACACGTGGTACGCGAAGAGGATATCTGGCGCGGCGGTTTTTCCAGTTCGTCGGGCTATGAACTGGCAAAACAGATGCTGGCGCAGGAAGACTACCCGAAGGCGTTGTTTGTCGCTTCTGATTCCATTGCTATCGGCGTACTGCGGGCAATTCATGAACGAGGCCTGAACATCCCACAGGATATTTCGCTTATCAGCGTGAACGACATCCCCACCGCGCGATTTACCTTTCCGCCGCTCTCAACCGTGCGCATCCATTCCGAGATGATGGGAAGTCAGGGCGTTAACCTGTTGTATGAAAAGGCTCGCGATGGTCGCGCGCTGCCGCTGTTAGTCTTCGTTCCCAGCAAATTAAAACTCCGCGGCACGACCCGCTAAATCCCCTTACACACTGTCCGGCAATCGTTTTTGCCGGACAGTGCTGCCGTTTATTTTCGTGATCCAGTTAAAGTAAATGCATTTACCTGCTACTTTTTAGTAAAAATTTTACTAAACTCCCCAGCAATTACACAAACTACCATCACCATGAATGGTTCCGATTTCTCTCTACCGGGAGGCCCTATGAATCGCTGGGAAAACATTCAGCTCACCCACGAAAACCGACTTGCGCCGCGTGCGTACTTTTTTTCATATGATTCTGTTGCGCAGGCGCGTACCTTTGCCCGCGAAACGAGCAGCCTGTTTCTGCCCTTAAGCGGTCAGTGGAATTTCCACTTTTTTGACCATCCGCTGCAAGTACCAGAAGCCTTCACCTCTGAGTTAATGGCTGACTGGGGGCATATTACCGTCCCCGCCATGTGGCAAATGGAAGGCCACGGCAAACTGCAATATACCGACGAAGGTTTTCCATTCCCCATCGATGTGCCGTTTGTTCCCAGCGATAACCCAACCGGTGCCTATCAACGTATTTTCACCCTCAGCGACGGCTGGCAGGGTAAACAGACGCTGATTAAATTTGACGGCGTCGAAACCTATTTTGAAGTCTACGTTAACGGTCAGTATGTGGGGTTCAGCAAGGGCAGTCGCCTGACCGCAGAGTTTGACATCAGCGCGATGGTTAAAACCGGCGACAACCTGTTGTGTGTGCGCGTGATGCAGTGGGCGGACTCTACCTACGTGGAAGACCAGGATATGTGGTGGTCGGCGGGGATTTTCCGCGATGTTTATCTGGTCGGTAAACAACTCACGCATATTAACGATTTCACCGTTCGTACCGACTTTGACGAAGCCTATTGCGATGCCACACTTTCCTGCGAAGTGGTGCTGGAAAATCTCGCCGCCTCCCCTGTCGTCACGACGCTGGAATATACCCTGTTTGATGGGGAACGCCTGGTGCACAGCAGCGCCATTGATCATTTGGCAATTGAAAAACTGACCAGCGCCAGCTTTGCTTTTACTGTCGAACAGCCCCAGCAATGGTCAGCAGAATCCCCTTATCTTTACCATCTGGTCATGACGCTGAAAGACGCCGACGGCAACGTTCTGGAAGTGGTGCCACAACGCGTTGGCTTCCGTGATATCAAAGTGCGCGACGGTCTGTTCTGGATCAATAACCGTTATGTGATGCTGCACGGCGTCAACCGCCACGACAATGATCATCGCAAAGGCCGCGCCGTTGGGATGGATCGCGTCGAGAAAGATCTCCAGTTGATGAAGCAGCACAACATCAATTCCGTGCGTACCGCTCACTACCCGAACGATCCTCGTTTTTACGAACTGTGTGATATCTACGGCCTGTTTGTGATGGCGGAAACCGACGTCGAATCGCACGGCTTTGCTAACGTCGGCGATATCAGCCGCATTACCGACGATCCGCAGTGGGAAAACGTCTACGTCGAGCGCATTGTTCGCCATATTCACGCGCAGAAAAACCATCCGTCGATCATCATCTGGTCACTGGGCAATGAATCCGGCTATGGCTGTAACATCCGCGCGATGTACCATGCGGCGAAGGCGCTGGATGACACGCGACTGGTGCATTACGAAGAAGATCGTGATGCTGAAGTGGTCGATATTATTTCCACCATGTACACCCGCGTGCCGCTGATGAATGAGTTTGGTGAATACCCGCATCCGAAGCCGCGCATCATCTGTGAATATGCTCATGCGATGGGGAACGGACCAGGTGGGCTGACGGAGTACCAGAACGTCTTCTACAAGCACGATTGCATTCAGGGACATTATGTCTGGGAATGGTGCGACCACGGGATCCAGGCGCAGGATGACAATGGCAACGTCTGGTATAAATTCGGCGGCGACTACGGCGACTATCCCAACAACTATAACTTCTGTCTTGATGGTTTGATCTATTCCGATCAGACGCCGGGACCAGGACTGAAAGAGTACAAACAGGTTATTGCGCCGGTAAAAATCCACGCGCTGGATCTGACTCGCGGCGAGTTGAAAGTCGAAAATAAACTATGGTTTACCACGCTTGATGACTACACCCTGCACGCAGAGGTGCGCGCCGAAGGTGAAACACTCGCGACGCAGCAGATTAAACTGCGCGACGTTGCGCCGAACAGCGAAGCCCCCTTGCAGATCACGCTGCCGCAGCTGGACGCCCGCGAAGCGTTCCTCAACATTACGGTGACCAAAGATTCCCGCACCCGCTACAGCGAAGCCGGGCATTCTATCGCCACTTATCAGTTCCCGCTGAAGGAAAACACCGCGCAGCCAGTGCCTTTCGCACCAAATAATGCGCGTCCGCTGACGCTGGAAGACGATCGTTTGAGCTGCACCGTTCGCGGCTACAACTTCGCGATCACCTTCTCAAAAATGAGTGGCAAACCGACATCCTGGCAGGTGAATGGCGAGTCGCTGCTGACCCGCGAGCCAAAGATCAACTTCTTCAAGCCAATGATCGACAACCACAAGCAGGAGTACGAAGGACTGTGGCAACCGAATCATTTGCAGATCATGCAGGAACATCTGCGCGACTTTGCCGTTGAGCAAAGTGATGATGAAGTGTTGATCATCAGCCGCACGGTTATTGCCCCACCGGTGTTTGACTTCGGGATGCGCTGTACCTACATCTGGCGCATCGCTGCCGATGGTCAGGTTAATGTGGCGCTTTCCGGCGAACGTTACGGCGACTATCCGCACATCATTCCGTGCATCGGTTTCACCATGGGGATTAACGGCGAATACGACCAGGTAGCATATTACGGACGTGGACCGGGCGAAAACTACGCCGACAGCCAGCAGGCTAACATCATCGATATCTGGCGCAGCACCGTCGATGCCATGTTCGAGAACTATCCCTTCCCGCAGAACAACGGCAACCGTCAGCATGTCCGCTGGACGGCACTGACTAACCGCCACGGCAACGGTCTGCTGGTGGTTCCGCAGCGCCCCATTAACTTCAGCGCCTGGCGCTATACCCAGGAAAACATCCACGCTGCCCAGCACTGTAACGAGCTTCAGCGCAGTGATGACATCACTCTGAATCTCGACCACCAGCTGCTTGGCCTCGGCTCCAACTCCTGGGGCAGCGAGGTGCTGGACTCCTGGCGCGTCTGGTTCCGTGACTTCAGCTACGGCTTTACGTTGCTGCCGGTTTCTGGCGGAGAAGCTACCGCGCAAAGCCTGGCGTCGTATGAGTTCGGCGCAGGGTTCTTTTCCACGAATTTGCACAGCGAGAATAAGCAATGAGGATCATCGATAACTTAGAACAGTTCCGCCAGATTTACGCCTCTGGCAAGAAGTGGCAACGATGCGTTGAAGCGATTGAAAATATCGACAACATTCAGCCTGGCGTCGCCCACTCCATCGGTGACTCATTGACTTACCGCGTGGAGACGGACTCCGCGACCGATGCGCTATTTACCGGGCATCGACGCTATTTTGAAGTGCATTACTACCTGCAAGGGCAGCAAAAAATTGAATATGCGCCGAAAGAGACATTACAGGTAGTGGAATATTATCGTGATGAAACTGACCGTGAATATTTAAAAGGCTGCGGAGAAACCGTTGAGGTCCACGAAGGGCAAATCGTTATTTGCGATATCCATGAAGCATATCGGTTTATCTGCAATAACGCGGTCAAAAAAGTGGTTCTCAAAGTCACCATCGAAGATGGTTATTTCCATAACAAATAACAACTACGGCGGCAAAAGGAGTTTGCCGCCACCGCTACCCTACTCATTTTCGGAGATGTGTTATGTCTGATACCAAACGTAATACAATCGGCAAATTCGGCTTGCTCTCGCTGACTTTTGCCGCCGTTTACAGCTTTAATAACGTTATCAATAATAATATTGAGCTTGGACTGGCCTCGGCACCGATGTTTTTCCTCGCGACGATTTTTTATTTTATTCCCTTCTGTCTGATCATTGCAGAATTTGTTTCGTTAAATAAAAACTCAGAAGCCGGTGTCTACGCGTGGGTAAAAAGTTCGCTGGGCGGACGTTGGGCATTTATTACTGCCTATACCTACTGGTTCGTAAACCTGTTCTTTTTCACCTCGTTGTTGCCGCGCGTTATTGCTTATGCTTCGTATGCCTTCCTCGGCTACGAATATATTATGACGCCGGTTGCCACCACCATTATCAGTATGGTGCTGTTCGCCTTCTCCACATGGGTTTCCACCAACGGGGCGAAAATGCTGGGGCCAATCACCTCCGTCACTTCAACGCTGATGCTGCTGTTAACGCTCTCCTACATTTTACTGGCAGGTACGGCACTGGTTGGCGGCGTACAGCCTGCCGATCCGATCACCGTTGACGCGATGATCCCGAACTTCAACTGGGCGTTCCTCGGCGTGACCACCTGGATCTTTATGGCCGCAGGTGGCGCGGAGTCCGTCGCGGTGTACGTTAACGACGTCAAAGGCGGTTCGAAATCGTTCGTTAAAGTGATCATCCTCGCTGGGATTTTTATCGGCGTACTGTATTCCGTCTCCTCGGTGCTGATTAACGTCTTCGTCAGCAGCAAAGAGTTGAAATTTACTGGCGGATCGGTACAGGTATTCCACGGCATGGCGGCGTATTTTGGTCTACCGGAAGCACTGATGAATCGCTTTGTCGGTCTGGTGTCCTTTACCGCGATGTTCGGTTCCCTGCTGATGTGGACGGCAACGCCGGTGAAAATTTTCTTCTCCGAAATTCCGGAAGGCATCTTTGGTAAGAAAACCGTCGAACTGAACGAAAACGGCGTTCCGGCGCGCGCAGCGTGGATCCAGTTCCTGATCGTCATCCCGCTGATGATTATCCCGATGCTCGGTTCCAATACCGTGCAGGATCTGATGAATACCATTATTAATATGACCGCCGCAGCGTCCATGCTTCCGCCGTTATTCATCATGCTGGCTTACCTGAATTTACGCGCCAAATTAGATCACCTGCCACGCGATTTCCGTATGGGTTCCCGACGCACCGGTATTATCGTTGTTTCAATGCTGATTGCGATATTTGCTGTAGGGTTTGTCGCTTCGACATTCCCGACTGGCGCGAATATTCTGACCATCATTTTTTATAACGTCGGCGGTATTGTTATCTTCCTCGGCTTTGCGTGGTGGAAATACAGTAAATATATAAAGGGATTAACGGCTGAAGAGCGCCATATTGAAGCGACGCCAGCCAGCAATGTTGATTAAGCAGAATAATAAAAAATGAGCAGGCATTTTCCCTCTTCCTGGATGGGGAGAGGGAAAATAGTTTCTGCCTTTATATTTTTATAATTACAACGATAAAAGGCTGTACTTTTTCTTTAGCTCATGGATTAACACAATGAAATTAATCACTGCACCATGCAGAGCATTACTTGCTCTGCCGTTTTGCTACGCCTTTTCTGCGGCCGCTGAAGAAGCACGTCCGGCAGAACATGACGACACAAAAACACCCGCAATTACCTCGACATCTTCTCCTTCATTTCGTTTTTACGGCGAATTAGGGGTTGGTGGGTATATGGATTTAGAGGGTGAGAATAAACATAAATACAGCGACGGCACCTATATTGAAGGTGGCCTGGAGATGAAGTACGGCTCCTGGTTCGGCCTGATTTACGGCGAAGGCTGGACCGTGCAGGCCGACCACGACGGTAATGCCTGGGTGCCTGACCATAGCTGGGGCGGTTTCGAAGGTGGGATTAACCGTTTCTATGGCGGTTATCGTACCAATGATGGCACCGAAATCATGCTCAGTCTGCGTCAGGATTCCTCGCTGGATGATCTGCAATGGTGGGGCGATTTCACGCCCGATCTGGGCTACGTCATTCCCAATACCCGCGACATTATGACTGCGCTGAAGGTACAGAACTTAAGCGGCAACTTTCGTTATAGCGTTACCGCCACACCTGCCGGACATCATGACGAAAGCAAAGCCTGGCTACATTTTGGCAAGTACGATCGCTACGACGACAAATACACCTATCCGGCAATGATGAACGGTTACATCCAGTATGACCTTACAGAAGGTATCACCTGGATGAACGGTCTGGAAATCACCGACGGCACAGGCCAACTCTATCTCACGGGCCTGCTTACCCCTAACTTTGCCGCTCGCGCCTGGCACCATACCGGACGCGCCGACGGGCTGGACGTACCGGGAAGTGAAAGCGGGATGATGGTGAGCGCCATGTATGAAGCGTTAAAGGGCGTTTATCTCTCCACCGCTTACACCTACGCCAAACATCGCCCTGACCACGCTGACGATGAAACCACCTCTTTCATGCAGTTTGGTATCTGGTACGAATACGGCGGCGGACGTTTCGCAACGGCTTTTGATAGCCGCTTCTACATGAAAAATGCCTCTCACGATCCCAGCGACCAACTCTTCCTGATGCAATATTTTTACTGGTAATAAGGACAGTAATCTCATGAAAATAAAAACTATTTTAACGCCAGTAGCCTGTGCTCTGCTGATGAGCTTTTCCGCCCATGCCGCTAACGCCGACAATTATAAAAACGTGATTAACCGTACTGGCGCGCCGCAGTACATGAAGGATTACGATTACGACGATCACCAGCGTTTTAATCCGTTTTTCGATCTCGGAGCCTGGCATGGTCATCTGTTGCCAGACGGCCCGAACACCATGGGCGGCTTTCCGGGCGTTGCGCTGCTGACGGAAGAGTACATCAACTTTATGGCCAGCAATTTCGACCGCCTGACCGTCTGGCAGGACGGCAAGAAAGTCGACTTCACGCTGGAGGCATACAGTATTCCCGGCGCGCTGGTGCAAAAACTGACAGCAAAAGATGTGCAGGTCGAAATGACTCTGCGCTTCGCCACGCCGCGCACATCACTACTGGAAACCAAAATCACCAGCGATAAACCGCTGGATCTGGTGTGGGATGGTGAACTGCTGGAAAAACTGGAAGCGAAAGAAGGGAAACCGCTTTCCGATAAAACCATTGCTGGCGAATACCCTGACTATCAGCGCAAAATCAGCGCCACCCGTGATGGCCTGAAAGTCACCTTTGGCAAAGTGCGCGCCACCTGGGATCTGCTGACCTCCGGTGAATCAGAATATCAGGTGCATAAATCCCTGCCAGTGCAGACTGAAATCAACGGCAATCGCTTTACCAGTAAGGCGCATATCAACGGGTCGACCACGCTCTATACCACCTATTCCCATCTGCTGACCGCTCAGGAAGTTAGCAAAGAGGAAATGCAGATCCGCGATATTCTGGCACGTCCGGCGTTTTATCTCACCGCCTCGCAGCAACGCTGGGAAGAGTATCTGAAGAAAGGGTTAACCAATCCGGATGCGACGCCGGAACAGACGCGCGTCGCGGTGAAAGCCATCGAAACACTCAACGGTAACTGGCGATCGCCGGGCGGTGCGGTGAAATATAACACCGTCACACCGTCGGTGACCGGGCGCTGGTTCTCCGGCAATCAGACCTGGCCGTGGGATACCTGGAAACAGGCGTTTGCGATGGCGCATTTCAATCCGGATATCGCCAAAGAGAATATCCGCGCGGTCTTCTCCTGGCAGATCCAGCCAGGCGACACCGTGCGTCCACAGGATGTGGGCTTTGTCCCCGACCTGATTGCGTGGAACCTTAGCCCCGAGCGTGGCGGCGATGGCGGCAACTGGAACGAACGCAATACCAAGCCCAGCCTTGCCGCCTGGTCGGTGATGGAAGTGTACAACGTCACCCAGGATAAAACCTGGCTGGCAGAGATGTACCCGAAACTGGTGGCCTATCACAACTGGTGGTTACGTAACCGCGATCATAACGGCAACGGCGTGCCGGAATATGGCGCGACCCGCGACAAAGCCCACAACACCGAGAGCGGCGAGATGCTGTTTACGGTGAAAAAAGGCGACAAAGAAGAGACGCGGTCTGGGCTGAACAACTACGCCCGTGTGGTGGAGAAAGGCCAGTACGACAGTCTGGAAATTCCGGCACAGGTTGCTGCGTCGTGGGAATCAGGTCGTGATGACGCCGCCGTCTTTGGGTTTATCGACAAAGATCAGCTGGATAAATATGTCGCTAACGGTGGCAAACGTAGCGACTGGACGGTGAAATTCGCCGAAAACCGCAGTCAGGACGGAACGTTGCTGGGCTACTCGCTATTGCAGGAGTCGGTGGATCAAGCCAGCTATATGTACAGCGATAACCATTATCTGGCGGAGATGGCAACCATACTCGGTAAGCCGGAAGAGGCCAAACGCTATCGCCAGTTGGCACAGCAGCTCGCGGACTACATCAACACCTGTATGTTCGACCCGACTACCCAGTTCTACTATGACGTACGTATTGAAGATAAACCGCTGGCGAACGGCTGCGCGGGCAAACCGATTATTGAGCGCGGTAAAGGGCCAGAAGGCTGGTCGCCGCTGTTTAACGGTGCGGCAACGCAGGCCAACGCCGACGCGGTGGTGAAGGTGATGCTCGATCCTAAAGAGTTCAACACCTTTGTCCCGCTGGGAACGGCGGCGTTAACCAACCCGGCTTTTGGCGCTGATATCTACTGGCGCGGGCGCGTATGGGTCGATCAGTTCTGGTTTGGTCTGAAAGGAATGGAGCGTTACGGTTATCGCGATGATGCCCTGAAACTGGCGGATACGTTCTTCCGGCACGCCAAAGGGTTAACCGCCGATGGCCCAATTCAGGAGAATTACAACCCGCTGACTGGCGCACAGCAAGGCGCACCAAATTTCTCCTGGAGTGCCGCGCATTTGTATATGTTGTATAACGATTTTTTCCGTAAGCAGTAATTTTTCCCGATGCCGGACGACTGTATTACCGCCGTCCGGCATGACGAACGGGCGTATTCTTTTTGAATCCCATCACAAACCCCGCACTCCCCTTTTCCCTTTTCTCCGGCGACGGCTAAATTAGAACTCATCCGACCACATAACAATTATTTTACATACTGGACAATTTTATGAGCTACCCGTCGCTGTTCGCCTCGCTGGATTTAGGTTTTACCACGTTAAAAAACCGCGTGTTGATGGGTTCAATGCACACCGGGCTGGAGGAATACCCGGACGGTGCTGAACGGCTGGCAGCGTTTTATGCCGAACGCGCCCGTCACGGCGTGGCGTTGATTGTCAGCGGCGGTATCGCACCAGATTTAACAGGCGTTGGCATGGAAGGCGGTGCAATGCTCAATGACGCCAACCAGATCCCACACCATCGCACCATTACCGAAGCCGTACATCAGGAAGGCGGCAAAATTGCCCTGCAAATTTTGCATACCGGGCGCTACAGCTACCAACCGCATCTGGTCGCCCCCTCCGCATTGCAGGCCCCCATCAACCGTTTCGTGCCCCATGAGTTAAGCCATGAAGAGATCCTGCAACTGATCGACGATTTCGCCCGCTGCGCACAACTGGCACGGGAGGCTGGATACGACGGTGTAGAGGTGATGGGTTCCGAAGGGTATTTGATCAACGAATTTCTGACTCTGCGCACCAACCAGCGTAGCGACCAGTGGGGCGGCGATTACCGCAACCGGATGCGATTTGCCGTCGAAGTAGTGCGTGCGGTGCGCGAACGCGTCGGCAATGACTTCATTATTATCTACCGTTTGTCGATGCTCGACCTGGTCGAAGGCGGCGGTACTTTTGCCGAAACGGTAGAACTGGCGCAGGCCATTGAAGCGGCGGGCGCAACCATTATCAACACTGGAATAGGCTGGCATGAAGCGCGGATTCCGACCATCGCCACGCCCGTGCCGCGCGGCGCATTTAGCTGGGTCACACGCAAACTGAAAGGCCACGTTTCGCTGCCGCTGGTGACCACCAACCGGATTAACGATCCGCAGGTTGCCGACGATATTCTCTCGCGCGGTGATGCCGATATGGTATCGATGGCGCGACCGTTTCTTGCTGATGCGGAGCTGCTGTCAAAAGCGCAATCGGGGCGAGCCGATGAGATCAACACTTGTATTGGCTGCAATCAGGCCTGTCTCGATCAGATCTTTGTCGGCAAGGTCACCTCGTGTCTGGTGAATCCTCGCGCCTGCCACGAAACCAAAATGCCGATCCTTCCCGCCGTGCAGAAAAAAAATCTGGCGGTGGTCGGCGCAGGTCCGGCGGGGCTGGCGTTTGCCATCAATGCGGCGGCGCGTGGTCATCAGGTAACGTTGTTTGATGCACATAGCGAGATCGGCGGGCAGTTTAATATCGCCAAACAGATCCCCGGCAAAGAGGAATTTTACGAAACATTGCGCTACTACCGCCGGATGATCGAAGTGACTGGCGTGACACTGAAACTTAATCACACCGTGACCGCAGATCAGTTACAGGCGTTCGATGAAACGATCCTCGCCAGTGGGATCGTACCGCGCATTCCGCCTATCGACGGGATCGATCATCCGAAGGTGTTGAGTTATCTCGACGTACTGCGCGACAAAGCGCCGGTGGGCAACAAAGTTGCCATCATCGGTTGTGGCGGGATTGGTTTTGATACGGCGATGTATTTAAGTCAGCCGGGCGAATCCACCAGCCAGAATATCGCCGGGTTCTGTAATGAGTGGGGAATCGACAGCAGCCTGCAACAGGCTGGTGGCTTAAGCCCGCAGGGAATGCAGATCCCGCGTAGCCCACGGCAGATTGTGATGCTCCAGCGCAAAGCCAGCAAACCGGGACAGGGGTTAGGCAAAACCACCGGCTGGATCCATCGCACCACCCTGCTCTCGCGGGGTGTGAAAATGATCCCAGGCGTAAGTTATCAGAAGATTGACGATGACGGGCTGCATGTGGTGATCAACGGCGAAACGCAGGTATTAGCAGTGGACAATGTGGTGATCTGCGCAGGGCAAGAGCCAAACCGCGCATTGGCGCAACCGCTGATTGATAGCGGGAAAACTGTGCATTTAATTGGCGGCTGCGATGTAGCTATGGAGCTGGACGCACGACGGGCAATTGCCCAAGGAACACGGCTGGCGCTGGAGATTTAAATTGTGCATTGAAGTGCCGGATGCGACGCTTGCCGCGTCTTATCCGACCTGGGGGTAATGTGCTGAACGTATGCCAGATAAGGCGTTTACGCCTTATCTGGCAGGTAGCTGTCAATCTTACCGACGACGCCCCAGCTTCACTGCTTTCAGCACCACAAATTTATTATTCGTGGCGATGGTGGTGCAGTTGCCGAAAATCTTCTTCAGTTTATGGAAGTAATCCAGGTGACGGTTGGCAACGATATACAGCTCGCCGTTGATTTTCAGACAGCGGCGGGCGTGGTGGAACATCTCCCAGGCGACGTTATCGGTCAGCGCATGTTGCTGATGAAACGGCGGGTTGCAGAGCACAGCATTAAAGCGGAAAGGCTCCACGCCGGAGAGCGCGTTGTTGATCATAAACTCGCAGCGATCCAACGCCTCTGGCATGTTGGTTTCAACGTTCAAACGGCTGGAAGCAACCGCCATCGGCGATTCATCGACAAACACCACTTTCGCCTGCGGGTTTTTATCAAGCAGCGTCAGGCCAATAACGCCATTACCGCAGCCGAGATCGACAATCTCACCCTCGAGATTCTCTGGCAGATGTTGCATAAAGAAGCGCGCGCCAATATCCAGCCCGGTGCGGGAGAAGACATTCGCATGGTTGTGGATAGTCCAGTCAGTACCTTCCAGTTTCCAGCTAACGGTCTGCGGCGCATCGGCCAGCGGCGGCTCGTTGAAAGTACAGTTAATTAAGCGTGCCTTCTTCCATGCCAGCGTGGTGGTGGTCGGGCCGAGCACTTTTTCGAACAGTTCCAGCGTGGAAGTGTGGATGTCACGGGCTTTGGCACCGGCAATAATACGTGTATCCGGCGTGACCACTTTGCGCAGCGCTCGCAGTTGTTGTTCCAGCAACGCCAGTGTTTTCGGTACTTTGATCAGTACCACGCCCGGCTGTTGCGGGTAGTCGGCGGTGCTGTCGAGAAACTTCACGCTCGACTCATCAATCCCGTTGAGGCGTAAATTCTCGCGCGTCGCCAGTTCGCTGATGTATGAGTCGCCAATGCTGTATGGCTTATGTTCCGCCAGCGCACAACTTAACGCACCAAAGGCATCATTCAGGATCAACACCGGGCCGCGGATTTCTGTGTCGTCCAACTGTTGCAGCAAATATTCATCCGCCGCTTCCCACGCCTGTAGCGGGTTAACGTCATCCGTCGCCGGAAAACGTTGTAGTGTCAGTGAACGGAAACCGTTGTCTAAGTGGCTCATCGGCCCTCCTGAATGATAAAATTTCGACGTTGCCCCTGAAAAGGGTGCGTGAGTATACCCTTTTTCTCTTTTTCGTGGGCGGTTATGAGCAATCTTACTTATCTTCAGGGTTATCCCGAGCAGCTACTTTCCCAGGTGCGAACGCTGATTAACGAACAGCGTCTGGGCGATGTGCTGGCAAAACGCTATCCGGGAACACACGACTACGCCACCGATAAAGCCCTCTGGCAATATACTCAGGATCTTAAAAATCAGTTTCTGCGCAATGCCCCGCCGATCAATAAAGTGATGTATGACAACAAGATCCACGTGCTGAAAAACGCGCTCGGGTTACATACCGCTGTCTCGCGTGTGCAGGGCGGCAAGCTGAAAGCAAAAGCAGAGATCCGCGTCGCTACCGTGTTTCGCAACGCGCCGGAACCGTTTTTGCGCATGATCGTGGTGCACGAGTTGGCGCACCTGAAGGAGAAAGAGCATAACAAAGCGTTCTATCAATTGTGCTGTCATATGGAGCCGCAGTACCACCAGCTTGAGTTCGACACCCGGCTGTGGCTAACGCAGTTGTCGCTTGGGCAGGACAAAATCTGAAAATGATGTCAGGCGTTATTTTTTCTTTCTTTAGCGCCTAAAATCGACCTCCCCCCTTTCGTTAAGGATAACGACCATGCTGCGCGCCTTTGCCCGCCTTCTTCTCCGTATTTGTTTTTCTCGCCGGACTCTAAAGCTTGGCTGTTTATTGTTGCTTATAGCAGGAGCGACCATTTTTATTGCCGATCGCGTTATGGTCAACGCCAGCAAGCAGCTGACCTGGAGCGATGTCAACGCCGTTCCGGCGCGGAACGTGGGTTTATTGCTGGGGGCGAGGCCGGGTAATCGCTACTTTACCCGACGTATTGATACCGCAGCAGCGTTGTACCACGCCGGAAAAGTGAAATGGCTATTGGTAAGTGGCGATAACGGACGTAAAAATTACGATGAAGCGTCAGGAATGCAGCAAGCCTTGATCGCTAAAGGCGTACCGGCAAAAGTGATCTTCTGCGACTATGCCGGATTCTCAACGCTTGATTCGGTGGTGCGTGCCAACAAGGTGTTTAGTGAAAATCATATCACCATTATCTCGCAAGAATTTCATAACCAACGCGCCATCTGGCTGGCAAAACAGTATGGTATCGATGCTATCGGTTTTAACGCGCCAGACCTCAATATGAAGCACGGTTTATATACTCAACTGCGGGAAAAACTTGCCAGAGTCAGCGCGGTGATTGATGCGAAAATCCTCCATCGCCAGCCGAAATATCTCGGGCCGTTGGTTATGATTGGGCCGTTTAGTGAGCATGGCTGTCCGGCGAAAGAATAATGCGTATCTGCGCACGTCGAAGATAAAAAAGGCGTGCTACAGTGACGAGAGAATCCCTTTATGGAGTATCCACGCGTTATGATACGTTTCGCTGTGATTGGTACGAACTGGATCACTCGCCAGTTCGTCGAGGCCGCCCATGAGAGCGGTAAATACAAGTTAACTGCCGTTTATTCCCGCAGTCTTGAACAGGCCCAGCACTTCGCCAATGATTTTTCTGTCGAGCATCTGTTTACGTCGCTGGAAGCGATGGCAGAAAGCGATGCCATTGACGCGGTGTATATTGCCAGCCCGAATTCCCTGCACTTTTCCCAGACACAACTTTTCCTTAGTCACAAAATTCATGTGATTTGCGAGAAGCCACTGGCGTCGAATCTGGCGGAAGTGGATGCCGCCATTGCCTGTGCGCGGGAAAATCAGGTGGTGCTGTTTGAGGCATTTAAAACCGCCAGCCTGCCGAACTTTCATCTGTTGCGCCAGGCGCTGCCGAAAGTCGGCAAACTGCGTAAAGTCTTTTTCAACTATTGCCAGTATTCCTCGCGGTATCAACGTTACCTGGATGGTGAGAATCCCAACACCTTTAATCCGGCATTCTCTAACGGTTCAATTATGGATATCGGCTTTTACTGCCTGGCGTCGGCGGTGGCATTATTCGGTGAGCCGAAAAGCGTGCAGGCAACCGCCAGTTTGTTGGCAAGCGGCGTAGATGCCCACGGCGTGGTGGTGATGGATTACGGTGATTTCAGCGTTACGTTGCAGCACTCAAAAGTGAGCGATTCTGTCCTGGCAAGCGAGATTCAGGGCGAAGCGGGATCGCTGGTGATTGAAAAACTCTCTGAATGCCAGAAAGTCTGCTTTGTACCGCGTGGCAGCCAGATGCAGGATCTCACCCAACCGCAGCATATTAATACCATGCTCTACGAAGCAGAGCTGTTCGCTACCCTGGTGGATGAGCATCTGGTGGATCATCCAGGGCTGGCGGTCAGTCGCATCACCGCCAAACTGCTGACCGAGATCCGCCGCCAGACTGGGGTGATTTTTCCGGCAGATAGCGTAAAACTATAAATTGCCAAAGTAAAACAGTGTAAAAGGTATGTAACAGACCATTGACTGACTGAATGGTCTGTCATACTTTGTTACCTGCAAAGGGGAGTAACTTCATTGCCGGTCGATCGTCATTACGATGTGTGAAAAACCACATCCGGTCACCGGGCAACCCGAAAGGAATACGCAGACGTATTCCTTTTTTGTTGTAAGTGAGACCTTGCCGGAAGGCGAGGTCTATGCATAAAAAGCAGCGGCTGACGTCTTCCGACGTTGGCCGTTTTTTTATGTGTAAGGAACTTCTATGAATACTGTCGGCACGCCGTTGCTATGGGGCGGATTCGCTGTTGTTGTCACCATTATGCTGGCTATCGACCTGTTGTTGCAGGGGCGTCGTGGGGCACATGCCATGACCATGAAACAGGCTGCGGCCTGGTCGCTGGTCTGGGTGACGCTGTCGTTACTGTTTAACGCCGCTTTCTGGTGGTATCTGGTACAGACACAGGGGCGCGAAGTCGCTGACCCGCAGGCGCTGGCCTTCCTCACCGGTTATCTGATTGAGAAATCGCTGGCGGTCGATAACGTCTTTGTCTGGCTGATGTTGTTCAGCTATTTCTCTGTTCCGGCGGCATTACAACGTCGCGTGCTGGTGTATGGCGTGCTTGGGGCGATTGTTCTGCGTACCATCATGATCTTCACTGGTAGCTGGCTGATTTCACAGTTCGACTGGATCTTGTATATCTTCGGTGCCTTCCTGCTGTTTACCGGCGTGAAGATGGCGCTGGCTCATGAAGATGAATCAGGCATTGGCGACAAGCCGCTGGTGCGCTGGCTACGCGGTCATTTGCGCATGACCGACACCATCGACAACGAGCATTTCTTTGTGCGTAAGAATGGTTTGTTGTATGCCACGCCGCTGATGCTGGTGCTGATTCTGGTGGAGTTGAGCGATGTGATTTTCGCCGTGGATAGTATTCCGGCTATCTTCGCCGTGACCACCGATCCGTTTATTGTGCTGACCTCAAACCTGTTTGCGATCCTCGGCCTGCGTGCGATGTATTTCCTGCTGGCGGGCGTAGCAGAACGTTTCTCGATGCTCAAATATGGTCTGGCAGTGATTCTGGTGTTTATCGGTATCAAGATGCTGATTGTCGACTTCTACCATATTCCGATCGCCGTCTCGCTGGGCGTGGTGTTTGGCATTCTGGTGATGACGTTTATTATCAACGCCTGGGTGAATTATCGGCATGATAAGCAGCGGGTTGGATGATTTTTAATCTGCCCACGCCGTGTACCCTGTCATCAACATGAGCACCGTTTTCTCCCTCTCCCCAAAAGGGGCGAGGGGACTGACCGAGTACTTTTTTGACGTTGTCATCAGTCTGGAAGCCGCACGTTGGGCTTTATTTTTATGTCAAATAAATGTAACCATTAAGTTGCAAAATATGACCTCTCTTTAAAATCCAGCATTTTTCGCTTCCCGAAGCTGTAACTTTCCTTATACTCGACCTTGCAAACACTTTGTTACATCCTGAAAGATGCGTCGACAGAACGCACCAGGGATGTGCGACAACACAATGAAAGGATCGAAAAATGACTACGCAACGTTCACCGGGGCTATTCCGGCGTCTGGCTCATGGCAGCCTGGTAAAACAAATCCTGGTCGGCCTTGTTCTGGGGATTCTTCTGGCATGGATCTCAAAACCCGCGGCGGAAGCTGTTGGTCTGTTAGGTACTTTGTTCGTCGGCGCACTGAAAGCCGTTGCCCCCATCCTGGTGTTGATGCTGGTAATGGCATCTATTGCTAACCACCAGCACGGGCAGAAAACCAATATCCGTCCTATTTTGTTCCTCTATCTGCTGGGCACCTTCTCTGCTGCTCTGGCCGCAGTAATCTTCAGTTTTGCCTTCCCTTCTACCCTGCACTTGTCCAGTAGCGCGGGTGATATTTCGCCGCCGTCAGGCATTGTAGAAGTGATGCGCGGGCTGGTAATGAGCATGGTTTCCAACCCCATTGACGCGCTGCTGAAAGGTAACTATATCGGGATCCTGGTGTGGGCAATTGGCCTCGGTTTCGCACTGCGTCACGGTAACGAGACCACCAAAAACCTGGTCAACGATATGTCGAATGCCGTCACCTTTATGGTGAAACTGGTGATTCGCTTCGCACCGATCGGTATTTTTGGTCTGGTTTCTTCTACCCTGGCAACCACCGGTTTCTCCACACTGTGGGGCTACGCGCAACTGCTGGTCGTGCTGGTTGGCTGTATGTTACTGGTGGCGCTGGTGGTTAACCCCTTGCTGGTGTGGTGGAAGATTCGTCGTAACCCGTTCCCGCTGGTGCTGCTGTGCCTGCGCGAAAGCGGCGTGTATGCCTTCTTCACCCGCAGCTCTGCGGCGAACATTCCGGTGAATATGGCGCTGTGTGAAAAGCTGAATCTGGATCGCGATACCTATTCCGTTTCTATTCCGCTGGGAGCCACCATCAATATGGCGGGCGCAGCAATCACCATTACCGTGTTGACGCTGGCTGCGGTTAATACGCTGGGTATTCCGGTTGATCTGCCCACAGCGCTGCTGTTGAGCGTAGTGGCTTCTCTGTGTGCCTGTGGCGCATCCGGCGTGGCGGGGGGGTCTCTGTTGCTGATCCCACTGGCCTGTAATATGTTCGGTATTTCGAACGATATCGCCATGCAGGTGGTTGCCGTCGGCTTTATCATCGGCGTATTGCAGGACTCTTGCGAAACCGCGCTGAACTCTTCAACTGACGTGCTGTTCACTGCGGCAGCTTGCCAGGCGGAAGACGATCGTCTGGCAAATAGCGCCCTGCGTAACTAATACTTAGCCCCTTTCGTCTACGGCGGAAGGGGTTTTCTCCACTTTAAACGGATCAATTCCCCTTCTCTGCATACGCCAGAAACGAATGATATTCAGGCCATTCATTAGCAGAAAACTCCCCTCAATCATCGTGCCGCCTATCGACCCCGCCCAGAAGTTGTGAATCACCCAGCAACACGTTGAAAACCACATTACGCAGCGCATGGTCAGCCCTTTACAGCGGAACAGCGCCCAGGTACTGACAATCGTGCCGATTACCGGCAGTAGTTCGACAGGATGATGGAACTTCGCGAGGCCAATTCCGCCAGTCAGCACAATAAAAATCGCCATTACCCATAAGCTGCGCGTGCGTAAGGTAATCAATGTACGAATGGCATTAAGGATGGCACTGGCACCGGCAGGATAGGTGCCCAGAAGAAAAAAATGTACGCCAATAACGGCGCTATAGACCGAAAGCTGCTTTTTGAAGCGACGTTCGTCACGATTGAAAAATGTTGTGATACCAATCAGAAAGGCGATGACACCCACGCCCTGGGCCAGCCAATACGCGGTCATGATAAATCCTTAGCAGGTATGGAAAAGCAAACGGCGCTTCACATTATGAAACGCCGTTTTTTATTAACAACTCATTTCGACTTTATAGCGTTACGCCGCTTTTAAAGATCGCCAGTTCACGGAAGTCGTTACGCTCGTTGCAGGTTTGCTTACCGTTGGCAAACTCAACGATGGTATCGATAAATTCTTCCAGCAACTGCGGCATCGCTTTACCGTGGATCAGCTGACCCGCGTCAAAGTCGATCCAGTGTTTTTTCTTCGCCGCCAGTTCACTGTTGGTGGCGATTTTCACCGTCGGCACAAATCCACCATACGGCGTACCACGACCAGTACTGAACAGCACCATATGGCAGCCCGCACCCGCCAGGGCGCTGGTCGCTACGGCATCGTTACCCGGCGCACTTAACAAGTTCAGCCCCGGCGTTTTCAGACGCTCGCCGTAACGCAGCACGTCAACCACGACACTGGAACCCGCTTTCTGGGTACAGCCGAGGGATTTGTCTTCCAACGTAGTGATACCGCCCGCTTTGTTCCCCGGTGATGGGTTTTCGTAGATCGGCTGGTCATGGGCAATAAAGTACTGCTTGAAGTCATTGACCATGGTGACCAGTTTTTCAAACGTTGCTTCGTCGCGGCAATGGTCCATCAGCAACTGCTCTGCGCCAAACATCTCCGGCACTTCGGTCAGTACGGTAGTACCACCGTTAGCAATCACGTAGTCAGAGAAACGACCGAGCATTGGGTTGGCGGTAATACCGGAAAGACCGTCAGAACCGCCGCACTCCAGACCAAACTTCAGTTCGCTGAGTTTGCCCGGCTCGCGCTTGTCGTTGCGCATCACGTTATACAACTGATGCAAATGCGCGATCCCGGCCTCGATTTCATCATCCTGCTGTTGGCAGATCATGAAATGAACGCGTTCAGGATCGATATCGCCCAACGTTTCACGGAATGCGGCAACCTGGTTGTTTTCACAGCCCAGACCAATCACCAGCACTGCGCCCGCGTTCGGGTGGCGCACCATGTTTTGCAGCATGGTGCGAGTATTGATGTGATCGTCGCCCAGTTGTGAGCAGCCGTAGGTGTGGCTGAAGAGGAACACGCCGTCGGTACCTTCAGCGTTGTTGGTCTCTTTCAGGAAACGATTTTGGATCTGCCGCGCGATGCCGTTGACACAGCCCACGGTTGGCAGGATCCACAGCTCATTACGCACCCCGACATCGCCGTTCGCGCGACGATAGATCTGCACTTCACGATCTGCCGCTTGCGCAGGCAGATCCTGAAAATCAGGTTGATAGCGATACTGATCCAGATCGCTCAGATTCGTGCGCGTATTGTGGGCGTGAACGTGTTCACCCGCCGCAATATCCGCCAATGCATAACCAATCGGCAGGCCATATTTAATGACGTTGGCCCCTTTTGCGATATCCGTTAACGCAAATTTATGTCCACGAGCAACATCCTGGCGCAGCGTAACAGTCTGGTTATCGACACTGACTTCTGTGCCTTCAGCCAAATCCGCTAAAGCAACCGCGACGTTATCCAGCGCATGGATCTTGATGTATTGCATATCAACCCCAGACCTTAGTTCAGTTCAATGGCGAAGTAGTCACGCGCATTGTTAAAGCAAATATTTTTCACCATCTCGCCCAGCAGGTTGATGTCCGCCGGTGCTTCGCCTGCTTCCACCCAGCGACCGATCATCTGGCACAGAATGCGGCGGAAGTATTCGTGACGGGTGTATGACAGGAAGCTACGGCTGTCAGTCAGCATACCGACAAAGCGGCTCAGCAGACCGAGCTGCGCCAGTTGGGTCATCTGACGTTCCATACCGTCTTTCTGGTCGTTAAACCACCAGCCGGAACCGAACTGCATTTTGCCCGGCATACCTTCGCCCTGGAAGTTACCGATCATGGTGCCCAGCACTTCGTTATCGCGCGGGTTCAGGCAGTAGAGAATGGTTTTCGGCAGCAGGTTTTCTTCGTTCTGCTTGCTCAGCAGCTTAGACAGCTCTTCCGCCATCGGACGGTCGTTGATGGAGTCAAAGCCGACATCCGGCCCCAGCAGTTTGAACTGACGCAGGTTGTTATTACGCAGTGCGCCAATGTGGTACTGCTGTACCCAGCCGCGACGTGCGTATTCAGCGCCGAGGAACACCAGCACCGCAGTTTTGAACTGTGCCACTTCGTGCTCGCTCAGGGTTTCGCCTGCCAGACGGCGCGCGAGGATGCTGTCCAGTTCCGCTTCGTTCGCTTCAGCAAACATCACTACATCCAGCGCGTGGTCAGACACTTTACAGCCGTGAGCGGCGAAGTGATCCAGACGTTTAGTCAGGGCTGTTTGCAGGTCAGCAAAGCGGCGAATGTCGGTATCGGAAACTTCGCCCAGCTTCGTCATGTAGTCGTTAAAGGTCGCCTGTTCAATGTTAAAGGCTTTGTCCGGACGCCAGCTCGGCAGCACTTTAATGGTGAAAGAGCCATCTTTGGCGATCTCTGCGTGATGCTCCAGAGAATCGATCGGGTCATCGGTGGTGCCGACCATTTTCACGTTCATCTGCTGCATGATGCCGCGTGCAGAGAAATTATCCTGCGCCAGCAGTTCGTTACATTCGTTCCAGATTTCATCGGCAGTTGACGGAGAAAGCAATTTGCCAGTGATACCAAACGGACGACGCAGTTCGAGGTGCGTCCAGTGGTATAACGGGTTGCCGATAGTGTGCGGAACAGTCGCCGCCCAGGCGTCAAATTTTTCACGGTCAGACGCATCACCGGTGCACAGACGCTCGGCCACACCGTTGGTACGCATAGCGCGCCATTTGTAGTGATCGCCCTTCAACCAGATGTCATACAGGTTTTTAAAACGATAGTCTTCCGCAATCTGCTGCGGCGGCAAATGGCAATGGTAATCGAAAATCGGCTGGTCTTTTGCGTAGTCGTGATACAGACGGCGGGCAAATTCGGTATCTAACAGGAAATCTTCAGTCATAAACGGAGTCATTTTCGTCTTCCTCTCAACGAGTGAGCTAGCTTGCTTATGGTGCGATGCTGACAAAGTTATCACACCAATTTCCAGAGTCCGAAGATATTTTCGTGAGTTAGATCAATAAACGTAGTTAAAAAAATTACTCTCAAAGTGGTAAATCTCGCTGCAGGCCGCGCCAGTACTGGCCTCGTGGTCGTCAGGTAATGTCCCTACAAATATTCGCACATTTGTGATGGCTCTCACCTTTTAAAGTTGTATGACAAGTTATCTTTCTGCCGTCGCAAATCATAAGTCGACGGAATGCAAATTGCCGATTCATTCATTTGTTAGATGAATCGGGTTAACCGGTACGGAAGCCGAATTAGCACGAAACTTTCATGGCAACGTTCGGGGCGTGCCGGTTTTTTTTCGGTTACCCGGTCGTAACTAACATCTTCAGCCTCTGGCGGGATGATGGCCGCGCTTCCTGCGGATATAACAAAACGATGAGGTTTTACATGCGTAAAATTAAAGGGTTACGTTGGTATATGATCGCACTGGTGACGCTCGGCACCGTGCTTGGTTACCTGACGCGTAACACTGTGGCGGCAGCTGCGCCAACTCTGATGGAAGAGTTAAACATCTCCACCCAACAGTATTCCTATATCATCGCAGCGTATTCTGCTGCTTATACGGTCATGCAACCGGTAGCGGGTTATGTACTGGATGTGCTGGGTACGAAAATCGGTTATGCAATGTTTGCTGTACTGTGGGCCGTGTTCTGTGGTGCAACCGCGCTGGCAGGTAGTTGGGGTGGCCTGGCTGTTGCTCGTGGTGCGGTCGGTGCCGCGGAAGCCGCGATGATTCCGGCGGGTCTGAAAGCCAGCTCCGAATGGTTCCCGGCGAAAGAGCGTTCCATCGCGGTAGGTTACTTTAACGTAGGCTCTTCGATTGGTGCGATGATTGCGCCGCCGCTGGTGGTATGGGCAATCGTGATGCACAGCTGGCAGATGGCATTTATCATCTCCGGTGCGTTGAGCTTTATCTGGGCGATGGCATGGCTGATTTTCTACAAGCATCCGCGCGACCAGAAACATCTGACCGATGAAGAACGCGACTACATTATTAATGGTCAGGAAGCCCAGCACCAGGTTGACACAGCGAAGAAAATGTCCGTTGGTCAGATCCTGCGCAACCGTCAGTTCTGGGGTATCGCGCTGCCGCGCTTCCTGGCAGAACCGGCATGGGGTACTTTTAACGCGTGGATCCCGCTGTTCATGTTTAAAGTTTACGGCTTTAACCTGAAAGAGATCGCGATGTTTGCCTGGATGCCGATGCTGTTTGCTGACCTCGGTTGTATCCTCGGTGGTTACCTGCCGCCGCTGTTCCAGCGTTGGTTTGGTGTGAACCTGATCGTTTCCCGTAAGATGGTCGTAACGCTGGGTGCTGTGCTGATGATTGGCCCGGGTATGATCGGTCTGTTCACCAACCCGTATGTCGCGATTATGCTGCTGTGTATCGGTGGTTTTGCTCACCAGGCACTGTCTGGCGCACTGATTACGCTCTCTTCTGACGTGTTCGGTCGTAACGAAGTGGCGACGGCGAACGGTTTAACCGGGATGTCCGCATGGCTGGCAAGTACGCTGTTTGCACTGGTAGTCGGTGCACTGGCTGACACCATCGGCTTCAGCCCGCTGTTCGCAGTTCTGGCAGTGTTCGACCTGTTAGGTGCGCTGGTTATCTGGACCGTGTTGCAGAACAAACCGGCGATTGAGGTGGCGCAGGAATCACATAACGATCCCGCACCGCAACATTAAGACTTAACGTAAGTTGTAATGACGAAGCCGCCTCTTCAGGCGGCTTCGTTGTTTAGTTTTTTCTGGTCTGCGAGGTCAATTGATCGTCGGCAATGACGGGGTAAAGATGACCGACAATTTACCCATATAATATCCCGCCTGTTTTGCCGTCACGTTAAATTTGTCGACCACCAGCGTCAGCGGTGTGGGAACACACATCACAGCGTAACGAATGCCTGGAAGCACCACCGGGCGGACATGTTTAAGATTGATGTTGGTCCAGACCATGCTCTCATTGTTGCGCACATCAATTTGCCCTCCTGATTCCGGGTCATACATTTTGACACGGTAATCAATACGCTCCCCTTCATCCGTTGAGCTCGCGCCCTGACGATAAATCGAAAACTCACCATTACTGCGTCCTGCCGCCGTTCTTCCCTCATCTTTTAGCAAAATTTCATAGCTAAGACCGTTACCGTTAAAGCCATCGTACAGGCACATATCCAACATCGTCAGATCTTGCGCGTAGTTGTTGCCGTTAACGCTACCTGTTGGATGCAAATCCAGTTGTACGCGTGGCGTAGCGTGGGCGAACTCCGGGAAGAACACGTCGATATGGTTGGGATCGAGGGTGTTCAGGGTAATATATGCAAAATAGTCCACTGAAGGGCTATTTGAGTGCAGCTTAACCTGCCCTTTCCAGACACCGCCAATCGGCAACTTCTTCATTTCTGCCTGTTCAAGGTAAAGCGTAAGATATTTATCACTAGCATAATGTGGGGTTGGATCCCCCTTTACGGTGCATGTATACCGATTTGAGTCCCTGAGATCCGTTTGTGCAACGTATCCATCGCACCCTGGAATCCCGTCATCGACATAAGCTTTTTTAAATCCTTTGAGCGTAATCGGCCAACGCATACCACTGCGCTGCTCCGTTAAATAAATTTGTACTGTCGAGAAATTACCAGAGTCCGAGCAAGTTTGCTGGATATTGGGATATGAACATTCATACCACATATACGCGTTATTTCCGGGGGATTCTTCCTCGTTCCAGAAATAATAATCTGCTCTGCCAGCGGCCAAATCATAAGTAATTTCAGCCGTCACAGACGGTTCTGCCTGAACACCCGCTACCATGCCAAATAAGCATAAAACCATGGCAATTAATCGATTTCTCATGGTGCAACCTCCCTTTGCGCCGTCTGGACGTTTCCACGTAATTTAGGCTGTTTCAACTGTGCCTGAACCTGAATAGATTCCGGCAATTGTGAATAACTCACCACGCTACAATTCACATCCCCGCTATAGCGAATGCTGGCGCGTTTCTTCAAAACATTCAGCGGACATTTCAGGAACTGCTGCCCGGAAAGCAGATACAACTCTTTTTCACCACTGCTGATCTCAAGTGTGAATCCGCCATCTTCAGCCACCAGTAACATGGCGCTATTCAGACCCACCAGCGGGAATTTCTCTACCGATGCGGGCAATAACAAACGACCGATATAGTTGTAATTAAAGCTGGCAGACACCTCGCGATAACGTAATTTGCCCGGCAACAGCATTAACTCGCGATTTCCCGCGCCGTTAATGATGTTGGTTGTTCCTTGCTGGTTACCCTGATTACTGTCGTTAACTTCAACAAAGCCAGACTGAAATCCAGGATAGGGGAATAACACGCTATCGCTTTGACCAAGCTGCAATGTTCTGCTGCCAGCCACCCGCGCTTCGAGTTGCAGACCCTGACTCTGTTCATCCTGTTCAGAGAAACCTTTCACATCCACCAACACCGCTCCCAGCAAATCATCTGAGCCGCTGGCCCCCAAATTGATGCCATAGCGACTCACCGCCAGCGTGGAGCTGTACGTTCCGGTGAAGGCCGAGAGATGATCATGGTTCTGGCGATCATAACTGTCTGAGACAGTAGCGTAGACATTTCCATATTGGCCATCCCAACGCCCGTTAACCGCGCTGTTTATGGTATCGGTGTTCAAACCGCCGACGGTCACGCCAAGCTCTTTATGGCTGAATGAGTCGTTATAAAAGGTATGCGATAACTGCCATGACGTTTGATCGCCATCCTGATCGCTATAACGATAATCAGTAGAAACATTGGTTGAATGGCTGTTGTTATTGCTGTCCATCGTCGGCGTATCAGATAACGAAAACGACAGATACAAACCGTTGTCATCGCTACCACCGCCGTTGTCATTACGATGGAAAACCCCAAGGGAAGTACTCAAAATCCAGTCACGCATCACAAAAGCGCGAGAAGCGCTAAGTTGTACGGTCTCGGAAATGCTTTGAGCCGAAGTCTGGCGAAGATAGTTATTTTCAAAGCTCTGCTGTTTGTCCCAGCGCAAACTATCATCAGTGTTATTTTGTGTGCGGGTATAGCCCAGCATCATATTCCAGCCGACAAAATTCTGTGAAACCGTCGCGGAAATACTTTCATAACAGCTTAAGGCGTTGTAGCTCTCTCTGTTGTCGGTTGTACAAGCATCACCGTCAGAGTTGGTCCGATAAAAGCCCAACGTCGGCCATCCCGGATGACTCCAGTTGGCCTGTTGCATATCGCCTTTGCCGCCGTCATCGTTACGGAACACGCTGGCACTGATAGCCAGATTCCCCGCCCCGCCTAAATCTGCCGTCCAGTTATTGCCTAACTCGAAAGCACTTACATCATCGGCATTCGCCAGCCCTGCGTAGAGCTCATATTGCGGATGTAATGGCAGGCGTACGCCTAGCTGATAAGCAGAACTTTCATCATCAGAAACCTGTGATGTGGTTTTACCTGCCTGCAAGAACCACTGGGCATTTCCGTCCGTCAGACCGCCGGTTTTGGTAAACGGTACAAGCTCGGTGCGGGTGAGTTGGTTATTTTCATAAACTTTTAACGCCACGCTGTAGCTGCCTGGCGGAAAGGAACTGGTATCAATAAATTGCGAACCACTATTGAGGTAAAACGATCCCAACAGTTGTTCATTACGATAAGCATCAACACGAGAATTGCGCGAAAGCAGGATCATTACCGGCGTTCCCTGCTGGCTTTGCGTCTGGTTTAAATAACTGAGAGTCGACCCGATACGCATTCCGTCGATGGCACCGAGTGGCAGAAAGTTAAAAGTAAAGTTTCCACCTTGCGCATTAAATAATGTGCGGTTGTCCATCCGCCCCGCCTGCACATAATAACGGCGTAAAAAATCATAGCGGTAATAGAGATCGCTGACATCGACATTGTTGTCGCTGACATCATCTGCATCATAACCGTCGAAATTCCAGTGCGCACCAATATAGCTATTTTCTGTTATTCCCAGTGCGCCATTACCCTGAATTGACAACGATTGGTAATCATCCTGTACCAGCACATTAATATCTTGCTGATGTATAAAAGCGTTAACCGTATTTTTGTCTGGATTTAAATACAATGACTTCGAGTTAAACGCAGAACTCCATTGCGGATTAAGAAATAGGGTTGCTGAACTTTCTTCATCATTGTAGATTATTTCTACTGTCTCAGTATTAAGAAAACCGCATCCTGAATCAGTACGTACAAAACCACAAGCCAGTTCACCGTGGCGAGCTAAGGGTTGCGATAGTTTTTCTTTCACTGTATGAGCGATTTTTTGATCGTCAGTGCTCAATTCAAGTTTGCTGTATAAACTTGATGAATCAAGAAAGGTTACGGTATCAAGATTAACCATAGCATAATATTTACCGAGACTTTTCCCTGCAAAATAAACCTCGATATACTCCTGCTGTCCCTGAGCAATAACCTCAAAACCAGCGGGAATTTTTGTTAATGTTGCCTTTGCCGGGCTGAGACTCGCCAGGATCAAAAGAGCCAGTAATTTTTTGTCCATGGCTGTCCTGTAATCCATAATAAATACTAAAATAGTTAAAAGAAGGGAGGACTTGCCTCCCTTTATTGCATGTTAATTCTGTTATCCAGATTAGAGAGCCTGGGACAGATAAATGCTAACTACGCCACGGTAGATACCCGTTTCCAGAACACCTTTGGTAGCCTGGGAAAACATCAGTGGTTTAGCCAGCGAACCGTTAGTTAACGCATCGGAAGCAAAGATTTTCGTTGCGGTAAACGTGGTTGCCGCATCAGCTTTAATCTCTTCACCACCCCAGGTTACGGTCAGCGGAACGATTTTGCTGGCGTCCAGGCTCTGAACCAGTTGCGCAGGCGAAACTAACTGCATTTTCACGTCTTTGGTCGTGTCATTTGACCAGATTTTAGTCATTAACTGGTAAGATTGCAGACCCTGACCCGGCAGATATTGCATTTCTACTGCCTTCGGCAGTGCAGTATTATCGGTCTGTGTCATATCCAGAGCAGCATCAACGTTAGCAGTAACAGTGATATCTTTTTGTACTGCTAATGCAGAACCTGCAACGGAAAACATTGCCGCTACCAGAAGAGATTTTGCGAATACCTTTTTCATTACTATTCCTTGGTTTATTACAATGATAATTAATGGACCGCCAGCTCAAACTCACCATTGTCCTTGGTGATCCAGTTATTATATTTGACAACGATTTTATCGTAGCCAGATATGCTTTCTAAAACTCTTTCCTGACCAGGAAAAATGTTTTTATTTACGGTCTGTGTTCTGCACTCCGCAGAACCACTATTTTTACAATAGGCAATGGTTAATATCTTCAGACGTTGATTGCCATTATTGATTAGCTTTTTATCGGCGTTAATATCTAACTTTGCCACAGGCTGCTGAGGTGGCACGCTGACAACAATCCCCCAAATTAAGTTAACCGTTAATTGCATGGAGAGATCTTTTTTATTATCTGTTGCATCATCAATGCTGGGTACAGCTTCAAATTTAACCCGATAGTTTTTTTCTTTTTGCTCAGGTTCCATTGCCACAAAACGCACGGTTTTGCTACTACCGCCAGGCAAAGCAAATTTGGGCGGCATTATCACAAGTTGGTTTGCATCGCCTGAAGTTACTTCGATTTCTTTTTCTTGTGGTGTTGATGGATTATCGATACGAAATACGGTTGCCTTTATATATTGGACTTCATTCGTTTTCGATATTACACGAACACTTCCTTCTCCCTGACTGTTTATAGATACAGACATAGGATATACAGTCATATTAGATTGTGCGAAAAATGATGTGCACAGAAGTAAGACAGGCCCGAGCCGTAATAATCGATTAATTTTCGCCACCATTTAATCAGTTTTACATTATTTCATAAAAAGTTGGCGCATTAGAAATCATACTATTTTTCAAGTCAACACAAAAAAGCATCTTTAGATAAAATTATTTATTATCAAAAAAATACAACCTACTGAAAAATATGTTTTTTCACAATTCAACATAATCAATTTTAGGAATATATTAATATTCATAACATCAATAAATAATATTATTTCAATCATGCGATTTATATTTTAACAATGGCATACGCATGCATAAAGTGGTATGATAACTTTGTCCGCATTCCACTCCTGGAGACGCATATGGAAATCACTGAACCACGCCGTTTGTATCAACAACTTGCCGCTGATCTGAAAGAGCGCATCGAACAGGGCGTCTATCTGGTAGGTGATAAACTGCCTGCCGAACGCTTTATTGCCGATGAAAAAAACGTCAGCCGCACCGTGGTTCGTGAAGCCATCATCATGCTGGAAGTTGAAGGCTATGTCGAAGTGCGTAAAGGTTCAGGTATTCATGTGGTTTCCAACCAGCCGCGCCATCAGCAATCGGCTGACAATAATATGGAGTTTGCCAATTACGGTCCGTTTGAGCTACTGCAAGCCCGCCAGCTCATCGAAAGTAATATTGCCGAGTTCGCGGCAACTCAGGTCACAAAACAGGACATCATGAAATTGATGGCCATCCAGGAGCAGGCACGCGGCGAACAATGCTTCCGTGATTCCGAGTGGGATTTGCAGTTCCATATTCAGGTAGCCCTGGCGACGCAGAACTCCGCCCTGGCGGCTATCGTTGAAAAAATGTGGACCCAGCGTAGTCATAACCCGTACTGGAAAAAACTGCACGAACACATTGATGCCCGTACCGTCGATAACTGGTGTGATGACCACGATCAAATCCTCAAGGCGCTGATTCGCAAAGATCCTCATGCTGCTAAGCTGGCAATGTGGCAGCACCTGGAAAACACCAAGATCATGTTATTTAACGAAACCAGCGACGATTTCGAGTTCAATGCCGACCGCTATCTGTTCGCCGAAAACCCGGTGGTGCATCTCGATACAGCCACCAGCGGCAGTAAATGAAATTCCTGTCCGACAGGCGCTACAGTGCGCCTGTTTGTCTCGTCGGTAAGCGAAAAGTATAAAGTGTCAGCCTGTGTAAATCCTCTCGCCTCCCTCCCCTGCATTCAGCAAAATCAGACTCCACGGACATGTAATTTTGATAACGAACAACGTTGACCTTTGTTACAATTAGATTCAATTTGAATTTATGCTTTTGAATGCTTTCTTATCTCACGATTTAACAGGGAATAGTTCAGGCTGTGTTGATGTATCAAACCCGCAGAACATACCAAGACAGCAATAACATTGCGGTAGTGCATCATTTAAAACCAGCGTGGCGTTAACCGATTCACCAGGAATAATGAATGGAACTTTTGACCCAATTGCTGCAAGCCCTGTGGGCGCAGGATTTTGAAACCCTGGCCAATCCGTCGATGATTGGCATGTTGTATTTTGTCTTGTTTGTCATTTTGTTCCTTGAAAACGGCTTGCTTCCGGCGGCCTTTTTACCGGGCGACAGTTTACTGGTACTGGTCGGCGTATTGATTGCGAAAGGCGCGATGGGCTATCCGCAAACGATTCTGCTGCTGACCGTTGCCGCCAGCCTCGGCTGCTGGGTCAGCTATATTCAGGGGCGATGGCTGGGCAATACCCGCACCGTACAAAACTGGCTATCTCATTTACCCGCGCATTATCATCAACGCGCACACCATCTTTTTCATAAACACGGTTTATCGGCGCTGTTAATTGGTCGCTTTATTGCGTTTGTCAGAACACTGCTGCCGACGATTGCCGGGTTATCAGGGCTGAATAACGCGCGCTTTCAGTTCTTCAACTGGATGAGCGGTCTGCTGTGGGTATTGATCCTGACAACTCTGGGTTACATGCTCGGCAAAACGCCGGTATTTTTAAAGTACGAGGACCAGCTGATGTCATGCCTGATGCTGCTCCCGGTGGTGCTGCTGGTGTTTGGCCTGGCAGGTTCTCTGGTCGTGTTATGGAAAAAGAAATATGGAAATCGGGGGTAAGGGATGCAAATACCTCGCATGTCACTTCGCCAGCTAGCCTGGTCCGGCGCTGTTTTACTTCTGGTCGGCACGCTGTTGCTGGCCTGGTCCGCGGTTCGCCAGCAAGAGTCTACGCTGGCGATTCGTGCCGTTCATCAAGGGACAACGATGCCAGACGGTTTTTCAATCTGGCATCACCTTGACGCTCACGGCATTCCTTTCAAAAGTATCACCCCCAAAAACGACACTCTGTTAATTACCTTTGACTCCAGCGACCAGAGCGCCGCCGCAAAAGCGGTCCTCGACAGAACATTGCCCCATGGCTACATCATTGCGCAGCAGGACAATAATAGTCAGGCAATGCAGTGGCTGACCCGGTTGCGGGATAACTCTCATCGCTTCGGATAACTTCCTGTTATCTGAAACAGATCACTCACTTTGGTGATTTCACCGTAACTGTCTATGATTAATGGGGCGGTGGTTAACACGACCGCTTCGTTGTCTGGACAATCGTTCCTTTGTAATAGGTCCGAATCACAATGGAAGGTTCAAGAATGAAATACCGCATCGCTTTAGCTGTTTCTCTCTTTGCTCTTAGTGCCGGTAGTCATGCCACTACCCTGTGTCAGGAAAAGGAGCAAAATATCCTTAAGGAGATCAGCTATGCCGAAAAACACCAAAACCAGAATCGTATTGACGGTCTGAATAAAGCCCTGAGTGAAGTCCGGGCCAACTGTTCAGATAGCCAACTGCGTGCCGATCATCAGAAGAAAATCGCAAAGCAGAAAGATGAGGTGGCGGAACGCCAGCAAGATTTAGCCGAGGCGAAGCAAAAAGGCGATGCAGATAAGATTGCCAAACGCGAACGGAAACTGGCAGAAGCGCAGGAAGAGCTGAAAAAGCTGAAAGCGCGCGACTACTAACTCACAATAGTCACTACTTACTCACCTGGAGAAAACTATGTCGAAAGAACACACTACGGAACATCTGCGTGCTGAGTTGAAATCCCTTTCCGATACGCTGGAAGAGGTGCTTAGCTCATCTGGCGAGAAGTCGAAAGAAGAGTTGAGTAAGATTCGTAGCAAAGCGGAGCAGGCACTGAAACAGAGCCGTTATCGCCTGGGTGAAACCGGTGATGCCATCGCCAAACAAACCCGTGTCGCGGCGGCGCGTGCCGATGAGTATGTGCGTGAAAATCCGTGGACCGGCGTGGGCATTGGCGCTGCAATCGGTGTAGTGCTCGGCGTTCTGCTGTCGCGTCGTTAATTATGGCGGACACTCATCACGCGCAAGGGCCCGGTAAAAGCGTTCTGGGCATCGGGCAGCGAATTGTTTCCATCATGGTTGAAATGGTGGAAACACGTCTGCGGCTGGCGGTGGTGGAGCTGGAAGAGGAAAAAGCGAATCTCTTTCAACTTTTACTGATGCTGGGCCTGACGATGCTTTTCGCTGCATTTGGTCTTATGAGCCTGATGGTGCTAATTATTTGGGCGGTTGATCCGCAATATCGCCTGAATGCGATGATTGCCACCACCGTGGTGTTGCTGCTACTGGCACTGATTGGCGGTATCTGGACGTTACGTAAATCGCGTAAATCCACCTTGCTGCGCCATACACGCCATGAGCTGGCAAACGATCGGCAGCTGCTCGAGGAGGAGTCCCGTGAGCAGTAAAGTCGAACGTGAACGACGTAAGGCGCAACTGCTTAGCCAGATCCAGCAACAACGGCTGGATCTTTCTGCCAGTCGTCGTGAATGGCTGGAGGCAACAGGCGCTTACGATCGTCGCTGGAATATGCTGTTGAGTCTGCGCTCCTGGGCGCTGGTTGGCAGTAGCGTGATGGCGATCTGGACGATTCGCCATCCTAATATGCTGGTCCGCTGGGCCAGACGCGGTTTTGGCGTATGGAGCGCCTGGCGTCTGGTGAAAACAACCCTCAAGCAACAACAGCTTCGCGGTTAACTTCCTCTCTGGCCGGAGATATTCCGGCCTTATCCCTCAAATTTTTTGAAAAAATTTGACAGTTTTCCTTGCTAACAATCACGCTTCACCACGTTTATGATTCTCTCCATCGACAGCAACGACGCTAATACCGCGCCATTGCACAAAAAAACAATCAGCAGCCTGAGCGGCGCAGTGGAGAGTAAGATGAAAAAATTAGAAGATGTTGGTGTACTGGTAGCGCGTATTTTAATGCCGATTCTGTTTATTACCGCAGGCTGGGGAAAAATTACTGGCTACGCGGGTACCCAACAATATATGGAAGCAATGGGCGTCCCCGGCTTTATGCTGCCGCTGGTGATTCTGCTTGAGTTTGGTGGTGGTCTGGCAATCCTGTTCGGTTTCCTGACACGTACCACAGCCCTGTTTACTGCGGGCTTTACGCTGCTGACGGCATTTTTATTTCACAGCAACTTTGCTGAAGGCGTCAACTCGCTGATGTTCATGAAAAACCTGACGATTTCTGGCGGGTTCCTGCTGCTGGCAATTACCGGTCCAGGCGCGTATAGCATCGACCGCCTGCTGAATAAAAAGTGGTAAGCACGCGCTATACTTAACAATAAAAAACGAGGAGGAAGCTCCTCGTTTTTGCTATTGGAGGAGAGAAAAATGGGTCAACTGATTGACGGCGTCTGGCATGACACCTGGTACGATACCAAATCCACCGGCGGTAAATTTCAACGTTCAGCTTCCGCATTTCGTAACTGGCTCACTGCCGATGGCGCGCCAGGCCCCACTGGCAAAGGCGGTTTTGCCGCAGAGAAAGATCGTTATCATCTCTATGTTTCACTCGCCTGCCCGTGGGCGCACCGCACGCTGATCATGCGTAAGCTCAAAGGACTGGAACCGTTTATTTCCGTTTCCGTAGTGAACCCGCTGATGCTGGAAAACGGCTGGACCTTTGATGACAGTTTTCCGGGAGCAACCGGCGACACGCTCTATCAACATGAATTTCTGTATCAGCTTTATCTCCACGCCGATCCACACTACAGCGGACGAGTTACTGTTCCCGTGCTGTGGGACAAAAAAAACCACACCATCGTCAGCAACGAATCAGCAGAAATCATACGCATGTTCAATACCGCGTTTGATGCGCTGGGCGCGAAAGCGGGTGATTACTACCCACCAGCCCTGCAAACGAAAATTGACGAACTTAACGGCTGGATTTATGACACTGTTAACAACGGCGTGTATAAAGCTGGTTTTGCCACCAGCCAGCAAGCTTACGACGAGGCGGTGGCGAAAGTGTTTGAATCGCTGGCGCGACTGGAACAGATTTTAGGTCAGCACCGTTACCTGACCGGCAACCAGCTAACCGAAGCCGATATTCGCCTGTGGACCACGCTGGTGCGTTTTGATCCAGTGTATGTGACCCACTTCAAGTGTGATAAGCACCGCATCAGCGATTACCTGAATCTGTATGGCTTCCTGCGCGATATCTACCAGATGCCGGGAATTGCCGAAACAGTCAATTTCGATCACATCCGTAATCATTACTTCCGCAGCCATAAGACCATCAACCCTACGGGGATTATTTCAATTGGTCCGTGGCAGGATCTCGATGAACCGCATGGACGAGATGTTCGCTTCGGTTAAAAAAAGGCACCTTACGAGGTGCCTCTGATAATTAGCTAAGTGCGTGTTGTTCATGTCGGATGCGGCGTAAACGCCTTATCAAACCTACAAAACATTTATATTCAATATGTTGCAATGACCGCGCAGGCCAGATAAGCGTAGCGCATCTGGCAATTTTGCGCTTGCCCTTATCCTTCACAGCGCCTTATTAATTCATCGAGATAATATTTACTGCCATTTCATTCACGTCTATTCTTAATTTGCTGCTTTAAAAACAAGTGATTGAGCAAAATTGAGGCAAAAATGGACTGGTATCTGAAAGTACTAAAAAATTATGTCGGTTTCCGGGGTCGTGCGCGGCGCAAAGAGTACTGGATGTTTATTCTGGTCAACATCATCTTTACGTTCGTGCTGGGGCTACTGGATAAAATGTTAGGCTGGCAACGTGCCGGTGGCGAAGGCATCCTGACGACAATCTACGGTATTCTGGTGTTTTTACCATGGTGGGCAGTTCAGTTCCGCCGCCTGCACGACACCGACCGCTCGGCGTGGTGGGCACTGCTGTTCTTAATCCCGTTTATCGGCTGGCTTATTATCATCGTCTTTAACTGCCAGGCGGGTACGCCAGGCGAAAACCGCTTTGGACCTGATCCGAAACTGGAACAGTAATAATAATTAAGCACCTTGTAAAAGGTGCTTAATTGATTATTTTCCGCTAAAAAGTTTGGGAATTTCCCGCAGACACCAGGATTTCGCCTCCCCCATACTGTCACGACGCCAGGCCATAATAATATCGATCTCGCTGGTCGATTCCGGGCTGACGACACGCAACCGCCCTTCCGCAATATCTTTTTCGACCATCGGATACGGCATCGTCGCCACGCCAAGCCCCGCCAGTAATGCCTGACGTTTATCTTCAATCGTGCTCACCGTTAAACGCGGCTGTTTGTCCAGTAGCTGTACGGTCAATACCGGGCGCTCACGAGCGGTATCCGCCACCGCAATTCCACGATATTTCACGCGCGTCACTTCAGATAACGGTTCCGGCTCCTGATGAATCGGGTGATCAGGCGCGGCAACGTAAACGTTCATTAACGTATAGAGCTTGCGCGAGTTGATCTCCGACGAGGAGCGAAAATGCATATCCGGCGCGATAACAATATCCGCCCGCCCCTGCTCCAGCCGTTCCCATGCCCCCGCCAGCACTTCGGTGATGATTGCCAGTTGGGTATTCGCTTTTGCCGCCAGTTTGTCAATTAACGGGAAAAAGGCAGGTGTCGGTACCAGCGCTTCGGTCACAATGGTGAGATGCGTTTCCCAACCGCGCGCGAGAGCTTCCGCATCGGTAGTCAGTTTATCTGCGGCTTCCAGCAAAACGCGCCCTCGCTCCAGCAACATCCTCCCGACATTGGTGAATTTGGTGCGATGGCCCGAGCGGTCAAACAGCACCACATCCAGCTCTTCTTCCAGTTTTTGCATGGTGTAGCTAAGTGCGGAAGGCACGCGTCCCAGCTCATCCGCCGCCGCCGCAAAACTGCCCCGGCGATCGATCGCATCCATAACCCGTAGTGCTTCCAGCGTTAATGCCCTTTCTTTGGCCATTTCGTTCTCATTCAGGAAATTTGAACATACCGGGCAGAATATCTGGCTAACAATGTAGCGTCCAGCCCCTTACCATAAAAGGAAGTAAAGAGAGGTCAAGAATTATGATTACTACCCGAACTGCCAGGCAGTGTGGACAAGCAGACTACGGATGGTTGCAGGCCCGGTATACTTTTTCCTTTGGACACTACTTCGACCCGAAATTGTTAGGCTATGCCTCCCTGCGCGTGCTTAACCAGGAAGTGCTGGCCCCAGGTGCCGCCTTTCAGCCGCGAACCTATCCCAAAGTCGATATTTTAAATGTGATTCTGGATGGAGAAGCTGAGTATCGCGACAGCGAAGGCAATCATGTTCAGACCAGCACTGGTGAGGTGTTGCTGCTCTCTACCCAGCCGGGTGTCAGCTATAGCGAACACAATCTCAGCAAAGACAAACCGTTAACGCGAATGCAGCTTTGGCTGGATGCCTGCCCACAACGAGAGAATCCGCTGATTCAAAAGCTGGCGCTTAATATGAGCAAGCAGCAATTAATCGCCTCGCCAGAAGGTGGGATGGGAAGCCTGCAATTGCGCCAGCAAGTGTGGCTGCACCATATCGTGCTCGACAAAGGCGAAAGTGCGAATTTCCAGTTGCATGGGCCACGCGCGTATTTGCAATCGATTCACGGGAAATTTCATGCGCTTACGCATCATGAAGAGAAAGCGGCGCTAACCTGCGGTGATGGGGCGTTTATTCGTGACGAGGCTAACATTACGCTGGTTGCCGATTCCCCACTGCGCGCTTTGCTGATAGATTTGCCTGTCTAGTTGTTTTTACAGGGAGATGATGATGAGTAAAAAATCGGCCAAAAAGCGTCAGCCAGTGAAGCCCGTGGTGGCGAAAGAACCTTCTCGCACCGCCAAAAATTTTGGCTATGAAGAGATGTTGAGCGAGCTGGAAGCCATCGTCGCGGATGCTGAAACGCGTTTAGCCGAGGATGAAGCTACCGCGTAAAGACAAGTGCCGGATGTGGCGTAAACGCCTTATCCGGCCTACAAAACACAACAACATCAACAAATTGTGCAATTCGTAGGCCGGATAAGATGCGCCAGCATCGCATCCGGCACGATACCCAAAACCTGGCGTTTATCTGGCCTTGCTCGCCATAATCTCGATAATCTGCCGATCCGTTTGCTGCATCGAATGGCTTGCTAACGCACACAGGTTGGCAATCGACTGCTCAACATCATGCGCCACGATTCCTTCATTGCCGGTCACTGCGGTATCATCCAGCGCCATTAACACCGCTTTCCACGCAGCCGAAGCACTGGTCGAAACCTTCATCGCGCAGCTGTTCGACGCTCCATCGCAAATCATGCCGCTGACATCGCCGATCATACTGCTGATCGCCATCGAGATGGTTTCATAACGCCCATCCACCAGCCATGCCATCCCGGCGGCGGCCCCCATTGCTGCGGTCGTTGCGGCACAAAGCGCAGACAAACGCGGTAACTGGTTATGGATGTAAATCGCGCTCAAATGCGAAAGCATCAGCGCACGCGCCAGCCGTTCATCATCGGCCCCGAAGTGTTCTGCTACCACCACCACAGGCATTGTTGCAGTGATCCCCTGGTTACCCGAGCCGGAGTTACTCATTGCCGGAAGCGTAGCGCCGCCCATACGCGCATCGGATGCCGCGCTGGTACGAATCACAATGGATGAAGAGAGATCTTTCGCCAGCAAGCCGCGCGCGCACTGTTTTTCCAGCGTCGCGCCAATATGCAGCCCCCAGTTACCGCTCAAGCCTTCCTGTGATAACGCGCAATTTAACTTCGCGGAATCGAGAATAAAGCGGATCGCCGCAAACGGGACTTCATTGACGAACTTCAGGATCTCAGCCAGCGTCGTCCTGGAAAGCACCGTCAGCGGCGACTCTTGCTCGCCCTCTGTCACACACGCCTGCTGGGTAAACACCACACCATTGTGCGTCTCAATATGCACAATGTTGGTATGCCCGCCGACGATGGTGACACACGCCCACTTCTCACCGTTCCAGACTTTGGCGCGTGAGAAGAGGATTTCATCGCAAGGTTCCTGGATCTTAACTGAGACTTTCCCCGCCGCCAGCAGTGCTTTGGCATCGGCAATTGCCTGCGCAGTTGCATCTTTCAGCACTTCCAGCCCGGCGTTAGCATTTCCACCTAACGCTCCCAGCGCCGCCGCAATCGGCAGCCCCACCATTCCCGTGCCGGGAACGGTGACGCCCAGACCGTTCTTCATCAGATTTGGCGAAACCCAGGCTTCTACACGTTCAACCGGACCTTCCAGTTCTGCCGCAGCAACCGCCGCCGCCAGCGCCAGTGAAATCGGTTCAGTACATCCCAGCGCCGGTTTTACTTCCTCCTGAACGGCGAGGATGTAACGCTGCCATAACGGATTTAAAGTCGAATCAAACATATTAAAAACCTTAAAATTTCAGGTAAATCAAGAAAATGCCAGGAACGGAGAAACACAAAGCAACAAACCAGTGACGATAATCAGGTACAGAGACATCCCTTTGTATTTGTGCAATGCCGGTACTTTGTAAACCAGCCACGCCGGGATCAGGCACCCTACCATGCCGAAAATCGGGCTACAGATAGAGGTGAAGCTCAACACCGGTGCGTTCAGTACGATGGCGCTCCAGGCCAGCAAAATGGCGAAAATCATGATGCCGCGCTGAACGAGATTTTCGTTAATCTTCTCGGCAGGCATCTTGCGACGCAGGATGTTCATTACGATCCCTTGCGTTGCTTCGCGAAAGCCTAAATAGACGCCAAAAAACGCGGTCATTACTGCAAAGATATTGAGAATGACGCTGACCACTTTCACCCACGCTGCGCCATCACCGCTAATAAACTGTGCGGCAATCGCCAGCGCGGAAATATTCTGCTCGTAGGCTTTTACCGCTTCGTCATGTCCCATCGCCAGCGTGAACGACACGGCGTAGAAAAAGACGGTGACAAACAAAATACCAAACGCGATATTCATTGCCCGCAATGCTTTATGCCGCGCCACTTCAATCGATTTTTCCCGCGAGCGATAAGAGATCACCATCGGGCTTAACGTCTGGATAAACAGAATCGACGTCAGGGTAAACGGCAGCGTAATAATGGCGTTTTTCACCAGCAGCCCCAGCGGCGGTAGCGAACCGACGTTATACAGATGCCACATTCCCACCATCGACACGCCCAGCGCCGCGACCACCAGCAGCTTGGTCAGCACCATGCCGGTCGAAATTTTGAATAACAATTTCTCGCCGCGTGAAGAGATCGCCACCAGAATGCAAATCAGTACCAGACCATAAAAGGGACTGTCTGACAGCAACCCTTCCGTCACGCCGAAGGTATGCAGGTAGGAAGCACTATCGTTGGTGATGGCGGTGGAATAGACGAACATCCAAATCACCAGCATTACGAAATAGAGCGCACCTAACAGGATGCCCCAGTTTTTACCTAAATAACCGCTAATGACGCTCGGGTAATCTTTACATTCTGGTGATTCTGCCAGCGTATTAATAAACAACCGCTGAAACAGATACATTGCCGGGTAACCAATCACCGATGAGAGCAAAAATACCCACAACCCCATCAAACCGACCTGCACCGGGAGAAAAACAATCCCCGCGCCAATCGCCATCCCGATACTCATAATCACCCAGCCGGTGTCAGTACTGTCGAATTTGATCGCTTCTCGCCACTCGCTCTCACTCATTCCAGCACGACCCGCCGGGGTCGAAGCGTCTGCAATGACGCCTTTATTCGATGCAATTTCCATAATTTCTCGCTCAATATTTTGTAGGGCTTATTATTTTTTTCCGAGCCGCATCAAGGCGATATGCGGTCTACGTTTTTGCAGGCGAGTTATTAGAATAAAGAAATGATACGCGCGAGGTCAGAGAAAATCTTCACAATCAAGACTTTGAAATAACGGAGATGGATAAGAATTTTCTACTAAATTAATCACAAGAGAATATTCATTCTCTATTTGCGGCAGATCACAAAAAAAAGGTGCACATTTGTGCACCCAAGGATGAAAGCTGACAGCAATGTCAGCCGCAGACCACTTTAATAGCCAGTCCTCCGCGTGATGTTTCGCGGTATTTATCGTTCATATCTTTGCCGGTTTCATACATCGTCTCGATAACTTTATCGAGTGAAACACGCGGTGCCGAGGTGCGGCGCATCGCCATCCACGCGGCGTTTACTGCTTTCACGGCATTAATAGCATTACGTTCAATGCACGGGATTTGTACCTGTCCGGCAACCGGATCGCAGGTCAGCCCAAGGTTATGCTCCATCGCGATTTCCGCCGCATTGCATACCTGCGCCGGACTGCCGCCCAGTAGTTCAGTTAACCCTGCCGCCGCCATTGAACAGGCCACGCCAATCTCCCCCTGACAGCCGACTTCCGCGCCAGAGATGGAGGCATTCATTTTATACAGCGCGCCAATAGCCCCCGCAGCCAGAAAATAGCGGGCAATTGACCGCTCGTTTACCGGACGACGGAACTTATCGTAATAAGCCAGCACTGCCGGAATAATGCCGCACGCACCGTTAGTCGGTGCCGTTACCACGCGCCCGCCAGCTGCGTTTTCTTCACTAACCGCCAGCGCGTACATGTTGATCCAGTCGATGACATTCATCGGATCGTTAGAGATGTTATCGCTGGAAACCAGCTGACGACGCAGCGCTACGGCACGGCGCGGCACATTGAGCGGACCAGGCAGCACGCCTTCAGTATTCATTCCACGTTCAATACCGTCATGCATCACTTGCCAGATACGGGCAAACCCTGCGTCAATTTCCGCTTTACTGCGCAGCGCCAGCTCGTTGTGCATCATCAGGCCAGATATAGACAGGCCGTTGTAATCACACATTTTCAGCAGTTCACCTGCTGAGTGGAAATCGTAAGGTACGGGTGTTTCGACATCGTGCGACAGGCCGAAGTGTTCTTCTTCGACAATAAACCCGCCGCCGACAGAGTAATAGGTTTTGCTTAATAGCGCTTCCTGCCCCTTCCAGGCAGTGATCCGCATTCCGTTCTCATGGCGAGGCAACATTTCGGGATGGAAGATAATGTTCTTTGCTACAGGAAAATCAACAATATGCGCCCCAGAAGCCACCGGCAACCGCCCGCTGCGCGTTACTAACTCTATAAATGCAGGGATCTCATCAATGACAACATCCTGCGGACTGTTTCCTGCCAGTCCCATGATGATGGCGACATCCGTGGCATGGCCTTTGCCCGTCAGTGACAACGACCCGTACAGATCGACCACAATATGGCTCGTCGCGGTTAATAAGCCGCTACTTTCCAGCCGATCAATAAAACTTTTTCCGGCATTCATTGGCCCCACGGTATGCGAACTGGAGGGACCAATCCCAATTTTGAAAATATCGAATGCACTAATCATATCCTCACCCTCGGATTGCCGTTCAGTGAAGTGGAGCGGAACGACCTTGCGACCGTCCCGCTCACGAGGCTTTACGCACTACGTACTGCGATGGCTTCAATTTCCAGCTTCACATCTTTCGGCAAACGCGCTACCTGCACACAGCTCCGGGTCGGGTAGGTCGCCTGATGCTCATCGAAGAACTGCTTATAGACTTCATTGATGGTGGCAAAATCATTCAGATCGGTGATGAACACGGTCATCTTGATGATATCGCCCACGCTCAGCCCGGCAGCAACCACGATCGCTTTGACGTTTTCGAGGCTTAAACGCGCCTGATCTTGCACATCAGCCGGGATCTCACCGGTCTGTGGGCAAACCGGAATTTGCCCGGAGGTGAAGACCATGCTGCCTAAATCAACGCCCTGAACATAAGGGCCGATTGCACCTGGGGCACGTTGCGTTTCGATAATCTTTTTCATACATCCTCCGGCGTCAGAGCGCCTGGGTAAAAGTACGTGAAATAACATCCTGTTGCTGTTCACGGGTCAGTGCGTTGAAGCGCACGGCGTAGCCAGAGACACGGATTGTCAGGTTAGGATATTTTTCCGGGTGCTCGATGGCATCCAGCAGCATTTCCCTATTCATTACGTTGACGTTGAGGTGTTGACCGCCTTCGACATCCGCTTCGTGGTGGAAATACCCATCCAGCAGGCCGACAAGGTTGGTTTTACGTACTGGATCTTCTTTGCCCAGCGCCGCCGGGACAATTGAGAAGGTGTACGAGATCCCGTCTTTGGCGTAGGTGAACGGCAGTTTCGCCACCGACGTCAGCGAGGCTACCGCACCTTTGCGGTCACGACCGTGCATCGGGTTAGCGCCCGGTGCGAACGGTGTACCCGCGCGACGACCGTCTGGCGTGTTACCGGTTTTCTGGCCGTACACCACGTTAGAAGTGATAGTCAGAATCGACTGGGTGGGGACGGCGTTGCGATAGGTTGGCAGCGCTTTAATTTTCTTCATAAAGCGTTCAACCAGATCGCAGGCAATGCTGTCTACGCGCTCGTCGTTGTTGCCATACTGCGGATATTCGCCGTCGATTTCGAAATCCACCGCCAGGCCGTTTTCGTCACGGATCGGTTTCACGCGGGCATATTTGATGGCAGACAGGGAGTCCGTCGCCACCGACAGACCCGCGATGCCGCAAGCCATCGTGCGATAAACATCACGATCGTGCAGCGCCATCAGCGAAGCTTCGTAGCTGTACTTGTCGTGCATGTAGTGAATGATATTCAGCGCGCTGATGTACTGCACCGCCAGCCAGTCCATGAAGTGATCGAGACTGTCCATCACTTTGTCGTAATCCAGCACGTCGTCCATCAGCGGTGCCGTTTTCGGACCGACCTGAATCTTCAGCTTCTCATCCACCCCGCCGTTAATTGCGTACAGCAGCGTTTTCGCCAGGTTAGCGCGTGCACCAAAGAACTGCATTTGCTTACCAATCACCATTGGGCTGACGCAGCAGGCAATCGCGTAATCGTCGCTGTTGAAGTCAGTACGCATCAGATCGTCGTTTTCATACTGCAAGGAAGAGGTGACGATTGACACCTGCGCGGCATATTTTTTGAAGGCAATCGGTAATTCTTCCGACCAAAGAATGGTCAGGTTAGGTTCCGGTGCAGGCCCCATAGTGTGCAGGGTGTGCAAATAGCGGAAGGAGTTTTTGGTCACCAGTGTACGACCGTCCAGCCCCATCCCGCCGATCACTTCCGTCGCCCAGATTGGATCGCCGGAGAACAGCGAATCAAATTCCGGCGTACGCAGGAAGCGCACCATACGGATCTTCATAATGAAGTGGTCGATCAGTTCCTGTGCCTGCTGCTCATTGAGGACGCCAGCTTTAAAGTCGCGCTCAATGTAGATATCGAGGAACGATGCCGTGCGGCCCAGCGACATCGCGCCGCCATTTTGCGATTTCACTGCCGCCAGATAAGCGAAGTAGAGCCACTGCACCGCTTCCTGCGCATTCTGCGCCGGGCGAGAGATATCAAAGCCATATTTCGCCGCCATTTCCTGAATCTGCAACAGCGCATGACGATGCTCTGCCAGCTCCTCACGCAGACGGATGGTGGCTTCCAGATCCTCGCCTTTTTCCAGACGGGACTGGAGATCGGCAAATTGCAGTTCGCGTTCACGCACCAGATAACTGATGCCATATAGCGCCACGCGGCGATAGTCACCGATAATGCGCCCACGACCATAGCCATCTGGTAAACCGGTCAGCACGCCAGATTTACGGCAGCGCAGCATATCCGGTGAGTAAACATCAAATACGCCCTGGTTATGGGTTTTACGCAGATCGGTAAACAGATATTCAAATTCACTGTCCATTTCACGACCATAGGCGTGGAATGAACTTTTAATCATATTAATGCCACCGAACGGATGCAGCGCACGCTTTAATGGCGCATCCGTTTGCAGGCCCACTATTTTTTCCAGCGGCTGGTTAATATATCCCGCATCATGAGCGGTAATGGTGGTAGCAATATTAGTATCGAAATCCAATGGCGCGTGAGTCGCATTTTCGATACGGATGCCTTCCATCACTTTTTCCCACAATTCCGTGGTGGCAGGCGTCGCTTCGGCGAGAAAAGATTCATCGCCTTCATAAGGTGTATAGTTATGTTGAATAAAATCGCGGACATTAATTTCGTTTTTCCAGTCCGTACCTTTAAAGCCAAGCCATGCGTCGGCGTACAGCTTATCGCTGGTATCAATATCTACCTTCATGAAAAATAATCTCTCTACAATACTTCAACTAAATTATGCAAATTCTGCGGGCGCGTTAACTTTGCCTAAATAAATGGCATCCAAAGCAATCATTTTTTCTTCGTTGGTTGGGATAACGGCGCAAATGACACGCGCATTTTCACTGGAAACAATTCGCTCACCACAGGAGTTAGAGCGATTATTCATTTCTGTATCAATCTCTACGCCTAATACAGCCAAATGTTCCATGACCAGACGACGAATTAAACTTGAATTCTCTCCTATTCCGCCGGTGAATATAATTCCATCCAGGCGACGTAATGAGGCTGCGTGTCCGGCAATATGGCGGGCAATTCGGTGAACAAAGGTTTTAATTGCCAGTTGCGCGCGTTCGTGACCTTCATGCCAGGCTTTTTCCAGAACACGTAAATCCGAAGAAAGACCGGAAATACCTAATAATCCCGACTCTTTATTCACTACGCGTTCCAGGTCACCCAGGCTCTGGTTGGTTTGGCTGGCGACCCAGGACATCGCACCAAAGTCGACATCGCCACTGCGGGTACCCATCATCAAGCCTTCCAGCGGCGTCATTCCCATTGAGGTATCAACACTCTGACCGTTGCGAACTGCGCAGATTGACGCGCCATTGCCAAGATGCGCCACAACCAGGCCGGAGTCATCTTCCGCCAGATTCAGCAAAGAATGTGCGCGCTGGGAAACATAGCGGTGCGACGTGCCGTGGAAACCATAACGGCGTACACCTAACTCTTCATAATATTTCCACGGCAGGCCGTATAAATAAGCTTCCGGAGCCATCGTCTGGTGGAAACTGGTATCAAATACCGCCACCTGAGTTACGCCCGGAAATAATTGCTGCGCCGATTCAATACCGCTTAAATTGGCGTAATTATGCAGGGGTGCCAGTGGAGAAACGCGACGGATATTATCAATGACTTCATCGGTAATAATGGCGGACTCGGTAAAAATACTGCCGCCGTGAGCGATGCGGTGGCCAATTAAGGCCACACTGTCATTTAAATTCCGTTTTTCCAGTTCAAATGCAATTGCCTTCAATGCACCTTCGTAGCTGTGGTGAGCCAGCGGTGCTGGCTCTCCCCCATTTACGGATAAGAATGCATTTTCCGAGTTAATACCGTCGGCAATACCTGACATTAATACTTCACAGTCGCTGGCATCGAGTACGGAAAACTTAATCGAAGACGAACCACAGTTAATAACCAAAACAACCGGAAATTCATTCATCTCTTTTCTCATCCTGAGTTACGGATTAAAACAGTTTGTATACGATGTTCAGGATGGTCAGCAGACCAATCACGGTAACAAACACGTTATCCAGACGACCACGGTATTTCGCCAGAGACGGCGCTTTACGGATGGCATACATCGGCAACAGGCACAGCAGGGATGCGATAATCGGTGCGCCCATGGCTTCAATCAGGTCGAGGATGTTCGGGTTGGCGTAGGCAACAACCCAGGTGGAGCCCATGATGAAGATCATGCTGAGAGTATTCAGTTTACCCAGCGACACTTTGGTTTTGTCACCTTTATAACCGAACTTCAGAATCAGGCCATTCAAGCCTTCCAGCGTCCCCAGATAGTGACCGAAGAAAGATTTGAAGATAGCCACGAGTGCGATGATGGAAGCCGCATATTCCAGTGTAATCGCGAACGTTGTTTTGGTACCGGTCATGGACGCAAAGTGGTTAGCCAGATAAGAAAGCACTGGAATATTCTGCGCTTTGGCTTCCGCCATGTTGGCCGGAGACAGCGTAAACAGGCAGCTAAAGGCAAAGAACATCACCACTGCAACCATCAGCATGCTGGCACGAGAAATGATTTGGGAACATTTACGTTCGGTGAAGTCGCGACCGAAGTCTTTCTCATACTCTTCACGTTTAGAAACCACGAAGGAAGAGACGATTGGCGAGAAGTTAAAGGAGAAAACCATGATGGAAATCCCCAGCCAGACAGTGATCAGGATACCGTCATGACCAGTTAACGACAGCGAACCGAGGTCAACCTGGTCGATAACTGCAGAGTTCCAGTAAGGGATCAGCGACAGAGAAATCAGCACCAGGCTGGCGATAAACGGCCATACCAGGTAGCTCATCACTTTAACCATCAGATCCTTACCAAACCAGATGACGAAAGCCATCAGCAGCAACAGGAACAGCGCCACAAAGCCGCGATTCAGCGGTGCAAAGCCGAGCTGGTTTTCCCAGAACGTCATAAAGGTATTGGTAATAGTAACGCCATAAATCCACAGCAGTGGGCAAATCGCGAAGAAGTACAGGAACGTGATAACCACGCCGCCAGTTTTACCAAAATGCTCTTCCACCGTTTCCGTAATGTTGCCGGAAGGGTTAGAGCCAGAAAGACACAGACGCGCCAGCGCCCGGTGGCAATAAAACGCGATGGGGTATGCCAATACCAACATCAGAAGAATCGGGATCAGTCCGCCAAAACCTGCGCGGATAGGGAAGAACAGCACCCCGGCGCCGATTGCCGTACCAAACAAGCCTAACGTCCATGTGGTATCTGATTTACGCCAGGACGATTGTTTTGTCTGGCTGGATACAATGCTATCTGAAGTACTCATATCCTATCCTCAACGAATTAATTAAGCGTCAACGAAACCGGTGATTTGAGAGACGCGAGAAAGATCGATATTGCCGCCGGAAATAATACTGACGGTTTTTCTGTTTTGAATATATTGGTCTAATTTACCGCTTAATAATGCAGCACATGCCAGAGCGCCTGCGCCTTCGGTGACGACTTTATTGCGCTGAATTAAGGCAATCATACTGTTTCTGATTTCGTCTTCGCTGACCAGCACGATGTCATCGACTAATTCACGAACGATTTCGTAAGTTAAATTACCCGGGCGGGAGACATCACAACCATCCGCCAGGGTGCCGGTAGTTCGGTGCGTGGTTATTTCTCCGGAGTGGAAAGAAGCCGCCATGCCGTGAACGTTTTCAGACTGTACGCCAATAACACGGATGGTCGGGTTAATAGATTTAATTGCCACCGCAATACCAGCAATTAAACCGCCACCACCAATTGGCACAATCACGTTATCGACATCATAGAGATCTTCCATAATTTCCAGACCAATCGTTCCCTGGCCAGCAATCACTTTCGGATCATCGTAAGGTGGGATAAAAATACGGCCTTCCATTTCGACAATTTCGCTCACTTTAGCGATAGTGTCGTTGAAGTTATCACCATGCAGAACGACTTCTGCGGAGTAGTCGCACGTTGCCGCTACTTTGGATTTTGGCGCACCTTTTGGCATCACCACTTTACCGTCGATGCCCAGCATCGCGCAGGAGAGGGAAACCCCTTGCGCATGGTTGCCCGCAGAACAGGCCACCACGCCTTTGCGTTTTTCCGCATCGGTCAGTGAACTTAATTTATTAAATGCGCCACGAATTTTAAATGAACCCGTACGCTGCATATTTTCAAACTTCAGGAATATTTCACCTTTGCAACGTTCACTAAAATAGTTGGAGCGAGGCATGCCTGTTTTATAAATTCGCCCAGCCAGTCGTTGTTTCGCTTCAATAATGTCATCAATAGCAACCGGCAGATCGTATGTAATATGCATTATAAAACCTCTTCGCCTGAATTAAATATGTAGGTAACCGTAACCGACACCTGCAAGACAGACAGGTGGATTATTTATGTTTAAATAAAAACAAATAACTAACCAACTTCTATTAATTGCCTTCGTCTACACCCATTATAAGATGAATACTCTTTGGCTAATTCCACCAAAACCGATGCTGCTTTTTTAATACGATAATTTTTCGACCATACCGCGGCATATTGTGCCACAGGTAATGTTTCTTCAACCGGAATAGTAATAAATTGATTAGAACCAAAAGGTGATGTCATATCACATGGAATTACAGTTAAGAAATCAGCATTGAGAACAAGATTATAAATTGTCACGACTGAGTCGGTTTTAACGATGTTTTCAATACTGATGCCATTTCTTTGTAACGTAGTAAGCAGCTCGCTGTAGTACCCCATATTGGTTTGTGGCAACACCCACTGTTCGTTCTTCAACGACTCCAGCGTGGTGGTGCCGGTGCATGTTCGGGACTTACTGGCTACCAGCACAAACTCGGACTCGAACAGCGGCTCAACATGTAAATCCTGAAGCTTCATTTCTGCACTTAACGTACCAATCGCAAAATCCAGTCGACCGTCGCGGATTGCCGGTAAGAACGAAGACAGTTGCGCTTCATACATAGAAACCTGCGCTTTCGGGAACACCTCTTTGAACTTGTTGATCATCCCTGACATAAAAGTAAAACCAATCAATGAAGGAAAACCAAATGAGACTTCCACCACCGCCTCAGAAGACATACCGCTTATCTCATTAACCATATTTTTCATTTCACGGGTAATGGATTCGGAACGAGAGAGTAACAATTGACCGGCAGGTGTTAATGTTACACCGGTATTTTTCCGCACCACTAATTCCACACCAAAATAATCTTCAATATCGTTAATGATTTTACTGACGGCCGGTTGAGTTAACCCTAATTCTTTTGCAGCCGAGCCGATAGAACCACTTCTAATGACTTCCTGAAAGACTACCAGGTGCTGCGTTTTCGGAAGAAGAATAGTGCTCATAACGACCTACGTTAATTACCTCATTGACGGCATGAAGTGTATCAAAATGAAATGAACAGGATATGTGCGACCACTCACAAATTAACTTTCAATACTTTCCAGGGTAACTTCACGTCAATTAAATACCTTTAAATATCAATAAGTTAAAGTATAAAAATCAGCATAAACCCTGATTTTTGTCAAAAAAAATGACGGGGATAACCATATTTTATGGCGATAACATCATTCGTTATGTGGTTAATACAAAAAAGGGGCTGAGACCATATTTCAAGCAATTACCGGATAATTACCAGGCAAAATTTGAGTTAAATTTAATGAGCAAGTTCTCAAATTTTATTATAAATAAACCATTTTCAGCGATAAATAATGCGGCACGTCACATTTTTTCACGCTATTTGTTGGAGAACAAACATTTATTTTATCAATATTTTAAAATTTCGAATACAGGTATTGATCATCTCGAACAATTGATTAACGTCAACTTTCTCCCTCATGACAGGACGTCATTTTGTGAATGCAATCGTTTTCCATAAATTCTTCTCCCCTCATAGGTGACGAATAGCATTTTGTGTTGAGGATCACAAAACGAATAATTGCTGGTCGCCGCGATAAGGTCAGCCAAAGACAACAAGGGGAATTTTCACAGAGCTTTTGATCGGCGTAGGCCACAGAATGTTGCTTCGTTTACTGTAATGCCGGGTAAATGAGCGTTTTTTGATAGTGCGAAAGTGCCGTGCGAGGAAAATAAACATCTATTATTGTTTGTCATGATGACAAGGCAGGCATCAATGAAAGGCTTCCCAATTGCACATATTTTTCACCCTTCAATCCCGCCAATGCACGCAGTGGTTAACAATCACAACAGAAATATTGATTATTGGACGGTAAAAAGAAAGTTTGCAGAAATTGTCTCCACCAATGACGTTAATAAAATATACAGTATAAGTAATGAACTGCGGAGAGTATTATCTGCAATTACTGCATTGAATTTCTATCAAGGCGATATTCCTTCTGTCATGATCCGAATCCAACCGGAAAATATGAGTCCATTCATCATAGATATTTCTACAGGAGAACATGACGATTATATCATACAAACATTAGATGTAGGCACTTTTGCACCTTTTGGTGAACAATGTATTTGCTCAGCCGTCAATAAAAAAGAGCTGGAATGTATTAAGGAGACGATTTCTAAGTATTGTGCAAAATTCACCCGAAAAGAAGCCATCTTAACACCTCCTGCGCACTTTAATAAAACCAGCATTACTTCAGATTGTTGGCAAATTCTCTTTTTTTCACCCGATCATTTTAATAATTATTTTTATTGATTATTTATAAAGGATAAAATAATGTTCCCTGTTTCATCAATTGGTAATGATATTAGTAGTGATTTAGTCCGTCGAAAAATGAATGATCTTCCTGAAAGCCCCATAGTTAATAACCTCGAAGCACTAGCACCAGGTATAGAAAAACTAAAACAGACCTCTATTGAAATGGTCACTTTACTTAACGCGTTACAACCAGGTGGGAAATGCATTATCACTGGTGATTTTCAAAAAGAATTAGCGTACTTACAAAATGTAATTCTTTATAATGATTCGTCTCTTCGTCTGGATTTTTTTGGTTATAACGCCCGAATTATTCAACGATCAGACAATACCTGTGAACTTACAATTAATGAACCGTTAAAAAACCAGGAAATATCCACAGGCAATATCAATGTTAATTGCCCATTGAAAGACATTTACAATGAAATCAGGAGGTTGAACGTAATCTTTAGTTGTGGTAGTGGAGGTATAGTTGATCTATCCTCTCTGGACTTACGGAATGTCGATTTAGAACTTTATGATTTTACAGATAAACATATGGCCAATACAATTTTAAATCCTTTTAAATTGGATGACACAGATTTTACTAATGCCAACATGTTTCAGGTAAATTTCGTTAGTTCAAAACAAAACGCCACAATCTCATGGGATTATTTACTAAAAATAACGCCTGTTATAACAAGCATTAACGATATGTATTCTGAAGAAAAAATTAAGCTTGTCGAAAGTTGTTTAAATGCGCTTGGAGATATTACCGAAGAACAATTAAAAATCATGAGACTTGCAATTATAGAATCTATACCAAGAGCAGCTCTAACAGATCAATTAGAAAATGAATTAACAAAAGAAATATATAAAAGCTCATCGAAAATTAACAATTACTTGAACAGAATTAAATTACCAGAGATGAAAGGATTCTCATCAGGAAAAATAGATTATTACATCGATATAATCATTAAAGATTATGAAAGCGTCAAAGAAAATGCTTATCTTATCGATCCAAAAATTAATTACAATACAGATTTAAACATAGAGGATTCTAGCTCAGAGGAATTCCTTTCAGATAATACACTAGAGAAAGACGAAAATTCTCATGGCAATTGCTTTGAGGTCGTAAAATATAACACATATGAAGCTTATAACTCAGAGAAGCAATATTTTACCAGAGAGGACTATACGTATGATTACGACCTTTTAAATGCAATATAGACTTAATAATTTCTTACAAAGTCTATTATTAATACCGTAAATATTTATTCATCTTACACTATGCTCCAAAAAGCAAAAACCCGCCGAAGCGGGTTTTTACGTAAAACAGGTGAAACTGACCGATAAGCCGCTTTCTTTTGGGTATAGCGTCGTGGACAGTCATTCATCTTTCCGCTCCTCCGAAAAGCAAAAACCCGCCGAAGCGGGTTTTTACGTAAAACAGGTGAAACTGACCGATAAGCCGGGTTCTGTCGTGGACAGTCATTCATCTAGGCCAGCAATCGCTCACTGGCTCAAGCAGCCTACCCGGGTTCAGTACGGGCCGTACCTTATGAACCCCTATTTGGCCTTGCTCCGGGTGGAGTTTACCGTGCCACGGACTGTTACCAGCCGCGCGGTGCGCTCTTACCGCACCCTTTCACCCTTACCTGATCCCGCTTGCGCGGGCCATCGGCGGTTTGCTCTCTGTTGCACTGGTCGTGGGTTTCCCCCCCAGGCGTTACCTGGCACCCTGCCCTATGGAGCCCGGACTTTCCTCCCCTCCGCCCGTCTCCCCCGAAGAGGACGACGACGAAGCGGCGACTGTCTGGTCAGCTTCGGCGCGCAGTATAGAGGGTTTGCGCGCCCTTGTCACCCCGCGTTGCGCATTCCAATCGCCAGTGTCGCGGCGATATTACGTGAAGCACGGTAAATATTGTCATAAGCCCCGCGGAATGCTTCGTCCAACGTACCAATACTGTTCAATACGCTGAAGACCGCATCAATGCCATGCTGATGTACAACGCCAACATCATTGGTCAGGCTACCCGCAATGCCAATCACCGGTTTATGGTACTTTTTCGCCACGTTTGCGACGCCAATCGGAACCTTGCCGTGTATACTCTGGCTGTCAATACGCCCTTCACCGGTGATCACCAGCGTACAATCGTGAATATGTTCCTCCAGATTCAGCGCCGTAGTGACGATTTCAATACCGCTTTTCAGTTCCGCACCAAGAAACGCCATTAGCGCCGCGCCCATACCACCCGCAGCTCCTGCGCCGGGGACATCTTTCACATCAACATGCAGCGCTTTTTTAATGACATCGGCATAGTGAGAGAGGTTATTGTCCAGCTCAACAATCATCGCTTCACTGGCTCCCTTTTGTGGGCCAAAGATGCGCGATGCGCCGTTATCGCCCACCAGCGGATTGGTGACATCACAAGCGACGCGAATGACGCAATCTTTTAAGCGCGGATCGAGGCCGGAAATATCAATATCATTCAGAGTATTAAGACTACCGCCGCCAAAACCAATTTCATTGCCGTTGGCGTCGCATAATTTCGCCCCCAGCGCCTGTACCATGCCTGCACCGCCATCATTTGTAGCGCTACCGCCAATGCCGATAATAATGTTTGTCGCGCCGCTCTCCAGCGCCTGCAGAATTAACTCGCCTGTGCCGCGTGAAGTGGTCACGAGTGGATCACGTTTTTCCGCAGGTACCAGCTCCAGCCCACTGGCCGCCGCCATTTCAATAAACGCGGTTTTGCCATCGCCGGAGATCCCCCAACTGGCATTCACCTTCTCGCCCAGCGGCCCTGTAACCCAGGCGTGACGTTCGGAACCCTGGGTGGCTGCAATCATCGCTTCCACCGTTCCTTCACCACCGTCGGCAACAGGAACAGAAACGTACTGTGCATCAGGAAAAATTTCCCGAAATCCTTTTTCTATCGCCTGCGCAACCTCGCTGGCAGATAAACTTTCTTTATAAGAGTCTGGGGCGATTACGATTTTCATACCTATGCCTGTTACCACATGACGCCGGAGGGCGTTTCTCTTATTCGGCCTGGATTCCAGGCCCGGATTGCAATACGCCATCCGGGCACGACGTCATTAACGAGTAACTTCGACTTTCGCCAGTTTTTCGTAGTAGCACGCCAGGGCGCTATGATCTGCCGTTCCTAAACCATCTGCTCGCAGTGCCTGCATCATCTCCATAACCGCAGCTGTGAGCGGCAGTTGCGCGCCGACGCCGTGGGAAGTATCCAGCGCATTTGCCAGATCCTTAATATGCAGATCAATACGGAAGCCCGGCTTGAAGTTGCGGTCCATCACCATCGGCGCTTTGGCATCCAGCACGGTACTGCCCGCCAGTCCACCGCGAATTGCCTGATACACCAAATCCGGGTTAACGCCCGCTTTGGTTGCCAGAGTTAACGCTTCTGACATCGCGGCAATATTCAGCGCCACAATGACCTGATTCGCCAGTTTGGTAACGTTACCTGCACCAATTTCCCCGGTATGCACCACGGAACCCGCCATTGCTTTCATCAAATCATAGTATTTGTCGAAAATAGCCTTGTCGCCGCCCACCATCACTGACAGCGTACCGTCGATAGCTTTCGGTTCACCGCCGCTCACCGGAGCATCCAGCATATCAATGCCTTTCGCTTTCAGCGCTTCGCTGATTTCACGGCTTGCCAGCGGTGCGATAGAACTCATATCGATCAATACCGTACCAGGCTTCGCGCCTTCAATAATGCCATTCTCACCCAGCGTCACCTCTTTCACATGAGGGGAGTTTGGCAGCATGGTTATGATGACGTAGCACTGTTCAGCGATCGCTTTAGCCGTAGAGGCTGTTTCTGCACCTGCAGCAATCACGTCAGCAATAGCTTCTGGGTTACGGTCAGCAACCACCAGCGAGTAACCTGCTTTCAGAAGGTTTTTACTCATTGGTTTACCCATAATCCCCAGGCCAATAAAACCAACTTTCATAGTCATATCAATCATCTCTCTTATTGCGGTGGTGGTTATTTTTTAAAGGTATCAGCCAGTTTCTGAGTGGCAGAGCGGAAGACGCCGAGATCGCTGCCGACAGCCACAAACGTCGCCCCCCATTCCAGATAACGACGCGCATCGGCTTCGACCGGTGCGAGGATACCGCTGGGTTTGCCGTGCGCACTGGCACGGTTAAAAATATGCTGAATTGCTTTTTGTACATCCGGGTGCGAGGCATTGCCGAGATGGCCTAATGCCGCAGCCAGATCGCTGGGGCCGACGAAGATACCGTCTACGCCTTCGGTAGCGGCAATGGCATCGACGTTATCTACGCCCTGCTGACTTTCTATCTGGACCAGAATGGTGATGTTCTTGTTCGACTGAGCGAAATAATCCGCCACGGTGCCAAACATATTGGCGCGGTGAGAAACGGAGACGCCGCGAATGCCTTCCGGTGGGTAACGGGTTGATGCCACCGCCTGCTCTGCTTCCTCTTTTGTTTCTACAAAAGGAATCAGGAAGTTATAGAAACCGATATCCAGAAGACGCTTAATAATTACCGGCTCGTTGGTCGGCACTCGTACTACTGGCGCGCTGGCGCTGCCTTTCAGGGCCATTAACTGCGGAATAAACGTGGAGATATCGTTTGGCGCATGTTCGCCATCCAGCACCAGCCAGTCAAACCCAGCCAAACCAAGAACTTCAGTGCTAATCGGGTTAGAGAGTGCTGACCAGCAACCAATTTGTACCTGTTTCGCAGCCAGTGCGGCTTTGAATTTATTCGGGAAAACATCGTTATTCATCGCTTATACCTTTGCTTATTTCTGCAATTCCATACGTTTAATGTCGCCAACTACGAAGAGGTAGCAGACCATCGCCATCAGCGCTGAACATCCCACGAAAACCAGTGCTGCATTGAAGGAGTGCAATTCACTTACCAGGTAGCCAATCACCAGTGGAGTGACAATGGAGGCAACATTGCCAAAGACGTTAAAGACGCCGCCGCAGAGACCAACAATCTCTTTCGGCGCGGTGTCAGAAATCACTGGCCAGCCCAGCGCACCAAATCCTTTGCCAAAGAAAGCCAGCGCCATCAGCATGACCACCAGCGTGGTGTTGTTGGTGTAGTTACATAAGATGATGGTGGAAGCCAGCAACATTCCCAGCACAATCGGTAGCTTACGTGCCAGGGTCAGGGACAAACCGCGTTTGATCAGATAATCCGAGAAGACACCTCCCAGTACGCCGCCCGCAAAGCCACACAGTGCCGGAATCGAGGCGACCAGACCCACTTTCAGAATCGACATGCCTTTTTCCTGCACCAGATAAATTGGGAACCAGGTGAGGAAGAACCAGGTGATGGTGTTGATAAAATATTGTCCGAAAAATACGCCCAGCATCATGCGGTTAGAGAGCAATTGCTTGATGTAATGCAGTTTGGGACCGCTTGCTGCCGCACTGCCCGGCTTTTTGTGGTCCATATCGACCACCGCGCCATTTTCTGAGATAAACTTCAGCTCTTCCGCAGACATACGTGGGTGATCTGTCGGGTTATGAATCAACTTGATCCACAGCGCCGTCAGCACAAAACCAATCACCCCCATAACGGTGAAGACGTGCTCCCAGCCCCAGGCGAAAGTCAGCCAGCCAAGCAGCGGCGAAAAGAGCGCCAGCGAGAAATATTGCGCCGAGTTAAAGATGGCGGAGGCAGTTCCACGTTCTTTTGTCGGAAACCAGGCGGCGACAATACGGGCGTTCGCCGGGAATGATGGCGCTTCCGAGAACCCCAGCATAAAGCGCATAAAGAACATGGAGATCCCTGCCCAGGCCAGCGGGAACATATCAACAAAGCCTTGCAGGAAGGTGAACAGCGACCAGAAAAAGAGGCTGTAGGTGTAAACTTTTTTCGAGCCAAACTTATCAAGCAGCCAGCCGCCGGGAATTTGCATCAGCAGGTAGGCCCAGCCAAAAGCGGAGAAGATGTAACCCATCGAAACCGCACTTAACTGCAACTCTTTTGCCACTTCGGTACCAGCAATAGACAGCGTTGCACGATCGGCGTAGTTAACGGCGGTAACAATAAAAATAATCAGTAATATTAAATAGCGGGTATGCACGCCTTTCTTTTTTACGTCAACGGTGTCCAGAATCATTTTATTTACCTCGGGTACTTATGCTGATTTTTATTATTATGGGGAAGGTGTTATTTATGAGTTTTATTTATGCCGTTACGGCAATGAACTCGGGAATTAGTATAAGCAGCGCGAGAATAATAATCATTGTGCAAATGCTAATTTAATTAATACTATTTAAATATTATTTTGAGCATATGCACATAAGGTTGCGCGCTAAAGCACAGATTTGCGCTTTACCTTGCCGGACGGCACTGCAATCCCTGAAATAATTGACATTGATCACATTTCTGCGTTTAAACTCCTGACATTCTTATTTCACCCAATGAAGTCATTTATTTTTAAATGAGACCAGGTCCTCATTTTAATAACCCCTGGCTGGAGAATATTGCACAATGGCCAACATCGAAATCAGACAAGAAACGCCAACTGCGTTTTATATAAAAGTTCACGACACAGATAATGTGGCAATTATTGTTAATGATAATGGCCTGAAAGCAGGAACGCGTTTTCCGGATGGGCTGGAATTAATTGAACATATTCCCCAGGGGCATAAAGTCGCATTGCTGGACATTCCAGCTAATGGTGAAATTATTCGTTATGGCGAAGTGATTGGTTACGCCGTGCGCGCAATCCCACGCGGAAGCTGGATCGACGAATCAATGGTTGTACTACCGGAAGCGCCGCCGTTACACACGCTGCCACTGGCAACCAAAGTCCCGGAACCCTTACCGCCGCTGGAAGGATACACCTTTGAGGGCTATCGCAATGCCGATGGCAGCGTGGGCACTAAAAACCTGCTCGGCATCACCACCAGCGTCCACTGTGTAGCAGGCGTGGTGGACTATGTAGTAAAAATCATTGAACGCGATCTGCTACCGAAATACCCGAACGTCGATGGCGTGGTGGGGCTGAATCATTTGTACGGCTGTGGCGTGGCGATTAACGCACCGGCGGCAGTTGTGCCTATTCGTACCATCCACAATATTTCGCTGAACCCTAACTTTGGCGGCGAAGTAATGGTGATTGGTCTGGGTTGTGAAAAGTTGCAGCCTGAGCGCCTGCTGACTGGAACGGATGATGTGCAAGCTATTCCAGTAGAAAGCGCCAGCATTGTCAGTTTGCAGGATGAAAAGCATGTCGGCTTTCAGTCCATGGTCGAGGATATTTTGCAGGTCGCCGAACGCCATTTGCACAAACTGAATCGACGGCAGCGAGAAACCTGTCCGGCTTCAGAACTGGTTGTCGGCATGCAGTGCGGTGGCAGCGATGCGTTTTCTGGCGTAACGGCAAACCCGGCGGTTGGGTATGCGTCTGATCTACTGGTGCGCTGCGGCGCAACGGTGATGTTTTCAGAAGTCACGGAAGTGCGTGACGCGATCCATCTGCTGACACCACGCGCAGTGAACGAAGAGGTCGGCAAACGGCTGCTGGAGGAGATGGAGTGGTACGATAACTATCTCAATATGGGAAAAACCGACCGCAGCGCCAACCCTTCGCCGGGCAACAAGAAAGGCGGTCTGGCAAATGTGGTGGAGAAGGCACTCGGCTCCATTGCGAAATCGGGTAAAAGTGCGATTGTTGAAGTGCTGTCACCGGGTCAACGTCCGACCAAACGTGGATTAATTTACGCGGCCACACCTGCCAGCGATTTTGTCTGTGGTACTCAACAAGTGGCTTCGGGTATTACCGTACAAGTTTTCACCACCGGGCGCGGCACGCCATATGGCCTGATGGCAGTACCGGTCATTAAAATGGCAACACGTACTGAGCTGGCAAATCGTTGGTTTGACTTAATGGATATCAACGCGGGCACCATCGCCACCGGCGAAGAAACCATAGAAGAGGTAGGCTGGAAGCTGTTCCACTTTATTCTCGATGTCGCCAGCGGAAAGAAAAAAACTTTCTCGGATCAATGGGGACTGCATAACCAGCTGGCGGTGTTTAACCCGGCACCGGTGACCTGATTTCTTTTGGAACGTCCCTCGCAAAACATGGCCTTAGTGCCATGTTTTTATTGTTTAAAGTCCACACATCCATTAATAATGCATTTGCATTACCTTAGTTCAAGCTTATAATTTGAGCAGAAAACAGGCTGTAAAAGGACAGTGAATCATGCCCGCTAATGCTCGCTCTCACGCTGTACTGACCACTGAATCAAAGGTCACGATACGCGGACAAACAACTATCCCCGCGCCAGTGCGTAAGGCCTTAAAACTGAAGCCAGGCCTGGACAGCATTCATTACGAAATTCTGCCTGGTGGGCAAGTATTTATGTGCCGACTGGGAGATGAACAGGAGGATCATACTATGAATGCATTTTTGCGTTTTCTGGATGCAGATATCCAGAACAACCCGCAAAAAACTCGTCCATTCAACATTCAACAAGGAAAGAAACTTGTCGCTGGCATGGACGTCAACATTGATGATGAGATTGGCGACGACGAATAATGGATTTTCCACAAAGGGTTAATGGTTGGGCGCTATATGCTCATCCCTGTTTCCAGGAAACCTACGACGCTTTAGTTGCCGAAGTCGAGACATTAAAGGGAAAAGATCCTGAAAATTATCAGAGAAAAGCCGCCACAAAGTTATTGGCGGTAGTCCATAAAGTGATTGAGGAGCATATCACGGTCAATCCATCATCACCGGCATTCCGTCATGGCAAGTCGTTAGGCTCTGGGAAAAATAAAGACTGGTCACGGGTAAAATTTGGTGCTGGTCGTTATCGTCTCTTCTTTCGTTATAGTGAAAAAGAGAAAGTCATCATTCTGGGATGGATGAACGATGAAAACACTCTGCGCACCTACGGTAAAAAAACAGATGCCTATACCGTATTCAGCAAAATGTTAAAAAGAGGACATCCTCCTGCCGACTGGGAAACCCTCACCCGAGAGACAGAAGAAACCCATTGATGGTGTTCACAATGCCCGCCGAACGCATTCGTGTTGACCAGCGGGCACCCTTTCTCACTCCCCGACCAGAATCACTTCAACCCCAGCCTTTCGCAGGCCTTCCAGACTATCCGCAGGAATGCCTTCATCAACAATGATCATGTCGATACGTTGAGTATCAATGATCTTATGTAAACTGGAACGATTGAACTTACTGGAATCGGTGACCACGATGATCCGTTCCGCAACTTCGCACATCCGACGGTTTAAACGGGCTTCATCTTCATTATGCGTGCTGACGCCGCGCTCCAGATCGATCGCATCTACACCAAGAAACAGCATATCGAAGTGGTAATTTTGCAGCGATTGCTCAGCCTGATCACCGTAAAAAGATTGCGACTGACGGCGCAAATGCCCTCCGGTCATCAGCAGCTCAACGCCTTCCGCTTCCAGCAACGCATTAGCCACGTTCATACCGTTGGTCATCGCAATTACGTCGGTGTGCTTGCGCATCAGACGAGCAATCTCAAAAGTGGTGGTCCCGGAATCGAGGATCACCCGATGACCTGGCTGAATCAACTCAACGGCAGCTTTCGCAACGCTGCGTTTCATTGCGGTGTTCAGCGCGCTTTTATCTTCCACTGATGGCTCGACTGACGGCGTCGTGCTATCGCAGATCAACGCGCCGCCATAGGCACGCACAGCGATCCCCTGCTTTTCCAGAAACGCCAGATCGTTGCGGATCGTCACAGTAGATACGCCATACAATGCCGACAGATCGTTAACCTGCACACTTCCTTGCTGGCGCAGGCGTTGAATGATCTGCTCTCGTCGCTCACTGGTGCCTGTCACTCGCTTCTCGCCTGAAGCGTCGGTATTACTCATAGTAAGTCCTTTCGTAAAACTTTCGTTTCATTTCGTTTTGCCTATTAACGCCTTTCTATTAAGCAAATGCAAGCCCACCTTACCCATTGGCGCAAGCTACTCTCGTTTCAGTGGCTTTCATTATGTTTCTTTTGTGAATCAGATCAGAAAACTATTATCTTTCGTTTTATTTTTATCTCACCATGGCGCAGTATCAACTGAAACAAAACGAAAGATTAATATCGCAGTAATCTGAACTGGAGAGGAAAGTGAAACATCTGACAGAAATGGTGAGACAGCACAAAGAGGGCAAAACAAATGGGATTTATGCCGTTTGTTCCGCACATCCGCTGGTGCTGGAAGCTGCAATCCGCTACGCCAGTGCAAACCAAACGCCGTTACTGATTGAAGCAACCTCCAATCAGGTGGACCAGTTCGGCGGTTATACCGGAATGACGCCCGCCGATTTTCGCGGCTTTGTTTGTCAGCTCGCCGACTCGTTGAATTTCCCACAGGATGCGTTGATTCTGGGTGGCGACCATCTGGGGCCAAACCGCTGGCAAAACCTGCCTGCCACTCAGGCAATGGCCAATGCCGATGATTTGATTAAAAGCTACGTGGCGGCAGGATTCAAAAAAATTCACCTTGATTGCAGCATGTCCTGTCAGGACGATCCGATTCCCTTAACTGATGACATCGTGGCCGAACGCGCCGCTCGTCTGGCGAAAGTGGCGGAAGAAACCTGCCGTGAACATTTTGGCGCGGCCGATCTGGAGTATGTCATTGGTACCGAAGTGCCGGTGCCTGGCGGCGCGCATGAAACCTTAAGCGAGCTGGCGGTCACCACGCCGGATGCCGCCCGCGCCACACTGGAAGCCCATCGCCACGCCTTTGAAAAGCAGGGCCTGAATGCCATCTGGCCACGCATTATTGCCCTGGTGGTTCAACCCGGCGTCGAATTCGATCACACCAACGTTATTGATTATCAGCCAGCTAAAGCGACCGCCTTAAGCCAGATGGTCGAAAACTACGAAACGCTGATTTTCGAAGCGCACTCAACCGATTACCAAACGCCGCAATCGTTGCGCCAGCTGGTGATTGACCACTTTGCCATTCTGAAAGTTGGCCCGGCGCTGACCTTCGCCCTGCGTGAAGCTCTGTTCTCTCTGGCGGCGATTGAAGAAGAACTGGTACCAGCAAAAGCCTGTTCTGGTCTGCGTCAGGTGCTGGAAAACGTGATGCTCGACCGCCCGGAATACTGGCAAAGCCACTACCACGGTGACGGCAACGCGCGTCGTCTGGCGCGTGGTTATAGCTACTCGGATCGCGTGCGCTATTACTGGCCGGACAGCCAGATTGATGACGCTTTCGCTCATCTGGTTCGTAATCTGGCGGATTCACCAATTCCGCTACCGCTCATCAGCCAGTATTTGCCGCTGCAATACGTGAAAGTTCGCTCCGGCGAGCTGCAGCCAACACCACGGGAACTCATTATCAACCATATTCAGGACATCCTGGCGCAGTACCACACAGCCTGTGAAGGCCAATAAGCAAAACAAAGAGGAACACGCTATGCCAAATATTGTTTTAAGCCGGATTGATGAGCGTTTGATTCACGGTCAGGTCGGCGTTCAGTGGGTCGGATTTGCGGGGGCAAATCTGGTGCTGGTAGCCAACGATGAGGTTGCCGAAGATCCGGTACAACAAAACCTGATGGAAATGGTACTGGCAGAAGGGATCGCCGTACGTTTCTGGACGCTGCAAAAAGTCATCGACAACATTCATCGCGCCGCCGATCGACAGAAAATCCTGCTGGTTTGTAAAACACCTGCCGATTTCCTGACGCTGGTAAAAGGTGGCGTTCCGGTGAATCGCATTAACGTTGGCAATATGCACTACGCCAATGGCAAGCAACAAATCGCCAAAACGGTTTCTGTGGATGCGGGTGATATCGCAGCATTTAACGACCTGAAAGCCGCTGGGGTGGAATGCTTCGTTCAGGGCGTCCCGACAGAGCCTGCAGTGGACCTCTTTAAATTACTTTGAGGGATTCATCATGGAAATCAGTCTGTTGCAGGCATTCGCGTTGGGCATTATCGCCTTTATCGCTGGCCTGGATATGTTTAACGGCCTAACCCATATGCACCGCCCGGTGGTCCTCGGCCCGTTGGTCGGGCTGGTACTTGGCGATCTGCATACCGGTATTTTAACCGGCGGTACGCTGGAACTGGTGTGGATGGGGCTGGCCCCGCTGGCGGGCGCACAGCCGCCTAACGTGATTATCGGTACTATCGTCGGCACGGCGTTTGCCATTACTACTGGCGTGAAACCCGATGTCGCGGTCGGTGTCGCCGTACCTTTCGCTGTCGCAGTACAGATGGGGATTACCTTCCTGTTCTCGGTGATGTCCGGCGTGATGTCCCGATGCGACCGGATGGCGGAGAACGCCGATACTCGCGGCATTGAACGCGTGAACTATCTGGCACTGCTGGCACTCGGCACTTTCTATTTTCTCTGCGCTTTCCTGCCTATCTACTTCGGCGCGGAACATGCAAAAACCATCATTGATGTCCTGCCGCAACGATTAATCGACGGCCTCGGCGTCGCGGGCGGCATCATGCCAGCAATCGGTTTTGCCGTGTTGCTGAAAATCATGATGAAAAACGTCTACATCCCCTACTTCATCCTGGGCTTTGTTGCCGCAGCCTGGCTCAAGTTACCGGTGTTGGCTATTGCTGCCGCTGCGCTGGCGATGGCGCTGATCGACCTGCTGCGTAAATCTCCTGAACCGACTCAACCTGCGGCACAGAAAGAGGAATTTGAAGATGGCATCTAATCAAACCACCCTGCCGAACGTCAGCGAAAATGAAGAAACACTGCTGACTGGCGTCAATGAAAACGTGTATGAAGATCAGAGCATTGGCGCGGAGCTGACGAAAAAAGATATCAACCGCGTCGCCTGGCGTTCCATGTTGTTACAGGCTTCTTTCAACTACGAACGTATGCAGGCTTCCGGCTGGCTGTACGGCCTGCTGCCAGCACTGAAAAAGATCCACACTAATAAACGCGACCTGGCGCGCGCTATGAAGGGGCATATGGGTTTCTTCAATACCCATCCGTTTCTGGTGACGTTTGTTATCGGCATTATCCTTGCGATGGAGCGTTCTAAGCAGGACGTTAACAGTATTCAGAGCACCAAAATTGCCGTCGGTGCGCCGCTCGGCGGGATTGGCGATGCGATGTTCTGGCTAACGCTACTGCCGATTTGTGGCGGGATAGGTGCAAGCCTCGCGCTACAAGGCTCTATTCTTGGCGCTGTCGTCTTTATTGTGCTGTTCAACGTGGTGCACCTGGGGCTGCGTTTTGGTCTGGCGCATTATGCTTACCGCATGGGCGTGGCGGCGATTCCACTCATTAAAGCAAATACCAAAAAAGTCGGCCATGCGGCATCTATCGTTGGGATGACGGTAATCGGCGCGCTGGTGGCAACCTATGTTCGTTTAAGCACCACGCTGGAAATCACCGCGGGCGACGCAGTGGTTAAGTTACAGGCTGATGTTATCGACAAACTGATGCCAGCCTTCTTACCGCTGGTCTACACCCTGACCATGTTCTGGCTGGTACGCCGCGGCTGGAGTCCGCTGCGCCTGATTGCGGTTACCGTGGTTCTCGGCATCGTCGGTAAATTCTGCCATTTCCTTTAAATACAATGAGGTATTAGATGTTAAGTATTATTTTGACAGGGCATGGCGGATTTGCCAGCGGCATGGAAAAAGCAATGAAGCAAATTCTCGGTGAGCAATCGCAGTTTATCGCCATCGATTTTCCGGAAACCTCAAGCACCGCGCTGCTTACATCGCAGCTTGAAGAGGCCATCGCCCAACTGGATTGTGAAGACGGCATTGTTTTTCTGACGGATTTGCTGGGCGGCACGCCGTTTCGCGTAGCTTCAACGCTGGCGATGCAAAAACCGGGCTGTGAAGTGATCACCGGCACAAATTTGCAACTATTACTGGAAATGGTGCTGGAACGCGAAGGGTTAAGCGGTGAAGAGTTCCGTGTGCAGGCGCTGGAGTGTGGACACCGTGGGCTGACCAGTCTGGTGGACGAACTTGGTCGCTGCCATGAGGAATGTCCGGTCGAGGAAGGAATATGACACACGTTCTGCGCGCCAGAAGGCTGCTGACTGAAGAGGGATGGCTCGATGACCATCAGTTGCGTATTGCTGACGGTGTAATCGCAGCAATCGAACCGATTCCAGTGGGCGTGACTGAACGCGATGCGGAACTGCTCTGTCCCGCTTACATCGACACCCATGTACACGGTGGTGCGGGCGTTGATGTAATGGATGACGCGCCGGATGCGCTCGACAAGCTGGCAATGCACAAGGCACGCGAAGGTGTCGGCAGTTGGTTACCGACCACCGTAACCGCGCCGCTTAATACCATTCATGCGGCGCTGAAACGTATTGCTCTACGCTGCCAGCGTGGCGGACCTGGTGCGCAAGTGCTGGGGAGTTATCTCGAAGGACCGTACTTCACGCCGCAGAATAAAGGCGCGCATCCGCCGGAGCTGTTTCGCGAGCTGGAAATTGCCGAGCTGGATCAATTGATTGCCGTTTCTCAGCACACCTTGCGCGTAGTAGCGCTGGCACCAGAAAAAGAAGGGGCATTGCAGGCCATCCGCCATCTTAAACAGCAAAACGTACGGGTGATGCTGGGGCATAGCGCGGCGACCTGGCAACAAACCCGTGCCGCGTTTGACGCTGGTGCCGACGGCCTGGTGCATTGCTATAACGGGATGACAGGTTTACATCACCGCGAACCGGGGATGGTTGGCGCGGGATTAACGGACAAGCGCGCCTGGCTGGAACTGATAGCCGATGGTCATCATGTACATCCGGCGGCGATGTCGCTGTGTTGTTGCTGTGCGAAAGAGAGAATCGTGCTGATCACCGACGCGATGCAGGCAGCCGGGATGCCGGATGGTCGCTATACGTTATGTGGTGAAGAAGTGCAGATGCACGGTGGCGTTGTCCGTACCGCGTCCGGTGGGCTGGCGGGCAGTACGCTGTCTGTCGATGCGGCAGTGCGCAACATGGTCGAGTTGACGGGCGTAACGCCTGCGGAAGCCATCCATATGGCATCGCTGCATCCGGCGCGTATGCTGGGTGTTGATGGTGTTCTGGGATCGCTTAAACCGGGCAAACGCGCCAGCGTCGTTGCGCTGGATAGCGGGCTGCATGTGCAACAAATCTGGATTCAGGGTCAATTAGCTTCGTTTTGATGGTTTGCTCCTTTATTGGGCCTTCACTTCCCCCGTAAGGCCTTTCTTTTTCTTTCGTTGTGCTCTGTGCAGGGTGTCGGATGCGACGCTGACGCGTCTTCTTCGACCTACGGTACGCCGCATCCGGCAATCGGTGAACATAGCGACGTTATCACGCAATCCTTTAATCTTCCCTTGTCTTTTCTTTCAATGATCACAAATTTCGTTTTATTTCTTTTTTCTCCATTGAACTTTCAATTTCTTTTCTATAGATTTTAATCAACGAAAGACATCACCAAGTGAAATGAAACGAAAGGTAAGCGAAAGCGACAACGCCCGACGTCAAGTTCATCAGACTAAGGATTGAGTTATGCCAGAAAATTACACCCCTGCTGCTGCCGCAACCGGTACATGGACTGAAGAAGAGATCCGCCATCAGCCTCGCGCATGGATCCGTTCACTCACCAACATCGACGCGCTACGTTCCGCGCTCAATAACTTCCTTGAACCGTTACTGCGCAAAGAAAATCTGCGGGTAATCCTGACCGGAGCCGGAACCTCGGCATTTATCGGTGACATCATCGCGCCGTGGCTCGCCAGCCATACCGGTAAAAACTTCAGCGCCGTACCGACCACCGATCTGGTCACTAATCCGATGGACTACCTGAATCCAGCTCATCCGCTACTGTTGATCTCCTTCGGTCGATCCGGCAACAGCCCGGAAAGCGTCGCCGCCGTGGAACTGGCGAATCAGTTTGTACCGGAATGCTATCACCTGCCGATCACCTGCAACGAAGCGGGCGCTCTTTACCAAAACGCGATCAACAGCGACAACGCGTTTGCCCTGCTGATGCCCGCAGAAACGCACGATCGCGGCTTTGCGATGACCAGCAGCATTACCACCATGATGGCCAGCTGCCTCGCGGTTTTCGCACCTGAGACGATCAATAGCCAGAGCTTCCGCGACGTGGCGAATCGTTGCCAGGCGATCCTGACCTCACTGGGCGATTTCAGCGAAGGTGTGTTTGGTTACGCACCGTGGAAACGGATCGTTTATCTCGGCAGCGGTGGCTTACAGGGCGCAGCACGCGAGTCGGCGCTGAAAGTACTGGAACTGACGGCGGGTAAACTGGCGGCCTTTTATGATTCCCCGACCGGATTCCGCCATGGACCAAAATCGCTGGTCGATAACGAAACGCTGGTGGTGGTATTTGTCTCCAGCCACCCTTACACCCGTCAGTATGATCTTGATCTGCTGGCTGAACTTCGCCGCGATAACCAGGCGATGCGCGTAATCGCTATCGCCGCGGAAAGCAACGACGTTATTACCGCCGGTCCACATATCATCCTGCCGCCGTCCCGTCACTTTATCGACGTTGAGCAGGCATTTTGCTTCCTGATGTACGCCCAGACGTTTGCACTGATGCAGTCGCTGCACATGGGCAATACGCCGGATACCCCATCAGCCAGCGGCACCGTTAACCGCGTGGTGCAAGGCGTAATCATTCATCCGTGGCAGGCATAAGAGGATCGCATTATGAGCATTATCTCCACCAAATATCTGTTACAGGACGCCCAGGCCAATGGCTACGCGGTGCCTGCCTTTAACATTCATAACGCCGAGACGATCCAGGCGATCCTCGAAGTGTGCAGTGAAATGCGATCGCCGGTGATCCTCGCCGGGACGCCGGGGACCTTTAAACATATCGCGCTGGAAGAGATCTACGCCCTGTGTAGTGCCTATTCCACAACCTACAACATGCCACTGGCGCTGCATCTCGACCACCACGAATCGTTGGATGATATTCGCCGTAAAGTCCACGCAGGCGTGCGCAGTGCGATGATCGACGGCAGCCACTTCCCGTTTGACGAGAACGTGAAGCTGGTGAAATCGGTTGTCGACTTCTGCCACTCACAGGATTGCAGCGTGGAAGCAGAACTGGGCCGCCTGGGCGGTGTTGAAGATGACATGAGCGTTGACGCCGAAAGTGCATTCCTGACCGATCCACAAGAAGCTAAACGCTTTGTCGAACTGACTGGCGTCGACAGCCTGGCGGTAGCGATTGGTACGGCGCACGGCTTATACAGCAAAACGCCGAAGATTGATTTCCAGCGGCTGGCGGAAATTCGTGAAGTGGTGGATGTTCCTCTGGTGCTGCATGGTGCCAGCGATGTCCCGGATGAATTTGTCCGTCGCACTATTGAACTTGGCGTCACAAAAGTGAACGTTGCCACAGAATTAAAAATAGCCTTCGCTGGCGCGGTTAAAGCCTGGTTTGCGGAAAATCCGCAGGGTAATGATCCTCGTTATTATATGCGCGTCGGAATGGATGCGATGAAAGAAGTTGTCAGAAATAAAATTAATGTCTGTGGTTCAGCGAATCGAATTTCAGCATAATCATTAGTTTTTTATGATTTATCCCAATGTACTTCCCGATTAATATCGGGGAGTGCCTTAATGGAAAAGGAGATGACTAAACCTTAATAAATACATCAGTACAATATCGCAACAATAATATATTTAAAAAAATTATATTATTCAACTTTATGGTGAGGATTACACAATGAGCAGTCCAAATATTCTCTTAACCCGTATTGATAACCGTCTGGTTCACGGTCAGGTTGGCGTGACCTGGACATCCACCATCGGTGCGAATCTGTTGGTAGTCGTGGATGATGTTGTCGCTAACGATGATATTCAACAGAAATTAATGGGTATTACCGCAGAAACCTACGGCTTTGGCATTCGTTTCTTTACTATCGAAAAAACCATTAACGTCATCGGCAAAGCTGCACCGCATCAGAAGATCTTCCTGATTTGCCGTACGCCACAAACGGTACGTAAATTGGTAGAAGGTGGTATTGACCTGAAAGATGTCAACGTCGGCAATATGCATTTCTCGGAAGGGAAAAAGCAAATCAGCAGTAAAGTTTATGTCGATGACCAGGATCTCGCGGACTTACGTTTTATTAAACAACGTGGCGTGAATGTTTTCATTCAGGACGTCCCTGGCGATCAAAAAGAACAAATCCCTGACTAAATCTAAAATCGCCTTAATATTGGTTTGAGGTAATAAAAATGCATGAAATAACCCTACTCCAGGGATTATCCCTGGCGGCGTTAGTTTTCTTTCTGGGGATTGATTTTTGGCTGGAAGCCTTATTTTTATTCCGCCCGATAATCGTTTGTACCCTTACAGGTGCTATTCTCGGTGATATTCAGACTGGCTTAATTACCGGTGGCCTGACAGAGTTGGCTTTCGCCGGATTAACCCCTGCAGGTGGTGTTCAGCCGCCCAACCCTATTATGGCGGGTCTGATGACCACTGTCATTGCATGGTCTACGGGCGTTGATGCCAAAACGGCAATTGGTCTTGGCCTGCCGTTTAGTTTGTTAATGCAGTACGTCATTCTGTTCTTCTATTCCGCTTTCTCATTATTTATGACCAAAGCCGATAAATGCGCAAAAGAGGCGGATACGGCAGCATTTTCCCGACTTAACTGGACAACGATGCTCATCGTCGCTTCAGCGTATGCGGTGATTGCTTTCCTCTGTACTTACCTGGCACAAGGGGCGATGCAGGCGCTGGTGAAAGCGATGCCCGCCTGGCTGACCCACGGCTTTGAAGTGGCTGGCGGTATTCTGCCTGCCGTTGGTTTTGGCTTGCTGCTGCGCGTGATGTTCAAAGCGCAATATATCCCTTACCTGATCGCCGGCTTCCTGTTCGTTTGCTACATCCAGGTCAGCAACCTGTTGCCGGTTGCCGTGCTGGGTGCAGGCTTTGCGGTGTATGAGTTTTTCAATGCGAAATCCCGGCAGCAAGCGCAACCGCAGCCCGTTGCCAGTAAAAATGAAGAAGAGGACTACAGCAATGGGATCTGAAATCAGTAAAAAAGATATCACCCGTCTGGGCTTTCGTTCGTCACTGCTGCAAGCGAGCTTTAACTACGAAAGGATGCAGGCGGGCGGTTTTACCTGGGCGATGTTGCCGATCCTGAAAAAGATTTATAAGGACGACAAACCGGGCCTAAGCGCGGCGATGAAAGATAACCTCGAATTTATTAATACCCACCCGAATCTGGTCGGATTCCTGATGGGGTTATTAATTTCGATGGAAGAAAAAGGAGAAAACCGCGACACCATTAAAGGCCTCAAAGTGGCACTGTTTGGCCCAATCGCCGGGATTGGCGATGCGATTTTCTGGTTTACCTTATTGCCGATTATGGCGGGAATTTGCTCATCATTTGCCAGCCAGGGAAACTTGCTGGGGCCGATTCTATTTTTCGCCGTTTACCTGCTTATCTTCTTCCTGCGCGTCGGCTGGACCCACGTCGGTTATTCAGTCGGCGTGAAGGCTATTGATAAAGTGCGAGAGAACTCGCAGATGATTGCTCGTTCGGCAACCATCCTCGGGATCACGGTAATCGGCGGGCTGATCGCTTCGTATGTGCATATTAACGTGGTGACATCGTTTGCCATCGACAGTACCCACAGCGTCGCACTGCAGCAGGATTTCTTCGATAAAGTCTTCCCGAACATTTTACCGATGGCCTACACCCTGCTGATGTATTACTTCCTGCGGGTGAAAAAAGCGCATCCGGTGCTGTTAATCGGCGTGACTTTTGTGCTCTCTATTGTTTGTTCCGCATTCGGCATTTTGTAAATGGAACGAGGCACTGCGTCTGGCGGTGCCTCTTTACTTAAGGAATTTCATCCTGTGCAAACCCTTCAACAAGTTGAAAACTATACGGCGTTAAGTGAACGTGCCAGCGAATATTTATTGGCCGTGATCCGTAGCAAACCGGATGCCGTGATTTGCCTGGCGACCGGAGCCACACCATTACTGACGTATCATTATTTGGTAGAAAAAATCCACCAGCAGCAGGTTGATGTCAGCCAGCTTACCTTCGTGAAGCTCGACGAATGGGTGGATCTGCCATTAACGATGCCTGGTACCTGCGAAACTTTCCTACAACAGCATATCGTGCAGCCGCTGGGGCTGCGTGAAGACCAGCTCATCAGCTTTCGCTCTGAAGAGATAAATGAGACAGAGTGCGAACGGGTAACGAACCTGATTGCGCGCAAAGGCGGTCTGGATTTATGCGTTCTCGGATTGGGGAAAAACGGTCATCTTGGGCTGAACGAACCGGGAGAAAGCCTGCAACCGGCCTGCCATATCAGTCAACTTGATGCCAGAACACAGCAACATGAGATGTTAAAAACCGCGGGCCGTCCTGTGACTCGTGGGATCACCTTAGGCCTGAAGGATATTCTCAATGCCCGCGAAGTTTTGCTACTGGTGACTGGCGAAGGAAAGCAGGATGCGACAGAACGTTTTCTCACGGCTAAAGTCTCTACCGCTATCCCGGCTTCATTTTTATGGCTGCATAACCATTTCACATGCATGATTGATGAGATGTGTCGTCGTTAACTCGCCTGCTACAGGCGTTGTAGCGCTATTCCTGCTGCAACGCCTGTAATCACTCTCCCTGCTGCTCCAGTGCATACTTATACAGCGCATTTTTCTTCACGCCGTGAATTTCTGCTGCCAGCGCCGCCGCTTTTTTCAGTGGCAGTTCTGCCTGCAACAGCGCCAGCGTGCGCAGGGCATCGGCGGGTAAGTCTTCTTCCTGTGCTTTATGGCCTTCGACAATCAGTACCATTTCGCCTTTGCGACGGTTTTCATCTTCTTTGACCCACGCCAGCAGCTCGCCAACGGGCGCGCCGTGAATGGTTTCCCAGGTTTTGGTCAGCTCACGCGCCAGAACGACGTAGCGGGATTCGCCTAATACCGCAACGATATCTTCCAGGCTATCTAACAGACGGTGGGTAGATTCATAAAAAATCAGCGTGCGCGGCTCCGCTTCAATGGCTTTTAGCGCATCACGGCGGCCTTTTGATTTGGCAGGTAAAAAGCCTTCATAACAAAAACGATCGGATGGTAAACCCGCGGCGCTTAACGCAGTGATAGCAGCACACGGCCCGGGTAGCGGCACCACGCGAATCCCCGCTTCACGGCAGGTACGCACCAGATGGTAGCCAGGATCGTTAATTAGCGGCGTTCCGGCATCGGAAACCAGCGCAATGTTTTGCCCCTCTTGCAGCTTCGCCAGCAGCGTTTCGGCTTTTTGTTGTTCGTTATGGTCGTGCAGCGCAAACAACCGGGCATTAATCCCAAAATGTTGCAGCAATAAACCGGTGTGACGCGTATCCTCGGCGGCAATCAGATCAACGGCCTGTAATACCTCCAACGCACGCTGGGTGATATCCGCCAGATTGCCGATTGGCGTCGGTACAATGTAAAGCTGGCCCTGAGAATTATCCGCCGATTGGTGTTGTTTCATTGTGTCGTCCGTATTGCCGATTTAATATTGAGCATTGCGTAAAAAAAATATCACTGGATACATTATGGTACCCTCAACATTTTCTCGTTTGAAAGCCGCGCGTTGTCTGCCTGTTGTTCTGGCAGCCCTGATTTTCGCCGGTTGTGGCACCCATACTCCCGATCAGTCCACTGCTTATATGCAGGGCACGGCGCAGGCTGATTCTGCCTTTTACCTGCAACAGATGCAGCAAAGTTCTGATGATACCAGGATCAACTGGCAATTACTCGCCATTCGTGCACTGGTGAAAGAAGGTAAAACCGGACAGGCGGTGGAGTTGTTTAACCAACTACCGCAAGAACTGAACGATTCTCAGCGTCGCGAGAAAACACTGCTGGCGGCAGAGATTAAACTGGCGCAGAAAGATTTTGCTGGCGCGCAAAACTTGCTGGCGAAAATCACACCTGCAGATTTAGAACAAAACCAGCAAGCGCGTTACTGGCAGGCAAAAATCGATGCCAGCCAGGGGCGTCCTTCCATTGATTTACTGCGCGCGTTAATTGCTCAGGAACCGCTGCTCGGCGCGAAAGAAAAGCAGCAGAATATTGACGCCACCTGGCAGGCGCTCTCCTCCATGACTCAGGAACAGGCGAATACGCTGGTGATCAATGCCGACGAAAATATTCTGCAAGGCTGGTTGGATCTGCAGCGCATCTGGTTTGATAACCGTAACGATCCCGACATGATGAAAGCCGGGATCGCCGACTGGCAGAAACGTTATCCGAACAACCCGGGCGCGAAAATGCTGCCAACGCAGTTGGTTAACGTAAAAGCGTTTAAACCCGCATCGACCAACAAAATCGCCCTGCTGTTGCCACTGAATGGCCAGGCAGCGGTATTTGGTCGCACTATTCAGCAAGGCTTTGAAGCGGCGAAAAATATCGGCACTCAGCCAGTGGCGGCCCAGGTAGCTGCCGCACCTGCCGCAGACGTAGCAGAACAACCTCTGCCGCAAACCGTGGATGGCGTTGCCAGCCCGGCACAAGCCTCGGTTAGCGATCTGACCGGTGAACAACCTGCGGCCCAGCCGGTGCCTGTAAGCGCCCCGGCGGCAACCACCGCAGCGGTAAGCGCACCCGCGAATCCATCCGCAGAGCTGAAAATCTACGATACATCATCACAACCACTTAGCCAGATCCTCAACCAGGTTCAACAGGATGGCGCGAGTATTGTGGTCGGTCCGTTGCTGAAAAATAACGTTGAAGAGTTGCTGAAGAGCAACACCCCGCTGAACGTGCTGGCACTGAACCAGCCGGAGAATATCGAAAACCGCGTCAATATTTGTTACTTCGCGCTTTCACCGGAAGACGAAGCGCGCGATGCAGCGCGTCATATTCGTGACCAGGGTAAACAAGCGCCGCTGGTGCTGATCCCACGCAGTTCATTGGGCGATCGCGTAGCCAATGCGTTTGCGCAAGAGTGGCAGAAACTGGGTGGCGGCACCGTTCTGCAACAAAAATTTGGTTCCACCAGCGAATTACGCGCAGGTGTTAACGGCGGTTCGGGTATTGCTTTAACGGGTAGCCCGATTACTCCCAGAGCGACAACCGACTCCGGCATGACGACCAACAATCCAACGCTGCAAACCACGCCAACCGATGACCAGTTCACCAATAATGGCGGCCGTGTCGATGCGGTGTACATTGTGGCAACGCCGGGCGAAATCGCTTTTATCAAACCGATGATCGCCATGCGTAACGGTAGCCAGAGCGGTGCAACGCTGTACGCAAGCTCCCGAAGCGCACAAGGCACCGCGGGTCCGGATTTCCGTCTGGAAATGGAAGGTTTGCAATATAGCGAAATCCCGATGCTGGCGGGCGGTAATCTGCCATTAATGCAGCAGGCGCTCAGCGCGGTGAACAACGATTATTCGCTGGCTCGCATGTATGCGATGGGCGTTGATGCCTGGTCGTTGGCAAATCATTTCTCACAAATGCGCCAGGTTCAGGGTTTCGAAATCAACGGTAATACCGGAAGTCTGACGGCTAACCCGGATTGCGTGATTAACAGGAAGTTATCATGGCTACAGTACCAACAAGGTCAGGTAGTCCCCGCCAGTTAACCACCAAACAGACCGGCGATGCGTGGGAAGCACAAGCGCGTCGCTGGCTGGAAGGCAAAGGACTGCGGTTTATCGCCGCTAACGTGAACGAGCGTGGCGGCGAGATCGATCTGATAATGCGTGAAGGCCGGACCACCGTTTTTGTCGAGGTGCGTTACCGCCGCTCTGCGCTTTATGGCGGCGCGGCTGCCAGTGTGACCCGCAGCAAACAACACAAATTATTACAGACTGCCCGCTTGTGGCTCGCGCGTCATAATGGGAGTTTTGATACTGTGGATTGCCGGTTCGATGTGGTAGCCTTCACCGGGAATGAGGTTGAGTGGATTAAGGATGCCTTTAATGACCACTCATAATTAAGGTTTAAGGATTAGCGTGCAAGAAAGAATTAAAGCTTGCTTCACTGAAAGCATTCAAACTCAAATTGCGGCGGCAGAGGCGCTTCCGGATGCCATCTCGCGTGCAGCTATGACGCTGGTTCAGTCTCTGCTCAATGGCAACAAAATCCTCTGTTGTGGTAATGGAACTTCCGCTGCCAATGCACAGCATTTTGCTGCCAGCATGATCAACCGTTTCGAAACGGAGCGGCCCAGCTTACCTGCCATTGCACTAAATACTGATAATGTTGTCTTAACGGCAATTGCCAACGATCGCTTACATGATGAAGTGTATGCAAAACAGGTGCGGGCGCTGGGTCATGCGGGAGATGTATTGTTAGCCATTTCCACCCGTGGCAACAGCCGCGATATTGTAAAAGCGGTAGAAGCTGCCGTTACGCGTGATATGACCATTGTGGCATTAACCGGCTATGACGGCGGTGAACTTGCAGGTTTGTTAGGGCCACAGGATGTGGAGATCCGCATTCCTTCGCATCGTAGTGCTCGCATTCAGGAGATGCATATGCTGACGGTAAATTGCCTGTGCGATCTGATCGATAACACGCTTTTCCCTCACCAGGATGTTTAAGGAGAATACATGAAGGCATTATCGCCAATCGCAGTCCTTATTTCCGCGCTGCTGTTGCAAGGTTGTGTTGCTGCTGCCGTAGTGGGTACTGCTGCTGTGGGTACCAAAGCCGCAACTGACCCACGCAGTGTCGGCACCCAGGTAGACGATGGTACCCTGGAAGTGCGCGTGAACAGCGCATTGTCGAAAGACGAACAAATTAAGAAAGAAGCGCGCATTAATGTAACGGCCTATCAGGGCAAAGTGCTGCTAGTTGGGCAGTCACCAAACGCTGAACTTTCGGCTCGCGCTAAACAAATTGCGATGGGCGTAGACGGTGCCAACGAAGTGTATAACGAGATTCGTCAGGGCCAGCCGATTGGTCTGGGCGAAGCGTCTAACGATACGTGGATCACCACCAAAGTGCGTTCGCAGCTCTTAACCAGCGATCTGGTGAAATCGTCCAACGTGAAAGTGACCACCGAAAACGGTGAAGTGTTCCTGATGGGGCTGGTGACTGAACGTGAAGCGAAAGCGGCGGCAGATATTGCCAGCCGGGTAAGCGGCGTGAAGCGGGTAACCACGGCGTTTACGTTTATTAAATAAGCCATTGATCGGTCGTTGAAGTAAATATTCACACCTTAGCCGACCTGTTCCCCTCACCCTAACCCTCTCCCCAAAGGGGAGAGGGGACCGTCCAGTGCTGTATTCAGGAGCATCCAACATCTTAGGCCAACAGCGCCAACCCGCCGACAATCACACCAGACACTGCCACCATCGCCCCTGTCAGCCATAAGGCTTTCGCCGGGAACGCTTTGCGCAGCATAATCAGTGACGGCAAACTCACCGCCGGGAGCGTCATCAACAATGCCAGCGCCGGAGCGGTTCCCATGCCTGCCAGTATCATCGTTTGTACAATCGGAATTTCTGCTGCCGTGGGAATGACAAACAAGCATCCTGCCACCGCCATCGCCACCACCCACATCAGGCTGTTATCGACAGCACCATCGGCATGGGGGAATAGCCAGACGCGAGCGGCACCCAACACCAGTACTGCAAGGATGTAAACCGGGATTGTACTCCAGAAAAGCGTCCATAGCGCCCTGCCCCAGCGGCTAAAAAATCCTCCCTGTGCTTCCGGTATGTCAATTTCGACCGGTGCCTGCGTTTGCGGTGTTTCACGCACCCATTTTTGCACCAGCGTCGCAATCAGCAACACCATCACCAGCCCCGCCACCAGACGAATCGCCGCAAAACCCCAGCCGAGGACGAACCCCATAAACACCAGCGTCGCCGGGTTTAACAACGGATTCCCCATCCAGAATGCCAGCGCACCGCCCATCGACACCTGTTGGCGACGCATTCCCGCCGCGACCGGAGCCGCACAGCAGGTACACATCATGCCCGGCAGCGAAAACAGCGTTCCCAGCAGCGTGCCGCGAAAGCGCGATTGCCCAAGCGTACGCAATAACCAGTCACGCGGGATCAGCACCTGAATCAACGACCCGAGCAGTACGCCCAGCACCGCCGCTTTCCATACCGCGAGGAAATAGATCATCGCGTAATCCAACGCCGCCTGCCACGGATTAGCATCCGCCTGCGCAAGGATAGATTTACCGATACTGTGGGTTTCGGCAGCAGTAAACGCTTTGCCGTAGTAAGGTTGCCATTTCACATACCAGAGACCAGCAATGACAACGAGAAAGAAAAGCGCGGGTTTCCACCACTGAATGGGCGTTGCCGCCTGAGATGAAGACTGACCAGTCATAGCATTCCCCAGGAATAAGATATGATAATTGAGCGCGTGAATATTACGCTCACTATCATTTCTTGGGAATAATTATTCAGCTCTTTTGCGTAATTCTGAAGAGCTTAAAATCGTCACGCCTTCATGCTCAGGCCGCATCGCCTCTGCCAACATGACCCGCGCCACGTCTCTCGCATCAATGGATTTCCAGTTACCTGGTAACAAACGGAACAGCGGCGCAAAAAGCGTTTCGTTCATCCGCTGTTTGCTACGATCGCCCAGTAACATCGACGGGCGAGCAATGGTCAATTTCGGCCAGTTCTGGGCGATTAATGCTTCTTCCATCTCCCCTTTGACGCGGTTATAGAAAAACGGCGAGTGGGCATTGGCACCCATCGCACTGACTACCAACATATGCTGCGCACCGAGCCGCCGCCCGGTTAAGGCGGTATCCACCACCAGCGTGTAATCGGCATGAATAAACGCCTCTTTGCTCCCCGCTTCTCGCCGCGTGGTGCCGAGACAACAAAACACAATGTCGATGGGATCGGTGACCTGCGCCAGCGCGTCAGTCAGTTGCGGATCATGGGGATTAAACACCCCGGGCATATCGCCCAACGGACGTCGCGTCGGCGCAGCAATGGCGTTAACTTTCGGTTCATTAATCAACATCCGCAGCAGGTGACCGCCCACCAGCCCCGTTGCGCCTGTAATCAGTACCTGACTCATCTTCGCTCCTTTACAGAATTGTCTGCCTTGCGCTCCCCGGCTCATGCACCAGGCTTAATAGACCATGAGGTAATTATCCCCGATTGTGGAAAATTCGCCTCATCCAATGCAACAACGCGGAGGAAGCATGAGTAAGAAAATCGCCGTTTTAATCACTGATGAATTTGAGGATTCAGAATTTACTTCACCCGCAGACGAGTTCCGTAAAGCCGGACACGAAGTGATTACCATTGAAAAACAAGCGGGTAAAACGGTGAAAGGCAAAAAAGGAGAAGCCAGCATGGCCATCGATAAATCCATCGATGAAGTGACGCCCGCAGAGTTCGATGCCCTGCTGCTACCGGGCGGTCATTCACCAGATTATCTGCGTGGCGACAACCGTTTTGTCACCTTCACCCGCGATTTTGTGAACAGCGGCAAACCTGTTTTCGCCATCTGTCACGGTCCCCAGTTGCTGATCAGCGCCGATGTGATCCGTGGTCGTAAGCTGACCGCCGTTAAACCAATCATTATTGATGTTAAAAACGCGGGCGCGGAATTTTACGATCAGGAAGTGGTGGTCGATAAAGATCAGCTGGTTACCAGCCGGACGCCGGACGATCTGCCAGCGTTTAACCGCGAGGCGTTACGCCTGCTCGGTGCCTGAGCCGCGTAGCCATACCAGTTTTTTACCAAAGCCCAGCGTGTTGTCGGTGAATTTGATTTCATCGAGCCGGATTTCCCACACCGGTGCCGACAGCATTCTGGCAACCGGAAAGCGACGATTGTACGCCTGGCGCGCAAGGTCGCTTTCCTCACCTTCAAGCCTGCGGATCTCGCCTTTAAATTGCACGCCGCGAATTAACGCTACCGTTTTCAGCTGACCGTTTACCGTTCCGGCAACTGCCGCCTGCGGCCCACTCATCTGCGCGTGGCGCGTTTTTTCTTCCGTCAAAATGTAGAAGGCGACTTTCTGCGCATCAAAAAGATAAAAGGCATTAGCGCACCACAGTTCCCCTTCCTGCTGCACACACCAGGTGACAACATGTTGTTTTGCCAGCCAACGGCTGATGGCGGTGAGTGTTTCCATTGCTGTTCTCTTTTATACTGTGGGCCTGACCTTAACATGCGACGCAGACGATGACACCCTGGTTTCTTTACTTGATCCGTACCGCCGACAATAAGCTTTATACCGGGATCACCACAGATGTCGAACGCCGCTATCAGCAGCACCAAAGCGGCAAAGGGGCGAAAGCACTGCGCGGGAAAGGAGAACTAACGCTGGCGTTTTCCGCGCCAGTGGGCGATCGTTCGCTGGCACTACGGGCGGAATATCGCGTTAAGCAACTGACCAAACGGCAAAAAGAGCGTCTGGTAGCGGAAGGCGCAGGGTTTGCAGAACTGTTGAGCAGCCTGCAAACCCCAAAGATTAAAAGCGATTGAAGTGCTCGTGATACTCAACCAGACCAGTTACACCGTTCAGCGCGTCATCCGCTAAACGATGTACCTGGAAGGCACTTTCAGTGCCCGGCCAGCGGCAACGCAGATCGTGATGTGCCGCCAGTTCAAAGCCGAAACGGCTGTACAGCGCCGGATCGCCCAGCGTCACCACTGCGGCATAGCCGAACTCATTAAGCGAATCGAGTCCTTCATAGACCAGTTGGCGTGCCAGCCCCTGTCCACGGTATTTTTCATCTACCGCCAGCGGTGCCATGCCGACCCATTGCAGGTCTTCGCCCTGCACATCAACCGGACTAAATGCCACATAGCCAATGACCTGACCTTCGTCATCTGTCGCCACCAGCCCCAGCGTCAGAAAGCCATCTTCACGCAGATCGTGAACCAGCTTCGCTTCCGCATCACTTTCGAATGAACGACGCAGCAGGGCATCAATACCCGGCGCATCAATGGGAATTTCTACTCGAATTAGCATGGTTCACCTACCGATGTCTGTTTGGTTTCAGGCGCGGTTTTCATTCCCGCCTCAACAAAATCCGCCAGTTGCAGCAGCATCATGCGTAAGGCTTTCGGCATTTGCTCCAGTTCAATGGCGTCCATCAGGTTTTTCACATACAGCCCCAGCTCCGTATCGCCTTCAATCACCAGCCGACGCTGGAAGAAGAGCGTATCCGGATCTTGTTTACGCGCCGCAATCATCAGCAGATCGCTGGCGTCGGCACTAAAACTCACATCAGCTTGCGCGTTCTGGCTAACGACCAGTTTGCCATTCACCACCGAGGTAAACCATTGCAGGTCAATATCACGCACATGAATACTTAACCAGCGGCCTTCAAGAAACTCCAGCTCGCCATCATCCAACGCCTGGCGGAATTGCCAGCTTAAGACCTGCTCAAGAACCTGGCGTTTTAGCGCAAATGGCGTCAGTTTTACCGGTACACTCAACAGAGATGGCCCCAAATGCACAATACGGGAACGCAGTTTATCCAACACGAGTTTTACTCCCTGTTTCAACAATCATCCTATTTTGCCATATCAGAAAAATAACATAGCGGTATAAATCAACAATTCCATATGAAATTGCTGCTACCACCAATACAACTTTAACTGCCTTAAATCAAAAATTGTCGCAGCAAGGTTAACTAAAATCCCAGTTCGTTAACATTTTTGCGTTTTGATAGCGCAACCTTCAGGAAAAATTATGGAGCTGCTCTGCCCTGCCGGAAATCTCCCGGCGCTTAAGGCGGCCATCGAAAACGGCGCAGATGCTGTTTATATCGGGCTAAAAGATGATACCAATGCCCGTCACTTCGCCGGCCTTAACTTTACCGAGAAAAAATTGCAGGAAGCGGTGAGTTTTGTCCATCAACATCGCCGCAAACTTCACATCGCGATTAACACTTTTGCGCATCCGGACGGTTACGCCCGCTGGCAGCGCGCCGTGGATATGGCGGCGCAGCTGGGTGCCGACGCGCTGATCCTCGCCGACCTCGCCATGCTGGAGTACGCCGCCGAGCGTTACCCGCATATTGAGCGTCATGTGTCAGTGCAGGCTTCGGCGACCAATGAAGAGGCGATTAACTTTTATCATCGCCATTTTGACGTTGCCCGCGTGGTGCTGCCGCGCGTGTTGTCGATTCATCAGGTGAAACAACTGGCACGGGTCACACCTGTACCACTGGAAGTCTTTGCTTTCGGCAGCCTGTGCATTATGTCGGAAGGTCGTTGCTATCTGTCGTCGTATTTGACGGGTGAGTCTCCCAACACCGTGGGCGCGTGTTCTCCGGCCCGTTTCGTGCGCTGGCAGCAAACGCCGCAGGGGCTGGAATCCCGCCTGAACGAAGTGCTGATCGACCGTTATCAGGACGGCGAAAACGCAGGTTATCCGACGCTGTGTAAAGGGCGTTATCTGGTGGACGGCGAGCGCTATCACGCGCTGGAAGAACCCACCAGTCTCAATACCCTGGAACTGCTGCCGGAGTTAATGGCAGCGAATATTGCTTCGGTGAAAATTGAAGGCCGCCAGCGTAGCCCGGCGTATGTCAGCCAGGTGGCGAAAGTCTGGCGTCAGGCTATCGACCGTTGTAAGGCCGATCCGCAAAACTTCATACCGCAAAGCGCGTGGATGGAGACGCTCGGGTCGATGTCCGAAGGCACGCAGACCACCCTTGGCGCGTATCACCGTAAATGGCAGTGAGAAAAGCAATGAAATATTCCTTAGGGCCAGTGCTGTGGTACTGGCCAAAAGAGACGCTGGAAGAATTTTATCAGCAGGCCGCCGCCAGCAGCGCCGACGTGATTTATCTCGGTGAAGCGGTCTGTAGCAAACGCCGGGCAACCAAAGTTGGCGACTGGCTGGAGATGGCAAAATCGCTCGCCGGAAGTGGCAAGCAGATTGTGCTCTCCACGCTGGCGCTGGTGCAGGCATCCTCCGAACTGGGCGAACTGAAACGCTATGTTGAGAACGGTGAGTTTCTGATTGAAGCCAGCGATCTCGGCGTGGTGAATATGTGCGCTGAACGCAAACTGCCGTTCGTCGCCGGGCACGCGCTGAACTGCTACAACGCGGTGACACTGAAAATATTGCTCAAACAGGGCATGATGCGCTGGTGTATGCCGGTGGAGCTTTCCCGCGACTGGTTGGTGAATCTGCTTAATCAGTGCGATGAGCTGGGCATTCGCAACCAGTTTGAAGTGGAAGTCCTGAGCTACGGTCATCTGCCGCTGGCCTACTCCGCCCGCTGCTTTACCGCGCGTTCGGAAGACCGCCCGAAAGATGAGTGTGAAACCTGCTGCATTAAGTATCCGAACGGGCGCAACGTGCTATCGCAGGAAAACCAACAAGTGTTTGTACTCAATGGCATTCAGACCATGAGCGGCTACGTTTACAACCTCGGTAACGAGCTGACATCCATGCAGGGGCTGGTCGATGTGGTCCGCCTGTCACCGCAGGGTACTGACACTTTCGCAATGCTCGATGCCTTCCGCGCTAATGAAAATGGCGCTGCGCCACTACCGTTGACGGCAAACAGCGACTGTAACGGCTACTGGCGGCGGCTGGCCGGGCTGGAGCTGCAAGCGTAAGTATATAGCTCACTTTGTTAACAACTTTAACTACTCTTTAATGCAGTATTAAAGATCAATCGGTAACAAAGTGAGCTGTTATGACTGATAAAACCATTGCGTTTTCGCTACTCGATCTGGCCCCCATCCCCGAAGGCTCTTCAGCGCAGGAAGCGTTCTCCCACTCTCTCGACCTCGCCCGTCTGGCTGAAAAGCGCGGCTATCATCGCTACTGGCTGGCGGAACACCACAATATGACCGGCATTGCCAGTGCTGCAACGTCGGTGTTAATTGGCTATCTGGCGGCGAATACCACCACGCTGCATCTGGGGTCTGGCGGCGTGATGTTGCCTAACCACTCACCGTTGGTGATCGCCGAACAATTCGGCACGCTCAATACGCTCTATCCGGGGCGAATCGATTTGGGGCTGGGCCGCGCGCCGGGTAGCGATCAGCGAACCATGATGGCGCTGCGTCGTCATATGAGCGGCGATATTGATAATTTCCCCCGCGATGTCGCGGAACTGGTGGACTGGTTTGACGCCCGCGATCCCAATCCGCATGTGCGCCCGGTACCAGGCTATGGCGAGAAAATCCCCGTGTGGTTGTTAGGCTCCAGCCTTTACAGCGCGCAACTGGCGGCGCAGCTTGGTCTGCCGTTTGCGTTTGCCTCACACTTCGCGCCGGATATGTTGTTCCAGGCGCTGCATCTTTATCGCAGCAACTTCAAACCGTCGGCACGGTTGGAGAAACCGTATGCGATGGTGTGCATCAATATTATCGCCGCCGACAGCAACCGCGATGCCGAATTCCTGTTTACCTCAATGCAGCAAGCCTTTGTGAAGCTGCGCCGCGGCGAAACCGGGCAACTGCCGCCACCGATTCAAAATATGGATCAGTTCTGGTCGCCGTCCGAACAGTATGGTGTGCAGCAGGCGCTGAGTATGTCGCTGGTGGGCGATAAAGCGAAAGTGCGTCATGGCTTGCAGTCGATCCTGCGCGAAACCGACGCCGATGAAATTATGGTTAACGGGCAGATTTTCGACCACCAGGCGCGCCTGCATTCGTTTGAGCTGGTGATGGATGTGAAGGAAGAATTATTGGGGTAGTGTGTTTTAACGTAGGAAGCCTTATCCGAGATGGCAACGCTGTCCTACACAATGCCTGATAAGCGAAGCGCATCAGGCATTGTGTAGGCAGCAGAAATGTCGGATAAGGCACCGCTGATTACTGATACACCGGCAGCAAATTAAAGCTCGATAAGATATGGACCAGTGCGTTGCCAACGCCAAATACCAGAATCAGCATAATCATCGGCTTGCCGCCCCAGACGCGGAATTTCGGGCTACCAAAGCGTTTACGCGATGCGCGGGCCAACAGCGCCGGAACAATTGCCGCCCAGATGGTAGCCGCTAAGCCAGCATAACCAATGGCGTACAGGAATCCGTTAGGAAACAGCAGGCCACCCACAACAGGCGGGGCAAAGGTCAGCAACGCTGTTTTCAAGCGGCCCATAGCCGAGTCATCGAAACCAAACAGATCTGCCAGATAGTCAAACAAACCCAGCGTAACGCCGAGGAACGAACTCGCTACCGCAAAGTTTGAGAACACAACCAGCAGCAGATCCAGGCTACGGCTGTTCAGCACGCCGCTTAACGCCTGTACCAGCACATCAATATTACCGCCCTTCTCGGCGATGCCGATAAACTCCGGACGAGGGATGTTGCCCATCGTCGCCAGCAACCAGATGGTATACAGCGCCAGCGCCATCAGCGTACCGTACACCAGGCATTTCACGATGGTTTTCGGATCTTTGCCGTAATACTTCATCAGGCTCGGCACGTTACCGTGATAACCAAAAGATGCCAGACAGAATGGCAGTGTCATCAGCAGATACGGCGCATAAGACGCATTGCTTTCGGCAACGTTGAACAAGGTCGTTGGCTGCACATGTCCCAGCAGGCTACCGAAGGTGAGGAAAAACGTAATGACTTTCGCCCCCAGCACAATCGCCGTCATCCGGCTGACCGCTTTGGTGCTCAACCACACCACAAACGCCACCAGTAGTGCAAAACCAAATCCAGCTGCCCGTGCAGGGACGTTCAGCGACATCTCCGCGAAGGTGTGATGCAGAATCGAACCGCTGGCAGAAATATAGGCGTAAGTCAGGATATAGAGCACAAAGGCAATGGAAATGCCGTTGACTACGTTCCAGCCTTTGCCGAGCAGGTCTTTGGTGATGGTGTCAAAGCTCGAACCGATTCGATAATTCAGGTTAGCTTCCAGAATCATCAAGCCGGAATGCAGCATACAGAACCAGGTAAAGATCAGCGCCGCCATTGACCAGAAGAACCACGCCCCGGACATGACCACTGGCAGAGAAAACATCCCTGCGCCAATAATGGTGCCGCCGATAATCACCACGCCGCCAAGCAGCGACGGTGACGTTTGGGTGGTGGTTAGTGTTGCCATGAGGGCTTCTCTCCAGTGAAAAATAGTGCGACTGCGTTGTTATGCATTGCACTGTACCAGTACACGAGTACAAAAGACAGAAAAAAAGCCCCGATTATTAAAATCGGGGCTGTATATATTATTTTACAGACTGTATTCGCTGTTCAGCGATGATTACGCATCGCCACCGAAACGACGACGACCGGTAGAGTCATCACGACGCGGTGCGCGGCCTTCACGACGTTCGCCGCTAAAACGACGACCATCACCACGGCCACCTTCACGGCGTTCACCGCTGAAGTTACGACCGCCTTCACGACGTTCGCCACCGAAACCACGACCACCGCCACGACGCTCACCGCCAGTATGCGGCTGTGCATCGCCCAGTAACTGCATATTCATCGGCTTGTTGAGAATGCGAGTACGCGTAAAGTGTTGCAGCACTTCACCCGGCATACCTTTCGGCAGTTCGATGGTGGAGTGAGAAGCAAACAGCTTGATGTTACCGATGTAACGGCTGCTGATGTCGCCTTCGTTAGCAATCGCACCAACGATATGACGAACTTCAACACCATCATCGCGGCCCACTTCAATGCGGTACAGCTGCATATCGCCAACATCACGACGTTCACGACGCGGACGATCTTCACGGTCACCACGCGGGCCACGGTCGTTACGATCGCGCGGACCACGGTCATCACGGTCACGGAATTCACGTTTCGGACGCATCGGCGCATCTGGCGGAACAATCAGAGTACGTTCACCCTGTGCCATTTTCAGCAGTGCGGCGGCCAGAGTTTCGAGATCCAGCTCTTCACCTTCTGCCGTCGGCTGAATTTTGCTCAGCAGTGCACGGTATTGATCCAGATCGCTGCTTTCCAGCTGCTGCTGTACTTTAGCGGCGAATTTTTCCAGACGACGTTTGCCCAGCAGTTCTGCGTTCGGCAGTTCAACTTCCGGAATGGTCAGCTTCATGGTGCGTTCAATGTTACGCAGCAGACGACGCTCACGGTTCTCAACGAACAGCAGCGCACGGCCAGCACGGCCCGCACGACCAGTACGACCGATACGGTGAACGTAAGACTCAGAATCCATCGGGATATCGTAGTTAACTACCAGGCTGATACGCTCAACGTCCAGGCCACGGGCCGCAACGTCGGTCGCAATCAGGATGTCCAGACGACCATCTTTCAGTCGTTCCAGTGTCTGCTCACGCAGCGCCTGGTTCATGTCACCGTTCAGCGCGGCGCTGTTGTAGCCGTTACGCTCAAGGGCTTCTGCCACTTCCAGAGTCGCGTTTTTGGTACGAACGAAGATAATCGCCGCATCAAAATCTTCCGCTTCCAGGAAACGTACCAGTGCTTCGTTTTTACGCATACCCCAGACAGTCCAGTAGCTCTGGCTGATGTCAGGACGGGTAGTCACGCTGGACTGAATGCGCACTTCCTGCGGCTCTTTCATAAAGCGGCGGGTAATGCGACGAATCGCTTCCGGCATGGTTGCAGAGAACAGAGCGGTCTGATGACCTTCCGGGATCTGCGCCATAATAGTTTCAACGTCTTCGATGAAGCCCATGCGCAGCATTTCGTCAGCTTCATCCAGAACCAGACCGCTCAGTTTAGAAAGGTCCAGAGTGCCACGTTTCAGGTGATCCAGCAGACGGCCCGGAGTACCGACAACGATCTGCGGCCCCTGACGCAGGGCGCGTAATTGCACGTCATAACGCTGGCCGCCGTACAGGGCAACCACATTTACGCCGCGCATGTGTTTAGAGAAATCCGTCATTGCCTCAGCAACCTGTACCGCCAGTTCGCGGGTCGGTGCCAGCACCAGAATCTGTGGTGCTTTCAGCTCAGGATCAAGATTCTGCAGCAGAGGTAAAGAGAATGCTGCAGTTTTTCCGCTCCCCGTCTGGGCCATACCCAGAACGTCGCGGCCATTCAGCAGATGTGGAATACACTCTGCCTGAATTGGAGATGGTTTTTCGTAACCCAGATCGTTAAGGGCTTCAAGGATAGGAGCCTTCAGGCCCAGATCTGCAAAAGTGGTTTCGAATTCAGCCATGTAGTACGTGTGCCTCAAAATTAATGGCGGCCAGTCTACATAACTCATCATGAAATTGATCAGCAATTTTCATTGAAAAGTGTGAACCGGCTCAAAGTAGGTGTATTAACGAACAACAACGCCCTCACCCGTTAAGGTGATGGCAATCAAAAAAGATTACGGGCTGATGTGTACGTCAGCTATTGCTGGTCCGATTCTGCCAGGTCATCTTGGTCCTGGCCCAGGAGCGATAATTCCAACAATGCGTATCGGTGCTCAACAAAGTTATGAACGTTGTTGGCAACCGCCAGTTTGAACAGTGCCGTGGCGCTGTCCAAATCCCCCAGACTTAGGTAGTACTTACCTAAATAGAAGTTGGTTTCACTGAGATGCTCAGCGAGCGAGGTGTTATCCGTTGCGTCCGCCTTGAGCCTTTCCATTAACGTTTGTTCGCTAATGTTGCCCAGGTAGAACTCGACAATGTTCCATCCCCACTGTTCCTTATCCGATTTTTCGAAGTGCTGTTTCAACACTTCTTTAGCCTGCTTCTCATCGAGCTTCTGCTCGGCGAGATAAAGCCACAGACTACGGAAAGGATCATTGGGATCGTCTTGATAAAACGCCAGCAGATCATCTTGCGCTAACTTGTCACGACCGCCGTAATATAAGGCGATCCCGCGATTCAAGTGCGCGTAGTTGTAAGTTGGATCAAGCTCAAGTACAGAATCAAACGCTTCATAGGCAGCATCAAAATTGCCTGCCTGCGTTAAATATATGCCTAAGTAATTGAATACTTCAGGCATATCCGGTCGGATTGCCAGCGCTTGCGAAAAATCGTTACGCGCTAATGCCCTCAGACCGAGACTATCATACAACACTCCGCGCTCATATAAAAGCTGTGCGCGTTCGTCATCGGTTAAAGCCCGACTGGCAAGGATTTGTTCCATACGTGCCAGAATCACTTCCTGCTGTAAAGTCGGTTGCAATGGTACCGCGAGGACTTCACTTTTACGCCAGGAAGTATTACTGCATCCTGCAAGCGTAAGTGCTGTCGCAACGAAACACCAGCGCAAAAAAGGCTTCATTTCCCACTCCCGAAGACCACGGTTGAATGAACGTCCTGTTCCCGGTTGCTAACAAGGCGTCCTGCCCGGTTAAAAGCCCCCCGCCGCAGCGGAGGGCAAATGGCAACCTTACTCGCCCTGTTCAGCAGCCGGAGCTTCCGGTGCTGCAGCAGGTTGAGACTGCTCAGTCGCTTCTTTAATGCTCAGACGGATACGGCCCTGGCGATCAACTTCCAGAACTTTCACCGGTACTTCCTGACCCATCTGCAGGTAATCGGTCACTTTCTCAACGCGTTTGTCAGCGATCTGAGAGATGTGTACCAGACCTTCTTTACCGCCGCCGATGGCAACAAATGCGCCAAAGTCAACGATACGGGTCACTTTACCATTGTAGACGCGGCCCACTTCGATTTCTGCAGTGATCTCTTCGATACGACGAATAGCATGTTTCGCTTTCTCGCCGTCGGTCGCTGCGATTTTCACAGTACCGTCATCTTCGATTTCGATGGTGGTGCCAGTTTCTTCGGTCAGAGCACGGATAACAGAACCGCCTTTACCGATAACGTCTTTGATCTTGTCCGGGTTGATCTTGATGGTATGGATACGCGGAGCGAACTCAGAGATATCGCCGCGCGGCGCGTTGATCGCCTGTTCCATTACGCCCAGGATATGCAGACGCGCACCTTTAGCCTGGTTCAGTGCAACCTGCATGATCTCTTTGGTGATACCTTCAATTTTGATATCCATCTGCAATGCAGAGATACCGTCGCGGGAACCCGCAACTTTGAAGTCCATATCGCCCAGGTGATCTTCGTCGCCCAAAATGTCAGACAGTACAACGTAGTTGTCGCCTTCTTTCACCAGCCCCATTGCGATACCCGCAACAGCAGCTTTGATCGGCACACCTGCGTCCATCAGCGCCAGAGACGCGCCGCACACGGAAGCCATAGAAGAAGAACCGTTGGATTCGGTGATTTCAGACACCACACGTACGGTGTACGGGAATTTGTCCATATCCGGCATGACTGCCAGCACGCCGCGCTTCGCCAGACGACCGTGACCAATTTCACGACGCTTCGGAGAACCGACCATGCCGGTTTCGCCTACGGAGTACGGAGGGAAGTTGTAGTGGAACAGGAAGGTGTCAGTACGTTCGCCCATCAGTTCATCAAGAACCTGCGCGTCACGTGCAGTACCCAGCGTTGCGGTAACCAGCGCCTGAGTTTCACCACGGGTGAACAGCGCAGAACCGTGAGTACGCGGCAGCACGCCAGTACGCACATCCAGACCACGAATCATATCTTTTTCACGACCGTCGATACGCGGTTCGCCTGCCAGTACGCGGCTACGAACAACGTTTTTCTCGATAGCGTGCAGAATTTCACCCAGTTCGTTTTCGTCCAGGGTTTCATCTTCAGCAAGCAGCGTCGCGATGGTTTCAGATTTGATGACATCAACCTGCGCATAACGCTCTTGTTTGTCGGTGATGCGGTAAGCATCGCTCAGACGAGCTTCAGCCAGTGCAGCAACGCGCGCGTTCAGCGCTTCGTTTACCGGCTCCGGCTGCCAGTCCCAACGCGGTTTACCGGCTTCTTTCACCAGTTCATTGATGTTCTGAATGACAACCTGCTGTTGTTCATGACCGAACACTACTGCGCCCAACATCTGGTCTTCGCTCAGCAGTTCAGCTTCAGATTCAACCATCAGTACAGCGGCTTCAGTACCCGCAACAACCAGATCCAGTTTGCTCTCTTTCAGCTCGTCCTGAGTCGGGTTCAGTACGTACTGGTCATTGATGTAACCTACGCGGGCAGCACCAATCGGACCATTGAACGGAATACCAGACAGAGACAGTGCTGCGGAAGCACCAATCATCGCGACGATATCCGGGTTAACTTGCGGGTTAACAGAAACCACGGTGGCGATAACCTGAACTTCGTTGACGAAGCCTTCCGGGAACAGCGGGCGAATCGGGCGGTCAATCAGACGCGCGATCAGGGTTTCGCCTTCGCTTGGGCGGCCTTCACGACGGAAGAAGCTACCCGGGATACGACCAGCAGCGTAGGTACGCTCCTGATAGTTAACGGTCAGTGGGAAGAAGTCCTGACCTGGTTTGGCTTTTTTCTGGCCAACAACGGTAACGAATACCGCGGTGTCATCCATGCTAACCATAACAGCGGCAGTAGCCTGACGAGCCATCATGCCGGTTTCCAGAGTCACGGTGTGTTGACCGTACTGGAATTTACGAACGATCGGATTAAGCAATGTAATATCCTTTCTCTTTCTTAGACAGTACCTTACGGCACTGGTGTTAATACCCGATCTTCTGCGCATCCTCGCGACTAATGACAACCCTAACCCAGCTCTATGTGGGTAAAGCCTCTCATTAGCCGCGCGAACCTCTGCAACGGAAGATCATTCATAGCAACAATACATTAGTTTCCAGTGAATTGCTGCCGTCAGCTTGAAAAAAGGGGCCACTCAGGCCCCCTTTTCTGAAACTCGCAAGAATTAGCGACGCAGACCCAGGCGCTCGATGAGCTGGGTGTAACGTGCTACGTCTTTACGTTTCAGGTAGTCGAGCAGTTTACGACGCTGAGAAACCATGCGCAGCAGACCACGACGGCTGTGGTGATCTTTTTTGTGCTCTGCAAAGTGGCCCTGCAGGTGGTTGATCTGTGCAGTCAGCAGTGCTACCTGAACTTCGGTAGAACCGGTGTCGTTTGCGTCACGACCAAACTCAGAAACGATTTTAGCTGTTGCTTCAGTACTTAGAGACATTTTAAAACTCCAAAGTATATAGAATGAAAGGACGCCGATCTCTAATTCAGCGATCCCAGTGTACGTTACGCAAAGTGTTAAACAATTTACGCGACGTTAAGCGGCAGTATTCTACTCGTAGCGACCTGTTATCGCAAGACGGTTAACATTACGCCGGGTATTCAACCACCAGGCGACGAGGCGCGACGCGGCCTTCATCGTCAATTTCGCCCATACCGATAAACTTGCCGTTCTCACCTTCTGTAACGCGAACCAGTCCTTCCAGCGGCGCACCGGATGTACGAACCGGGTTACCATTTTTGAAGTAAACAGAAGACGTTAACGGAAGATTCACCACCGGGTAGTCCGAAGCTGGACTGTCCATTGGCATCAGTAATGGATCAAGTAACTCCGCGGCTGGAATATCCTGCTGTTCGGCTTGTTCAACCAGTTCACGCAGATGTTCCAGGGTCACCATCCGTTCAACCGGATATTTACTTACCGCCAGACGACGCAGGTAAATAACATGCGCGCCACAACCGAGTTTTTCACCCAGGTCATCAATGATGGTGCGGATATAAGTGCCTTTTGAGCAGTGAATTTCCAGCTCCAGCTCATTGCCTTCGTGGCGAATAAACAGCAATTCATAAACGGTAATCGGGCGCGCTTCACGCGGAACTTCAATGCCCTGACGCGCATATTCGTACAGTTTTTTGCCCTGGTATTTCAGTGCTGAATACATCGATGGGATCTGTTCGATATCGCCACGGAAAGTATCCAGTGCCGCCGCCAGTTGCTCTGCGCTAAAGGTTACCGGACGTTCTTCAACGATTTGTCCGTCGGCATCAGAAGTATCGGTACGCTGCCCAAGACGCGCAATGACCCGATAGCGTTTGTCGGAGTCCAGCAGATACTGGGAAAACTTCGTCGCTTCCCCGAGGCAAATCGGCAACATGCCGGTCGCCAGCGGGTCCAGCGCACCGGTATGCCCGGCACGGTTGGCGTTATAAATCCGTTTCACTTTTTGCAGCGCATCGTTGCTGGACATCCCCTGCGGTTTATCCAGCAACAAAACGCCGTTAATGTCGCGACCGCGACGACGAGGACGACTCATTAGTCCTCCTTGCTGTCGTCCGGGTTAACACGACGTTCTTCGTCATGTTTGACCACGCTGGTCACCAGGTTTGACATGCGCATCCCTTCAACCAGAGAGTTGTCGTAGAAGAAGGACAGTTCCGGCACGATACGCAGGCGCATCGCTTTCCCCAGCAGGCTGCGGATGAAACCAGAAGCTTCCTGCAACGCTTTGATGCCCGCTTTAACCGCGTCTTCATCTTTGTCGTTGAGGAACGTCACATATACTTTGGCATACGCCAGGTCGCGAGACATTTCGACACCGGAAACGGTGGTCATCATGCCCAGACGAGGATCTTTAATTTCACGCTGCAGGATGAGAGCGATCTCTTTTTGCATTTCCTGCGCTACGCGCTGCGGGCGACCAAATTCTTTCGCCATAATAAATTCTCCTGACAAAAAAGGGGCTGTTAGCCCCTTTTTAAAATTAATTTCAGGTGGAAGGGCTGTTCACGTTGGCCTGATAAGACGCGCCATCGTCGCATCAGGCAATCCATGCCGGATGCGGCGTAAACGCCTTATCCCGCATGGAACCCTAAAAACCTTAAGCGATGGTACGTTGGATTTCGATGATTTCGAATACTTCGATCACATCGCCAGTGCGGACGTCGTTGTAGTTCTTAACGCCGATACCACATTCCATACCGTTACGGACTTCGTTAACGTCATCTTTGAAGCGGCGCAGGGACTCCAGCTCGCCTTCGTAGATAACCACGTTGTCGCGCAGAACGCGGATCGGGTTGTGACGTTTAACCACACCTTCGGTAACCATACAGCCTGCGATGGCACCAAATTTCGGTGATTTGAATACGTCACGAACTTCCGCCAGACCGATAATCTGTTGTTTCAGTTCCGGAGACAGCATACCGCTCATTGCCGCTTTCACTTCGTCGATCAGGTTATAGATGACGGAGTAGTAACGCAGATCCAGGCTTTCCGCTTCAATTACTTTACGTGCAGAGGCATCAGCACGTACGTTGAAGCCAACCAGGATGGCGTTGGACGCCGCAGCCAGGGTAGCGTCGGTTTCGGTGATACCACCTACGCCAGAACCGATGATCTTCACTTTAACTTCGTCAGTAGACAGTTTCAGCAAGGAGTCGGAGATAGCTTCCACAGAACCCTGTACGTCTGCCTTCAGGACGATATTCACTTCGTGAACTTCGCCTTCGGTCATGTTGGCGAACATGTTCTCGAGTTTAGATTTCTGCTGACGCGCCAGTTTAACTTCGCGGAATTTACCCTGACGATAGAGTGCAACTTCACGCGCTTTCTTCTCGTCACGTACAACGGTAACTTCATCACCCGCAGCCGGAACGCCGGACAGGCCGAGGATTTCCACCGGAATGGACGGACCCGCTTCCAGCACTTCCTGACCCAGTTCGTTACGCATCGCACGAACACGACCGTATTCGAAGCCACACAGAACGATATCGCCCTTGTGCAGAGTACCTTCACGTACCAGAACGGTAGCAACCGGACCACGACCTTTATCGAGGAAGGATTCGATAACCGCACCGCTCGCCATGCCTTTACGTACCGCTTTCAGTTCCAGAACTTCCGCCTGCAGCAGGATAGCGTCCAGCAGCTCATCGATACCAGTACCCGCTTTCGCAGACACATGTACGAACTGGCTTTCACCGCCCCACTCTTCCGGCAGGATGCCATACTGGGAGAGTTCGTTCTTAACACGATCCGGATCGGCTTCTGGTTTATCGATCTTGTTCACTGCAACGACCACCGGAACCTGCGCCGCTTTCGCGTGCTGGATTGCTTCGATGGTCTGCGGCATTACGCCGTCGTCGGCAGCAACAACCAGGACTACGATGTCCGTTGCCTGCGCACCACGAGCACGCATTGAAGTAAACGCGGCGTGCCCCGGGGTGTCCAGGAAGGTGATCATGCCGTTTTCAGTTTCAACGTGGTATGCACCAATGTGCTGGGTAATGCCGCCCGCTTCGCCAGAGGCCACTTTCGTTGAACGAATGTAGTCCAGCAGAGAGGTTTTACCGTGGTCAACGTGACCCATGATGGTCACAACCGGCGCACGCGGTTCAGCCGCAGCACCCGTGTCACGGTCGCTCATTACCGCCTCTTCCAGCTCGTTTTCACGACGCAGGATAACTTTGTGGCCCATCTCTTCAGCAACCAGCTGTGCGGTTTCCTGATCGATAACCTGGTTGATGGTTGCCATTGCGCCCAGTTTCATCATCGCTTTGATGACCTGAGAGCCTTTAACCGCCATCTTGTTCGCCAGTTCGCCAACGGTGATGGTTTCACCGATCACAACGTCACGGTTAACGGCCTGAGCAGGCTTCTGGAAGCCTTGCTGCAGCGAAGAACCTTTACGTTTTCCGCCTTTACCGCCACGTACTGCTGCGCGTGCTTCTTCACGATCAGCTTTTGATTCAGCGTGTTTGTTGCCTTTCTTCGGACGCGCAGCTTTCGCGTTACGACCACGGCCACGGCCGCCTTCGACTTCACGATCGCTTTCGTCTTCTGCCTGGCGAGCATGTTGAGAAGTAGTGACGTGATAATCGCTGGAATCTTCAGTCGGTTCCGCGTTATCAGTCCATTTGTTTTCTTCCGCCATACGACGTGCTTCTTCAGCAACGCGACGTGCTTCTTCTTCGAGTTTACGACGCGCTTCTTCTTCGGCTTTACGCTTGAGCTCTGCAGCTTCCTGCTCACGGCGGGCTTTTTCAGCCTGGGCGTTTTTAGTCATATCGTCTTGTTGATTGCTCACTTTGTCTTTTTCCGCAGCTTCACGTTTCGCTTGTTCAGCAGCTTCACGCTTAGCTTGTTCTGCGGCCTCACGTTCAGCTTTTTGTTGCGCCTCACGTTTGGCCGATTCTTCTGCCTCACGACGGGCTTGCTCTTCCGCTTCACGCTGCGCTTGCTCTTCCGCAGCAAGGCGTTCAGCCTCTTGCGGATCGCGTTTCACAAAGGTGCGTTTCTTGCGGACTTCGATTTGTACCGATTTGCTTTTTCCACCGGTACCAGGAATGTTAAGGGTGCTGCGTGTTTTACGTTGCAGCGTCAATTTGTCCGGGCCTGAATTTTTCTGATTCAGGTGGTCAATCAAAGTCTGTTTCTCTTGTGCAGACACAGAGTCGTCAGCAGACTTCCGGATACCTGCATCAGCAAATTGCTGTACCAGGCGTTCCACGGAGGTCTGTCGCTCTGCGGCCAGCGTTTTAATCGTTACATCTGTCATGCTGTTCCTTCCTGCTACAGTTTATTACGCTTCGTCACCGAACCAGCAAATATTACGGGCAGCCATAATCAGTGCTCCGGCTTTTTCGTCGGTCAACCCTTCGATATCAGCCAGATCATCAATGCCCTGTTCGGCGAGATCTTCCAGCGTACAAACGCCACGGGCGGCCAGTTTGAATGCCAAATCACGATCTATCCCTTCAAGGTTCAGCAGATCGTCAGCCGGTTTGTTATCACCGAGGCTTTCTTCCTGGGCCTGTGCAATGGTGGCCAGTGCATTTTTAGCACGCTCGCGCAGTGCTTCAACGGTCGGCTCATCAAGGCCTTCGATTTCCAACAGCTCTTTCATCGGCACATAGGCCAGTTCTTCCAGCGTCGAGAAGCCTTCTTCTACCAGAACAGTCGCGAAGTCTTCGTCGATGTCGAGATATTTGGTGAAGGTGTCGATCGCTGCGTGCGCTTCCGCCTGATGCTTAGCCTGCAGGTCGTCAACGGTCATTACGTTGAGTTCCCAACCGCTCAGCTGCGAAGCCAGACGCACGTTCTGACCGTTACGGCCAATCGCCTGCGCCAGGTTACCGGCTTCAACGGCGATATCCATGGTGTGTTTATCTTCATCCACCACGATAGAAGCAACGTCTGCCGGTGCCATTGCGTTAATCACGAACTGCGCCGGGTTATCATCCCACAGGACGATATCGATACGCTCGCCGCCCAGTTCAGTAGAAACCGCCTGAACACGCGCGCCACGCATACCTACGCAAGCACCTACCGGATCGATACGTTTATCGTTGGTTTTCACCGCGATTTTCGCACGAGAACCCGGATCGCGAGCCGCTGCTTTAATTTCAATCACTTCTTCGCCGATTTCCGGCACTTCAATGCGGAACAGTTCGATCAGCATTTCCGGCTTGGAACGGGTGACGAACAGTTGAGCGCCACGCGCTTCCGGGCGAACGGAATAGAGCACGCCACGAACGCGGTCGCCAGGACGGAAGTTTTCACGCGGCAGCATATCTTCGCGCAGGATCACGGCTTCAGCGTTGTTGCCCAGATCCAGAGAGATGTTGTCGCGGTTTACTTTTTTCACCACGCCGGTGATGATTTCACCTTCGTGTTCACGGAACTGATCAACCACCATCGCACGTTCGGCTTCACGCACTTTCTGCACGATAACCTGTTTTGCCGTCTGGGTAGTGATACGGTCAAAGGTAACAGACTCAATCTGATCTTCAACGTAATCGCCCAGGTTCAGGCTTTCATCTTCATAACGTGCGGCTTCAAGGGTGATTTCCTTGGTCGGCTGGGTGACTTCATCAACAACTAACCAGCGACGGAAGGTGTCAAAATCACCGCTTTTGCGATCGATCTGTACGCGGACGTCGATCTCTTGTTCATATTTTTTCTTTGTTGCTGTCGCCAGCGCGCTTTCCAATGCTTCGAAAATCTTCTCGCGAGGTAGCGCCTTTTCATTGGATACGGCTTCAACTACAGCCAAAATTTCTTTGTTCATCGCGGGCTTTTCACCTCATCCAGACTATTAAAAGTGGGGAACCAGGTTCGCCTTCTGGATATTACTCAGCGCGAACACTTCATCTTTACCTTCGACGGTAACTGTGATCATTTCACCGTCTACCGCTTTGATAACGCCCTGCCATTTACGACGGTTTTGTACCGCCATGCGGAGAACCAGAGTCACCTCTTCTCCGACGAAACGGGCGTAGTGTTCAGCCGTGAACAGTGGGCGATCGAGACCCGGTGAGGAGACTTCCAGGTTATAAGCAACGGTGATGGGATCTTCAACATCCAGCACAGCACTTACCTGGTGGCTCACATCAGCACAATCATCAACATTGATGCCATCTTCACTATCAATATAGATGCGCAGTGTGGATGTGCGACCGCGAATAAATTCGATGCCAACCAGTTCAAAACCCAGGGCCTCAACTGGCGCAGTAATCATCTCTGTTAATTTTTGCTCTAATGTGGACAAGCCCACCCCCAAGACATAAAAAAAGGGCCTAAAGCCCAGTTATTCTGTAGTCAGATAACAAAAAACCCCGATAAATCGGGGCTTTATATAACTGAACCCTATAACCGCAACTGCGGTCTGGAGCACTTTCCAGAAGGATTTTTTCAAATCCCACTACGAAGGCCGAAGTCTTCACAGTATATTTGAAAAAGGACTCTAAGGGAAAGTGGTTGCGGGGGCCGGATTTGAACCGACGACCTTCGGGTTATGAGCCCGACGAGCTACCAGGCTGCTCCACCCCGCGCCTGAAACTTGGCAAATTCTACTCGTTTTGGGTAAAAAATGCAAATACTGCTGGGATTTGGTGTACCGAGACGGGACGTAAAATCTGCAGGCATTATAGTGATCCACGCCACATTTTGTCAACGTTTATTGCTAATCACGTGAATGAATATCCAGTTCACTTTCATTTGTTGAATACTTTTGCCTTCTCCTGCTCTCCCTTAAGCGCATTATTTTACAAAAAACACACTAAACTCTTCCTGTCTCGGATAAAAGATGATTAAATGAAAACTCATTTATTTTGCATAAAAATTCAGTGAGAGCGGAAATCCAGGCTCATCATCAGTTAATTAAGCAGGGTGTTATTTTATGACGACGATTCTCAAGCATCTCCCGGTAGGTCAACGTATTGGTATCGCTTTTTCCGGCGGTCTGGACACCAGTGCCGCACTGCTGTGGATGCGACAAAAGGGAGCGGTTCCTTATGCATATACTGCAAACCTGGGCCAGCCAGACGAAGAGGATTATGATGCGATCCCTCGTCGTGCCATGGAATACGGCGCGGAGAACGCACGTCTGATCGACTGCCGCAAACAACTGGTGGCCGAAGGTATTGCCGCTATTCAGTGTGGCGCATTTCATAACACCACTGGTGGACTGACCTATTTCAACACGACGCCGCTGGGCCGCGCCGTGACCGGCACCATGCTGGTTGCTGCTATGAAAGAAGATGGCGTGAATATCTGGGGTGACGGCAGCACCTATAAAGGAAACGATATCGAACGTTTCTACCGTTACGGTCTGCTGACCAATGCTGAACTGCAGATTTACAAACCGTGGCTTGATACTGACTTTATTGATGAACTGGGCGGCCGTCATGAGATGTCTGAATTTATGATTGCCTGCGGTTTCGACTACAAAATGTCTGTCGAAAAAGCCTACTCCACAGACTCCAACATGCTTGGTGCAACGCATGAAGCGAAGGATCTGGAATACCTCAACTCCAGCGTCAAAATCGTCAACCCCATTATGGGCGTGAAGTTTTGGGATGAGAGCGTGAAAATCCCGGCAGAAGAAGTCACAGTACGCTTTGAGCAAGGTCATCCGGTGGCGCTGAACGGTAAAACCTTTAGCGACGACATAGAAATGATGCTGGAAGCTAACCGCATCGGCGGTCGTCACGGCCTGGGCATGAGCGACCAGATTGAAAACCGTATCATCGAAGCGAAAAGCCGTGGTATTTACGAGGCTCCGGGGATGGCGCTGCTGCACATTGCGTATGAACGCCTGTTGACCGGTATTCACAACGAAGACACCATTGAGCAGTATCACGCGCATGGTCGTCAGTTGGGCCGTCTGCTGTACCAGGGGCGTTGGTTTGACTCCCAGGCGCTGATGCTGCGTGACTCTCTGCAACGCTGGGTTGCCAGCCAGATCACTGGTGAAGTTACCCTGGAGCTGCGCCGTGGGAACGATTATTCAATCCTGAATACCGTCTCAGAGAACCTGACCTACAAGCCAGAGCGTCTGACAATGGAAAAAGGCGACTCGGTGTTCTCGCCAGATGATCGTATCGGTCAACTGACCATGCGCAACCTGGATATCACCGATACCCGCGAGAAACTTTTCGGTTATGCCAAAACTGGCCTCCTCTCCTCCTCTGCCGCTTCGGGCGTGCCGCAGGTGGAGAATCTGGAAAATAAAGGCCAGTAATTCGACATCAACCCTGCCCTTCAGGGGTGGGGTTACCTTGCTTATCCTCAGTAAACTCCTTTCTTAGCATCACAAAATCGAAAACATCATGGTTTGCATCTACAACCCGTGAGTCTCCTTTATAGTGTGCAATCACTTCCTCCAGCGTTTGCGGCTGTTCCGGCTTTGTTACCCCCATCCACGCATTAATAAGGTAATTATTGTACGCAGTGGAAAAGATATCGTTTTCCGTTGTGCGATCCACGCCATCCCCAAGAACGGGGCTATACCAGATAAACATCGGGACATGATATGCCTGCTGGCTGGCCTCCCTGCCTCCATGAAAATAGACGTTCTTCTTCGTAGGGTCGCGTTCCAGGCCGTGGTCGGCAAAATACATGACCGAGGCGCGGCGATCTTTTAATAATTCAAAAACCTGACCTAGCAAACTATCTGTGTAATGAATGGAGTTGTCATAGCAGGCATCCTGATCGTCCTGCGGTTGAAACACGGCGCTGGATTGCGGATAGGCGCTACAAGCCGGTTCATGGCTTCCATTTAAATGAAGAACAATCAGTTTCTTTTGCTGCGTCTTTTGCTGTAACGCTTGCGATAAATGCGGCAACAACAATTCATCAAATCCTCTGACATAGACTGTTTCCATGGCGCGCATGGCGATACTGGTAACTGCTGTACCATTCTGCCGAAAAGCGGATTGCGAGCTTAGCCAGAAAGTCTGAAATCCTGCTTGATTAGCCATATTAATAATGTTGTCGGGGTAATTATGAATGTCATGACTCAAAACGGAATCAGCAGTTAAAGAAAGGGGAACCGACAGCGCAGTGTAAGGTGCACCGCTTATTGCTTGATTAAACAGTTTGATCTGTTTTCTTTGTGCTTCGACTTGCGGTGTCGTAGAGCGTGTATATCCATACAAAGACATATTGTCGACACGTACAGACTCCCCCACAATCAACACGTAGGTATCAATACCTGTATCCCTGACTGATAGTTGAAAATACGGCACCGTGTTTGCAATTGAGAGTAATCTTTGATGCTCTTTCGCTGCTAAAGCAAAATAATTGAGATTGAAAAACGGCGTATAGGTAGCAAATCGCGACGCTAGTATATATGGACTGAACGCCTCTTTATTTTTTGCATCTTTATAAGCAAATTGACAAGCGGAAAATAAACTTCCCGAAATGACAATCAGCAATAATATTCCTGTCACTTTTTTTGTCGGCAAGGAAACATCATATTTTATTATTACTGCAAAAAAAAGAAGGGATAAAAAGGCAAAAGCACATAGATAAGGGATATACATTCCCAGCATTTTGACAACTTCATCCGGATCACTCTGCAGCACACTAATCGCAAATCCATCATTGAAAGTTGTACCAAAGGTACACCATGAATAGAGGCTAATACTCATATCTGCCGCTGTCAGTAACACAAATGGTGCGGCAACAAGCAGGCGAAGCGGAAGGGATGATATACGTTTAACAACCAGGATGGTCAGAACGAAAAACAGCAATCGCTGAACCATATGCGCTCCGGAAGAGGCGACTAAGTTCGTAATACCAAAAACAATAACACAAAGATACAACAACCAATGAGATTTAAAACTTCTAACAAATTTGTTGAATACTGTCATCCAGAAATCCAAGTTCACAACCAATATAAACAATTATCAACAATGTTCAATTTTATATCAGACATGTTTTTCAACTCTGATCCATATCAGACCGAAACACTGTTAGTTTTTTCTTTTTAAATGATGCGGCCATTGTTCTCAGTAATTAAATAACATTATCAATGCGTCTCTAAACATTACGCAGAACGTAGCCATCAGTAGTTATACTGACAGGAGCAGGATGGTTTATCGAGAAGTAAACATATCCGTATTCGTACCGGAACTGGAGTTGACACAATAAAGTGCCAATTATGTCAGCAGAAGGGAAAAGTTTATAACTAAGGCGTACCGGCACCATCGTTTCAAAGTACCAGCTACGAGTAAAGCAACTGGACGAGATACAGATACCTGACAACCATTCCTCAGACCAGGACCAAAACGAAAAAAGACGCTTTTCAGCGTCTCTTTTCTGGAATTTGGTACCGAGGACGGGACTTGAACCCGTAAGCCCTATTGGGCACTACCACCTCAAGGTAGCGTGTCTACCAATTCCACCACCTCGGCACGGATACTACTTTTTAGTTCGGGATATCGCTGGTCGGCTTAGCCGGAGCAGCTGACTGAGTTTGTTCGGTTTTCGCCGGCGCACTCAGGTTTTCCCATTCGCTACCTTTATTGGTTTTATTGCTATTGATGTTACCCAGCACCAGACTGATGATGAAGAATAACGTTGCCAGCAGCGCCGTCATGCGGGTCATGAAGTTACCAGAACCACTTGAACCAAACAGCGTAGCGGAAGCGCCTGCTCCGAAGGAGGCTCCCATATCAGCGCCTTTACCTTGCTGCAGCATGATCAGACCAACAAGGCCAATTGCCACAATAAGGAAAACTACTAAAAGAGCTTCGTACATAATCAACCTGTTCCTTGCGGAGTTGCCGCGTACCAATGCTTCAACCAATAAAGCGGGAGTTTTTAATCTTTCCCACTGAAGCGGGTGTGAATACTAACCAAAGCGAATGACCTTCGCAAGGGCAATTTTATCGCATTGTATCAACTGCGGAAAAAAACAGCAAAACCGATGTATTCGCCGAGAAAAAAGGCGACAATCGCCGCCTTTTTAGCCAGTTATCTAACGCTTTAAACGGCTTTTACTGCATCGGCGATACGGTGTGCAAATTCAGTAACCTGCGCTTCATCTTCACCTTCTACCATCACGCGAATTAACGGTTCGGTGCCGGATTTACGCAACAGCACACGTCCACGGCTACCCAGCGCCGCTTCAACTTCTGCGGTCACAGCTTTGACTGATTCATGCTCCAGCGGATCGCCGCTACCTGCGGTGTAACGCACGTTAACCAGAATCTGCGGGAACATTTTCATGCCGCTGCAAAGGTCGTGCAGGCTCATATGGTTACGTGCCATCGCCGCCAGCACCTGCAAGCCAGCAACGATGCCGTCACCGGTAGTGGTTTTATCCAGCAGGATCACATGACCGGAGTTCTCTGCACCGATACGCCAGCCTTTCTCCTGCATTTTTTCCAGTACGTAGCGGTCACCCACTTTCGCGCGCGCAAATGGAATACCTAACTGTTTCAGCGCCAGTTCAAGCCCCATGTTGCTCATCAATGTACCCACAGCACCTCCACGCAGCTGGCCCTGACGAAGCCCCTCACGCGCGATGATATACATGATCTGATCGCCATCGACTTTATTGCCTTCATGGTCAACCATAATCACGCGATCGCCATCGCCGTCGAAGGCAATACCGAGATCCGCTTTTTCAGCCAGCACACGAGCCTGGAGCGCGCGAACGTCGGTAGCCCCCACTTCGGCATTGATATTTACACCGTTCGGCTCACAACCGATAGCGATAACGTTCGCCCCCAGTTCACGCAGCACGTTCGGCGCGATGTGGTAAGTCGCACCGTTTGCACAATCCACCACAATCTTCAGTTCACTGAGGCTAAGTTCGTTCGGGAACGTGGCTTTGCAAAACTCGATATAACGACCCGCGGCATCAACGATACGGCTGGCTTTACCCAGTTCTGCCGAATCAACACAGCTGATCTCTTTTTCCATTTCCGCTTCGATGGCCTCTTCTACTGCATCCGGTAGTTTGGTGCCGTCGATAGAGAAAAATTTAATGCCATTATCGTAGAACGGGTTATGCGATGCAGATATCACAATTCCGGCCTCTGCGCGGAAGGTACGCGTCAGATAAGCCACGGCCGGTGTTGGCATCGGACCAGTGAAGAGTGCGGAAAGGCCCGCAGCCGCCAGACCCGCTTCCAGTGCTGACTCCAGCATATAGCCAGAAATACGCGTGTCTTTACCAATGATGATCTTACGGGAGCCGTGGCGCGCCAGCACTTTACCCGCGGCCCAACCCAGCTTAAGCACAAAATCAGGGGTGATCGGCGCATCCCCTACACGACCACGAATCCCATCGGTACCGAAATATTTACGATTACTCATAGCGTTTGTTTTCCTTTGCAGACAGAGTGGCTTCCACCACCCGCATCGCTTCTACGGTTTCTTTGACGTCATGAACACGAATGATGTGCGCGCCTTGCATTGCGGCAATGACCGCACAGGCCAGACTACCGCTCAAACGCTCGGACGGCCCCACGTTCAGCAGCTGTCCAATCATCGATTTTCGTGACATACCCACCAACAGCGGCAGGTTGAAATGGTGAAATTCAGCCAGGCGCGCCAGTAATGAATAGTTATGGGAGAGATTTTTACCGAAACCGAATCCGGGGTCGAGCAACAATTTCTCTTTTGCGATACCCGCCTGCTCGCAACGTGCTATTTGCTCAATAAAGTAGCGATTCACTTCTGCAAAGACATCGTCATACTTCGGCGCTTCCTGCATGGTTTTTGGATTTCCCTGCATATGCATCAGACAAACCGGTAAACCGGTTTCTGCAGCCGCCTCCAGAGCGCCAGGTTCGGAAAGGGAGCGGATATCGTTAATAATGTGAGCGCCAACTTTCGCTGACTCACGGATGACTTCTGGTTTGGATGTATCTACCGAGATCCAGACTTCGAAGCGTTGAGCAATTGCCTCAACCACAGGAATAACACGTTGCAACTCTTCTTCAACGCTAACTTCCGCCGCTCCTGGGCGCGTGGACTCGCCACCAACGTCAATGATCGTCGCGCCAGCGTTGATCATCAGATTCGCATGTTTCACGGCATCTATCAGCGAGTTATGCGTGCCGCCATCCGAAAAGGAATCAGGCGTGACGTTGAGGATCCCCATTACGTGAGGATGGCTAAGGTCCAGTGAAGTGCCCTGGGCAAAGAGTTTCATGGTGTTATCCCTGGTATGAATTGATAAGAAAAAACCCCGGAGCACGCCCCGGGGTTTTCGGTACAAATACAGTCATCTGATGCGGGAACTTACTTGTCGCCTAACTGCTCTGACATGGTGTTACCCGGGTTCGGCGTACGCGGTTCATCAACCGGACGTGGAGCCTTTGGACTACCATTGTCGCCAGAATTGTTAGAAGCGCCTGGTTCTTCCCAGCCCGCTGGCGGACGTACATCGCGACGTGCCATCAGGTCATCAATCTGCGGTGCGTCGATAGTCTCATATTTCATGAGAGCATCTTTCATCGCATGCAGAATATCCATATTGTCGGTCAGAAGCTGACGCGCACGATTATAGTTACGCTCAATCAGTGCTTTCACTTCCTGGTCGATGATACGTGCAGTTTCATCGGACATATGTTTCGCTTTCGCTACGCTACGGCCGAGGAACACTTCACCTTCTTCTTCCGCGTACAGCAGTGGACCCAATTTCTCAGAGAAGCCCCACTGAGTCACCATGTTACGTGCCAGGTTGGTCGCAACTTTAATATCGTTGGACGCACCGGTAGAAACATGTTCCGGCCCGTAGATGATCTCTTCTGCCAGACGACCACCGTACAGCGTAGAAATCTGGCTTTCCAGTTTCTGACGGCTGGCGCTGATTGCGTCGCCCTCAGGCAAGAAGAAAGTCACACCCAGCGCACGACCGCGTGGGATAATCGTCACTTTGTGCACCGGATCGTGCTCCGGCACCAGGCGACCGATAATCGCATGACCCGCTTCGTGGTAAGCCGTCGATTCTTTCTGTGCTTCCGTCATCACCATGGAGCGACGTTCCGCACCCATCATGATTTTGTCTTTCGCTTTCTCGAACTCAACCATCGACACAACGCGTTTGTTGCCACGAGCAGCGAACAGTGCCGCTTCGTTCACCAGGTTCGCCAGGTCAGCACCGGAGAAACCAGGAGTACCACGGGCAATGATTGCCGCGTCGATATCGGGTGCCAATGGTACGCGACGCATGTGAACTTTCAGGATCTGCTCACGACCGCGAACATCTGGCAAGCCAACCACAACCTGACGGTCGAAACGGCCAGGACGCAGCAGGGCTGGGTCGAGAACGTCTGGACGGTTAGTCGCAGCGATAACGATGATACCTTCGTTACCTTCAAAACCATCCATCTCAACCAGCATCTGGTTCAAAGTCTGTTCACGTTCATCGTGACCACCGCCCAGACCTGCGCCACGCTGGCGGCCTACGGCGTCGATTTCATCGATAAAGATGATGCACGGTGCTGCTTTCTTCGCCTGTTCGAACATATCACGAACACGGGATGCACCCACACCGACGAACATTTCTACGAAGTCAGAACCGGAGATAGTAAAGAACGGAACTTTTGCTTCGCCTGCAATCGCTTTCGCCAGCAGCGTTTTACCGGTACCCGGAGGACCGACCATCAGGACGCCTTTCGGGATCTTACCGCCGAGTTTCTGGAAGCGGCTCGGCTCGCGCAGATACTCAACCAGTTCAGCAACTTCTTCTTTTGCTTCGTCGCAGCCCGCAACGTCAGCAAAGGTCGTTTTGATCTGATCTTCCGTCAGCATGCGCGCTTTGCTCTTACCAAACGACATGGCACCTTTGCCACCGCCGCCCTGCATTTGACGCATGAAGAAGATCCAGACACCAATCAGCAACAGCATCGGGAACCAGGAGATGAAGATAGAAGCCAGCAGACTTGGTTCTTCAGGCGGTTCACCGACAACCTTGACGTTCTTGGTCAACAGGTTATCCAGTAATTTCGGATCCTGAACCGGAATGTAAGTGGTATAACGGTTACTATCTTTCTTGGTAACGTTGATTTCACGTCCGTTGATACGCGCTTCACGAACCTGGTCGTTATTGACCTCTTGTAGGAAGGTAGAGTAATCCACCTTACGGCCATTAGACTCGCTGGGCCCAAAGCTCTGGAATACTGACATCAGCACAACGGCAATGACCAGCCAGAGTATTAGGTTTTTCGCCATGTCACTCAAGGGATTAACCTCTTATTACAACTGTGTTAAAAACAGCGTCAGGATACTCTATATCCAGCATCTTTCAAACTTTCGTCTGAAATCTCCCGGTTAGGGTTTACGCCCGGTCGCTACAATATACACTTCCCGCGAACGTGCACGAGAAGAGTCCGGCTTACGAACTTTGACCTTCGTAAACAGGGAGCGAATTTCCCTTAGATACTCATCGAAACCTTCGCCCTGGAACACCTTCACAACAAAACTGCCACCTGGAGCTAATACATCACGACACATTTCTAGCGCCAGTTCCACCAGATACATGGCACGGGGGATATCCACCGCCGGTGTTCCGCTCATGTTTGGTGCCATATCGGACATGACAACCTGGACTTTGCTGTCGCCAACGCGCTCCAGCAGTGCTTTCATCACCAGTTCATCACGAAAATCGCCCTGAAGAAAGTCCACACCAACGATAGGATCCATAGGTAAAAGATCGCAAGCGATGATGCGGCCTTTGCCGCCAATTTGGGTGACCACATATTGTGACCAACCACCCGGAGCAGCACCAAGGTCGACAACCGTCATTCCCGGTTTAAAGAGTTTGTCACTTTGCTGTATTTCATCAAGTTTAAACCAGGCACGGGAACGTAACCCCTTTTTCTGTGCCTGTTGAACATATTTATCGCTAAAGTGTTCCTGAAGCCAGCGGCTGGAGCTGGCAGAACGCTTCTTACCTGTCATTTAACTTTCCCATTGGGATAACTCATCGTAACCAATTGCGTAAATTTTTACGCGCCTATTTGGTGATATATGGGAGATGGCGGTAGAATGACCCGTTTTCAATCCCAACGTAAGCAAAAAATACGATGAATCTGAGTACTAAACAAAAACAGCACCTGAAAGGTCTGGCACATCCGCTCAAGCCAGTTGTTCTGCTTGGCAGTAATGGTTTGACCGAAGGGGTGCTGGCCGAGATTGAACAAGCGTTAGAGCACCATGAACTCATCAAGGTGAAAATCGCCACCGAAGATCGCGAAACTAAAACCTTGATCGTGGAAGCTATCGTGCGCGAAACCGGCGCCTGTAATGTACAGGTCATCGGTAAAACGCTGGTGCTTTATCGCCCAACTAAAGAACGTAAAATCTCGCTGCCACGCTAAGATTATCCTAAAGTTACACACATTTGCTGTGTAAAACGAGGGGTTTTCCGCAGGCAGGAGAGCAAAATGCCACGCTCTGTTCGTTGATAAAAGGCCGCATAGCGGCCTTTTTCCTTTCTTTACAATACATCAACATCTTGAGTATTGGGTAATTCTTACAGGTATTCCACCTTAATTACTTCAAATTCTACTTCGCCGCCCGGCGTTTTGATGACCACAACATCATCTTCTTCTTTGCCGATCAGGCCACGAGCAATAGGCGAGTTTACAGAAATCAGGTTTTGTTTAAAGTCAGCTTCGTCATCGCCAACGATGCGATAAGTCTGTTCTTCGTCAGAATCGAGATTCAGCACCGTTACGGTAGCACCAAAAATAACGCGCCCATTGTTGGGCATTTTGGTGACATCAATCACCTGCGCGTTCGACAGCTTGGCTTCGATGTCTTTGATACGGCCTTCGCAAAAGCCCTGCTGTTCACGAGCTGCGTGGTATTCGGCGTTTTCTTTCAGGTCGCCATGCTCACGCGCTTCCGCGATAGCAGCAATGATTTCAGGACGGCGCACAGATTTCAGAAAATCCAGCTCTTCGCGTAATTTTTCAGCGCCGCGTAAGGTCATCGGAATAGCTTGCATTTGTTATACCTCTTGAATATTCCTGATGGGGCAAGTCTTCACCCACCCCGGCTGTTCGGCCTGCCCGGCATAACTCCTCACCGGGACCAGAAGCAAAAAAAATACCGACCCGGGTACAGGTCCCAGGTCAGCTACAATTCACATTTTGATAGTCATTTTACCCTGAAGTTCCCGAAGGGTCATCGTTTACTTTATAGGGCGTTGCGCCGTAGTATGACGGCTCGATTCCAGGTTGTTAGCGCGAGATTATGCGATTTTCCAGATTTATCATCGGATTGACCAGCTGTATAGCGTTCAGTGTTCAGGCCGCAAATGTTGATGAGTACATTACTCAACTCCCCGCGGGTGCCAACCTTGCCCTGATGGTGCAAAAAGTCGGCGCGTCGGCCCCCGCTATTGATTACCACAGTCAGCAGATGGCGCTGCCCGCCAGTACGCAGAAAGTGATTACTGCGCTGGCGGCGTTGATTCAACTCGGCCCCGATTTTCGTTTTACCACGACGCTTGAAACCAAAGGTAATGTGGAAAACGGTGTACTTAAGGGTGACTTAGTAGCGCGATTTGGTGCCGATCCGACGTTAAAACGTCAGGATATTCGCAATATGGTCGCGACTTTGAAAAAATCTGGCGTCAACCAAATCGATGGCAATGTGTTGATAGATACCTCCATTTTCGCCAGCCACGATAAAGCCCCCGGCTGGCCATGGAATGACATGACACAATGCTTTAGCGCTCCGCCTGCCGCCGCCATAGTTGACCGCAACTGTTTCTCCGTCTCGCTCTATAGTGCCCCAAAACCTGGTGATATGGCTTTTATACGCGTGGCATCTTATTACCCCGTTACGATGTTCAGCCAGGTACGCACCCTCCCCCGTGGTTCTGCCGAAGCGCAATACTGCGAGCTGGATGTGGTGCCAGGCGACCTGAACCGCTTTACGCTGACCGGATGCCTGCCACAACGTTCTGAGCCGCTCCCGTTGGCTTTTGCCGTGCAGGATGGTGCCAGCTATGCTGGGGCAATTCTGAAAGATGAGTTAAAACAGGCAGGTATCACCTGGAGCGGAACACTGCTACGCCAGACTCAGGTTAACGAACCTGGAACGGTAGTTGCCAGTAAACAGTCGGCCCCGCTGCACGATCTGCTTAAGATTATGCTGAAAAAGTCGGACAACATGATTGCCGATACGGTTTTCCGCATGATCGGCCATGCGCGCTTCAATGTGCCTGGAACATGGCGGGCCGGGTCGGACGCCGTGCGTCAGATCCTGCGCCAGCAAGCCGGTGTCGATATTGGTAACACCATTATTGCCGATGGTTCAGGGCTTTCGCGGCATAACCTGATTGCCCCCGCCACCATGATGCAGGTGCTGCAATACATTGCCCAACACGACAATGAACTTAACTTTATCTCTATGCTGCCGCTGGCGGGCTATGACGGCTCTTTGCAGTACCGTGCAGGTCTGCATCAGGCGGGCGTGGATGGCAAAGTCTCAGCGAAAACCGGCTCGTTGCAGGGGGTATATAACCTGGCGGGATTCATTACCACGGCGAGCGGGCAACGAATGGCGTTTGTGCAATATCTTTCTGGCTATGCAGTAGAACCGGCGGATCAGCGTAATCGCCGTATTCCGTTAGTGCGTTTTGAAAGCCGTTTGTATAAAGATATTTATCAGAACAATTAGTCAAAAAGAAACCCCGGCACATGGCCGGGGTTTTGCTGATTAACGCTTGTAAATGAACTCAACGCCTTCTTCGTCGTCTTCGTCCCAGTCGTCATCCCAGTCCTCATCATCCTCTTCAGCAATCTCTTCAAGCTGCTGGCGATGATAATCATCCCACATGAATTCGACTTTCTCTGGCTGTTTCGCTTCTTCAGCCTGCACGACCGGGTTTTCAATGATAAAGGTCATCACATCCCAGCAGAGATCTTTCACGCCCAGTCCACTCGCCGCAGAGATCAGATAATATTTATCTTCCCAGCCCAGCGCCTCAGCGATCGCTTTCGCTTTCTCTTCGGCTTCTGCCTTATCCAGCAGATCGATCTTGTTGAAGACTAACCAACGCGGTTTCGCCGCCAGATCCTGGCTGTATTTTTCCAGCTCGCTGATAATAATACGCGCGTTTTCAACCGGATCGGTGCCGTCAATCGGATCGATATCGATGAGGTGCAACAGGACGCGGCAACGTTCCAGGTGCTTCAGGAAGCGAATGCCCAGACCTGCGCCTTCCGCAGCGCCTTCAATCAGTCCTGGAATATCGGCAACAACGAAGCTCTTTTCGTTGTCCATTCGTACCACACCCAGACTTGGCACCAGAGTGGTAAACGGATAATCCGCCACTTTCGGTTTAGCCGCCGATACCGCACGAATAAAGGTCGATTTACCCGCGTTTGGCATCCCCAACATACCGACGTCAGCCAGCAGCATCAGCTCCAGCAGCAGCTCACGTTTATCGCCCGGCGTACCGTTAGTTTTCTGCCGTGGTGTACGGTTAACTGACGATTTGAAACGGGTATTGCCCAGACCGTGCCAGCCGCCCTTAGCAACCAGCAGACGCTGACCGTGTTTGGTCATATCGCCCATGGTTTCACCAGTACCCTGGTCGATTACACGCGTACCTACCGGCACTTTAATTGTGACGTCTTTACCGCGCTTACCGGTACAGTCGCGGCTTGCGCCATTCTGACCGCGCTCTGCACGGAAAGATTTTTCAAAACGATAATCGATAAGCGTGTTCAGGTTCTCGTCGGCTTCCATCCATACGTCACCACCATCACCGCCGTCGCCGCCATCCGGGCCGCCTTTCGGAATATACTTTTCGCGGCGGAAGCTCACGCAACCATTACCGCCATCACCTGCAACGACCAGAATCGATGCTTCATCAACAAACTTCATTTTATTCTCCGTAAATCATTCGCCTGCGCGGGGTTGCGATACCACCGTTGTATGCTTACGTAATCCGCCCCAAATACGATGACCAATGGCGGAATACATCGCGCCCGCAACCACGACAAACGCACCGAGATAACCTAAAAGGTTTAACATCGGTCTGGCGAAGAAATCGGGCCAGGCCAGTGATAAAAGATCTGAAAAAAACAGCGTAAACAGTGGGGTGAGCGTGATGATCGCGCTCACCTGCGCTGCCTGCCAGCGAGCCATCGCTTCCGCCAGGGCGCCATATCCTACCAAGGTATTCAGTCCGCAAAAAATTAAACATGCGAGCTGCCAGTGGCTAAGCTGCGCTATCACTCCAGGCTTTGCCAGAGGGAAGAGCGCAGTTGTACATAAAGTGTACAGTAAAAACAGGATCTGCGGTGAGGCCAGCCGACGCAATAAAACCTTTTGCGCCACGCCATAACTCACCCACACCGTCGCCGCACCGACCCCAAAGATTACTCCCCAGGTGTAATCGGTGAGCTTTGTAAATATCTCGACCAGACTGGTGTTAAAAAACATCACCAGGCCGCTCAGGAGCATCAATGCCCCTACAACCTGAGTGCTGCGCATTTTCTCTTTCAGGATAAATACGCTGGCAACCATCATGCCAACTGGCGAGAGTTGCCCAATCACCTGCGAAGCGGTCGGACTCAGGTATTGCAAGGATGAGCTGAACAGGATGAAGTTCCCAAACAGCCCGGCGGTCGCCACTGCCAACAAAATCAACCAGCGTGGCTTACGAAACACGCGTAATGGCGGCAACCTCTTCTTCACCGCAAGAATGGCACCAAGGCCAATACTCGCCATCAAGAAACGGTAAAACACGATTGTCGGAGGTTCCATCACCTCCAGCACCTGCTTCATTGCGATTGGCAACGCCCCCCAGCAAATTGCTGTGGTGAGCGCCAAAAGAATGCCAATGCCTGCCTGCTGCTTCATACCGTATTCCCTGCAAAGCGCATTTGCGGATTAACGTCGCACCATGCGCATTTTTACCGGTTATCGAATGTAAAAAGCCCCGCAACGTATTGCGGGGCTTTCATCCGTTACCGGGACGCGAAAAACTTATTCAGCTTCGATGCTGATAAATTTACGGTTTTTCGGGCCTTTAACTTCGAATTTCACTTTACCGTCTGCTTTAGCAAACAGAGTGTGGTCACGACCGCAACCTACGTTAGCGCCAGCGTGGAATTTGGTACCACGTTGACGAACGATGATGCTACCCGCCAGAACGGATTCGCCACCGAAACGCTTAACGCCCAGGCGTTTAGCTTCTGAATCGCGACCGTTACGTGTGGAGCCGCCAGCCTTTTTATGTGCCATTTGAAATCTCTCCTCAGGTCTTAGGCGCTGATGCCAGTAATTTTCACATCAGTGAACCACTGACGATGGCCCTGCTGCTTACGATAGTGTTTACGACGACGAAACTTAACGATTTTAACTTTCTCGCCACGACCGTGAGCAACAACTTCAGCTTTGATTACGCCGCCATCAACGAAAGGAACGCCGATTTTGACTTCTTCACCGTTTGCGATCATCAGCACTTCAGCGAACTCAACAGTTTCGCCAGTTGCGATGTCCAGCTTTTCCAGGCGAACGGTCTGACCTTCGCTTACTCGGTGTTGTTTACCACCACTTTGGAAAACCGCGTACATATAAAACTCCGCTTCCGCGCACACCTTTTCAATGATTCAGAGTGCGCTATAAATATTCACAATAGGGCGCGAATATTACGCAAAACGCACGCCTTTGACAAGTGCTACAGTCAATACACGAAGAAAAAAAACACAACTTGTACGGTAACGTTTATCTGTGCCATTTTTTCAGTACAATCACCCTATATTCCTAACCATAAACCCTAAGTTGCCTTTGTTCACAGTAAGGTAATCGGGGCGAAAAGCCCGGCTTTTGCGATGAATTTAGAAAAAATCAATGAGTTAACCGCGCAAGATATGGCGGGTGTTAATGCGGCAATCCTTGAGCAGCTTAATTCCGACGTCCAACTGATCAATCAGTTAGGCTATTACATCGTCAGCGGCGGCGGTAAACGTATTCGTCCGATGATTGCTGTACTGGCTGCACGAGCTGTTGGCTATGAGGGAAATGCGCATGTCACCATTGCTGCCCTGATCGAGTTTATCCACACGGCGACTCTGCTGCACGACGACGTTGTGGATGAATCAGATATGCGCAGGGGTAAAGCTACCGCCAACGCCGCATTTGGCAATGCCGCCAGCGTGCTGGTAGGCGATTTTATTTATACCCGCGCGTTCCAGATGATGACCAGCCTCGGCTCGCTCAAAGTGCTGGAAGTCATGTCAGAAGCCGTAAACGTCATCGCAGAAGGTGAAGTTCTGCAACTGATGAATGTTAACGATCCGGACATCACTGAAGAAAACTACATGCGCGTTATCTATAGCAAAACCGCGCGTCTGTTTGAGGCTGCCGCGCAGTGTTCCGGGATTCTGGCTGGCTGTACGCCGGAGGAGGAGAAAGGCCTGCAGGATTATGGGCGCTATCTCGGCACTGCTTTCCAGTTGATCGACGATTTACTCGATTACAATGCCGATGGCGAACAGTTAGGTAAAAACGTCGGCGACGATCTGAACGAAGGTAAACCGACGCTGCCGCTGCTGCATGCAATGCATCATGGCACACCAGAACAGGCACAGATGATTCGTACCGCCATCGAACAGGGTAACGGTCGCCATCTTCTGGAACCGGTTCTGGAAGCAATGAACGCTTGTGGATCTCTTGAATGGACGCGTCAGCGTGCTGAGGAAGAAGCAGACAAAGCCATCGCAGCGTTACAGGTGCTCCCGGACACCCCTTGGCGAGAAGCACTCATCGGCCTCGCGCACATCGCTGTTCAACGCGATCGTTAATCCCCTCCCCTCATCCCGCGCAGCGCGCGGGATGATTCCAGTAAATTCCATAAAAAACACTTATTCAGCTCTATAACACCTGAAAAATAGGGCTGTACATCTTTATATATTCTGAATATTCACACTCTTTACAGGAACTTTTTAGAGCAATAGGCCATCAGGAGTATAGTGATGCTCGACAGAAGAAGTGTTCTGAATGAAAGCGACTAACTTAAGGAGTGAGGAAAGATGGAAAGTAATTTCATTGACTGGCATCCCGCTGACATCATTGCGGGTTTGCGCAAGAAGGGAACGTCAATGGCGGCGGAATCTCGCAGAAATGGTTTGAGTTCCTCAACGCTGGCGAACGCATTATCGCGCCCCTGGCCGAAAGGAGAGATGATTATTGCGAAAGCCCTGGGAACTGACCCCTGGATTATCTGGCCATCTCGCTACCATGATCCGCAGACCCATGAGTTTATCGACAGAACGCAGTTGATGCGTAGCTACACTAAACCGAAAAAATGAGTGGTCTGGCGGTAGCCCCGCGAACGGGGCTGCCAGCTCTCAGACAATTACTCGCCTTTCACACGCTCAATATTTGCACCTAAAGCGCGCAGTTTGTCTTCAATGCGTTCGTAGCCACGATCGATGTGATAAATACGATCAACTACCGTCGTCCCTTCCGCAATACAGCCAGCCAGCACCAGGCTTGCTGATGCACGTAGATCGGTTGCCATAACCTGTGCGCCAGAAAGTTTTTCAACACCGTGACAAATAACGGTATTGCTTTCGATTTCGGCATGCGCGCCCATACGGCTCAGCTCTGGCACATGCATAAAGCGGTTTTCAAAGACCGTTTCGGTGATGAACCCGGTCCCTTCTGCCACCAGGTTCAACAGCGTGAACTGGGCCTGCATATCGGTCGGGAATGCCGGATGCGGCGCGGTACGTACGTTAACAGCCTTCGGACGTTTGCCATGCATATCCAGGCTAATCCAGTCTTCGCCGACTTCGATGTCCGCTCCAGCGTCACGCAGTTTCGCCAGCACGGCGTCCAGAGTATCTGGCTGCGCGTTACGGCAGATAATTTTGCCGCGAGAGATCGCCGCCGCCACCAGGAAAGTACCGGTTTCGATACGATCCGGCAGCACGCGATAGACACCGCCGCCTAAACGTTCCACACCTTCAATGACGATACGATCGGTGCCCTGACCGCTAATTTTCGCACCCAGCGTAATCAGGAAGTTCGCGGTATCGACGATTTCCGGTTCACGCGCTGCGTTTTCAATAATCGTGGTGCCTTCGGCCAGGGTTGCAGCACACATGATGGTCACCGTTGCGCCAACGCTGACTTTATCCATCACGATATGTGCGCCTTTCAAACGACCATCGACGGAAGCTTTAACGTAACCTTCTTCCAGTTTGATGGTCGCGCCTAATTGTTCGAGACCAGAAATGTGTAGATCAACCGGACGTGCACCAATCGTACAACCGCCAGGCAGTGAAACTTGCCCCTGACCAAAGCGCGCTACCAGCGGCCCCAGCGCCCAGATAGAAGCACGCATGGTTTTAACCAGATCGTAAGGTGCGCAGAATACATTAACGTCGCGGGCATCAATGTGCACAGAACCATTACGTTCTACTTTCGCACCCAGCTGGCTTAGCAGCTTCATTGATGTATCGACGTCTTTTAGTTTCGGGACGTTCTGGATCTCTACCGGTTCTTCCGCCAGTAGTGCGGCAAAAAGGATAGGCAGAGCAGCATTTTTAGCGCCGGAAATTGTGACTTCGCCCTGGAGCTTCGTTGGCCCCTGAACACGAAATTTATCCATTTAGTTTGTTCTCAGTTAACAATTCATATCCGCTACCGGCGAATCGCCCATAGCTCAAAAGCCGTTCAGTTTGCGATCGCGCGCCCACTCCGCAGGGGTATACGCTTTGATCGACACAGCATGAATGCGGTTATCCGCAATATATTCCATCAGCGGGCCATAGACCGTCTGCTGTTTTTTTACCCGACTCATGCCGTCAAACAACTCACCCACGGCAATAACCTGAAAGTGGCTGCCATCGCCGGAAACGTGGACTTCCTGGAGGGAGAGAGCGTTCATCAACACGCTCTGAATTTCATTATTTTCCATGGGATCTTCAATCATCAGTTAATAAATCAGCGAAACATCTTAGAGCAAAGTTGCGCTGGCATAAATAAGCAAAAAGCCTCGCTGATAAATCAGACAAGGCTCGACTTGCAGGCAGGTTTGCCGGACAGGCGGTTAACGCCATATCCGGCCTGAAAAAATTTAACGAGGCAGAACATCAGCAGGCAAATTATACAATTTCGCCAGGGTATACACTTTGTCGTTTACCCCCTGAAGCGTCACATTGTTGCCCTGCTTTTTCGCCAGATCGATAAGATGGAGCAGCAGTGCCAGTCCACCCGTATCCACGCGAGACACACGGCTAAGATCGATGCTGGTAATCCCCTTCACCGCTTCCTCACGTATTTCCCAAAGCGGTAGCAGAACGTCCTGATCCAGCTCTCCGGATAACGCCAGCGTGTCACCCGTCTGCATCCAGCTCAGTGACTCGCTCATTATTTTTTCTCTTCCAGAGTGATTTTCTGTTGAGAAATCGATTTCAGTTGTGCAGTCAGGCCGTCGATACCTTTGGTACGCAGCAGCGTTCCCCACTCGTTTTGTTTGGTGGTGATCATACTGACGCCTTCAGCAATCATGTCGTAAGCCTGCCAGTTGCCCGTCTGGGAGTTTTTACGCCATTGGAAGTCCAGACGCACCGGCGGGCGGCCATTTGGGTCAATAATGGTAACGCGAATAGGCACAATGGTTTTATCGCCCAGCGGCTGTTCTGGCGCAATCTGATAGGTTTGACCGTGATACATCGCCAGCGCCTGACCGTAAGCCTGCTTCAGGTACTCACGGAAAGCGGCAAAGTAAGCATCACGTTGAGCAGGGGTCGCACTCTTGTAATACTGGCCCAGCACCAGCGCACCGGCGTATTTCACCTGTACGTATGGCAGCAGTTCCTGATCGACAATGGTACGCAGATAATCCGGGTTGGCCCGAATTTGCGGTTGCTCATTCTTCAGGCGATCGAACGTTTTCTGCGCCGCCTCGTCCATCAGCTTATACGGATTGGTCTGGTCTGCCGCGGTTGCCGCACTCAGCGGTGCAATCACCAGCAAAGCGACCATCATTAAACGTTTAAACATGCGTCGGTTCTCCTGAAATTATTTCGTTGTACCCACAGGTTCAGTGGTTTCATTATTACCTGGCGCAGCAGCTGGCGCATCGCCACTATTCTTATTGTCATCGCCTTTACTACCGTAAAGGAACTGACCAATGAGATCTTCCAGCACCATCGCAGACTTGGTGTCCTGAATTGTATCGCCATCCTTCAGGATAGCAGTCCCCAGTTCCGGGTCTTCAAAACCGACGTTTAATGCCAGATATTGTTCCCCCAGCAGGCCGGAAGTACGAATGCTCAGCGAACTGGTATCAGGAATGTGGTTATAACGTTGTTCAATTTCCAGCGTTACGCGCGGCAGATAGGTTTTCGGGTCCAGCGTAATATCCGCCACCCGGCCCACAACAACGCCACCAATGCTGACCGGAGAGCGCGCTTTCAGGCCGCCAATGTTATCGAACGTCGCATAAAGCGTATAGGTCGGTTCAGTACGTATGGACGTCACGTTCGCCGCCTTCAGGCAAACAAACAGCGCCGCCAGTAGTGCTGCTAATAAAAAGATACCCACCCAAATTTCATTTTTTTTCGTTTGCATGAACTCAATTCCCAAACATCAATGCGGTCAGCACAAAATCCAGCCCCAGAACAGCCAGAGACGAGTGGACAACGGTGCGAGTGGTTGCCCGGCTAATCCCGGCAGACGTCGGGATGGCGTCGTAGCCGTTAAACAACGAAATCCACGTCACCGTGATGGCAAACACCACGCTCTTAATCAGACAGTTGACCAGATCCATACGCCAGTCGACGGCATTTTGCATTGCCGACCAGAAGAACCCGCTATCAATGCCTTTCCAACTGACGCCGACCAGAGATCCGCCCCAGATCCCCACGGCGACGAAAATAACCGTCAACAGTGGTAATGAAATAACCCCAGCCCAGAAACGGGGAGAAATAACCCGACGCAACGGATCCACCGCCATCATCTCCATACTGGAGAGTTGCTCTGTAGCGCGCATCAGGCCGATTTCTGCGGTTAGCGCCGAACCAGCACGCCCGGCAAACAACAACGCGGCAACCACCGGCCCCAGTTCACGCAGTAGCGATAACGCCACCAGCATACCCAGACTGGTTTCCGCACTATAAGTGGTCAGAACCAGATAACCTTGCAGCCCCAACACCATTCCGATGAACACGCCAGAAACTACAATAATCAGCATCGACAGGACGCCGACATTATAGAGCTGGCGCACCAGCAGCGGCGCATGTTTGCGAAATTCCGGTTTGCCGACCAGCGCATTGAATAACATTAACCCGGCCCGCCCGAACGTTCTCAGGGTTTTAATCCCTTTATGTCCGAGCGACGCCAGCGCATTTAACAGCATGAGTGGCTTAACTCCCTGGTAAAAGATCAGCGTGATAATCGCCGGCAGGATAGCGGAACGGAACAGGCCCGTCAGCTATCCCGTCCAGAAACTGACGTACGCGCGGATCAGGATTCGCCTGCAACGCCTGGGCACTGCCATGAGCGACAATTTTTTTGTCCGCCAGGATCCAGGCGTGATCCGCAATACTTAACACTTCCGGCACATCGTGAGAAACCACCACACAAGTCACGCCCAGCGCGCTGTTCAGCTCAGAAATCAGCTTCACCAGTACGCCCATGGTGATGGGATCTTGCCCAACAAAGGGTTCATCAAACATGATGAGATCCGGCTCCAGCGCAATCGCACGCGCCAGAGCTGCACGCCGCGCCATCCCACCGGAAAGTTCAGAAGGCATAAGTTTAGCCGCTCCACGCAGCCCCACGGCCTCCAGCTTCATCATCACCGTACTATGCAACAATGGCGCGGGAAGTTGGGTATGTTCGCGCAGTGGATAGGCGACGTTGTCAAATACGTTCATATCAGTGAACAACGCCCCGGACTGAAATAACATGCTCATCCGTTTGCGCACTGTATACAGGCGCGAACGAGACATCGCCGGAATATTCTCACCATCGAAAAGGATCTCACCATGATCTGGTGCGATTTGCCCGCCAATCAGACGGAGTAGCGTCGTTTTACCGATGCCCGATGGCCCCATGATCGCCGTGATCTTCCCTCGCGGCACGGTCAGGGAAATATTATCGAAGATGCAGCGATTTCCACGCGTAAAACTGACATCGCGCATATCGACTAAATTCGCCACAGACTGCTCCATAATTCACCCTTCGTCTTGCGTTGATTTTCTAAGCATGGCGCTCAATTTAACCTTGAACCCAACATATTTACAGAATATTACCCGCCGTGGTTAGCGAAAGCTGGCATTTGTTTTACTTTTTAGCCGCATAAAGTCAAAATTAAGAATCCGTTACGGCTTTCTGAAAATCTTCAGCGGACCGGCGAGTATACCTGAAGAAAGGACGTTAGATGCTTTTAGCTACGGCACTGTTAATTGTTGGTTTACTTTTGGTCGTTTACAGTGCCGACCGCCTGGTTTTTGCCGCGTCTATTCTTTGCCGAACCTTTGGCATCCCGCCGCTAATCATCGGCATGACGGTGGTCAGTATTGGTACATCGTTACCAGAAATCATCGTCTCGCTTGCCGCGTCTTTGCACGAACAACGCGATTTAGCCGTTGGTACAGCCCTCGGCTCAAACATTATCAATATATTGCTGATCCTCGGTCTTGCTGCGCTGGTTCGTCCTTTTACCGTCCATTCTGATGTTCTACGCCGTGAATTACCCTTAATGTTGTTGGTCAGCGTGGTGGCCGGTTCCGTACTCTATGACGGACAACTTAGTCGCAGCGATGGTATCTTTCTCCTCTTTCTGGCTGTGCTATGGCTGCTGTTCATTGTTAAACTTGCACGTCAGGCTGAACGTCAGGGGACTGACAGCCTGACCAGAGAGCAGCTTGCAGAGTTGCCGCGTGACGGTGGATTGCCCGTCGCGTTTTTATGGCTCGGCATTGCGCTTATCATCATGCCAGTGGCCACGCGGATGGTGGTTGATAACGCCACGGTGCTGGCGAATTACTTTGCCATCAGCGAGTTGACGATGGGTCTGACGGCAATTGCTATCGGAACCAGCCTGCCGGAACTGGCAACCGCAATAGCGGGGGTTCGCAAAGGTGAAAACGACATTGCTGTCGGAAATATCATTGGCGCAAACATATTTAATATTGTCATCGTGTTGGGTTTACCCGCGCTGATAACGCCAGGAAAGATTGATCCACTGGCGTACAGTCGTGACTACAGCGTGATGTTGCTGGTGAGCATTATTTTTGCGTTGCTGTGCTGGCGGCGCTCCCCGCAATCGGGCCGTGGTGTAGGGGTATTATTAACTGGCGGATTTATCGTATGGCTGGCGATGTTGTACTGGTTATCGCCAATACTCGTTGAATAACTGGAAACGCATTATGTCGCACGTAGAGTTACAACCGGGTTTTGACTTTCAGCAAGCAGGTAAAGAAGTCCTGGCGATTGAACGTGAATGCCTGGCGGAGCTTGATCAATACATCAATCAGAATTTCACGCTTGCCTGTGAAAAGATGTTCTGGTGTAAAGGGAAAGTTGTCGTCATGGGGATGGGGAAATCGGGGCACATCGGGCGCAAAATGGCGGCAACGTTTGCCAGCACCGGTACACCTTCATTTTTCGTCCATCCTGGTGAAGCCGCGCATGGTGATTTAGGCATGGTCACCCCACAGGATGTGGTGATTGCTATCTCTAACTCAGGTGAATCCAGCGAAATCACGGCCTTAATTCCAGTGCTTAAGCGTCTTCACGTACCGTTAATCTGCATCACCGGTCGCCCGGAGAGCAGCATGGCGCGCGCCGCAGATGTGCATCTGTGTGTTAAAGTAGCGAAAGAAGCCTGTCCGTTAGGGCTGGCACCGACCAGCAGCACCACCGCCACGCTGGTTATGGGCGATGCCCTCGCTGTCGCGCTGTTAAAAGCACGCGGCTTTACTGCTGAAGATTTTGCGCTCTCACACCCAGGCGGCGCACTGGGTCGTAAACTTCTGCTGCGCGTAAACGATATTATGCATACGGGCGATGAGATCCCGCATGTTAAGAAAACGGCCAGTCTGCGTGACGCATTGCTGGAAGTTACCCGCAAAAATCTTGGTATGACTGTCATTTGCGATGACAATATGATGATTGAAGGCATCTTTACCGACGGTGATTTACGCCGTGTCTTCGATATGGGCGTGGATGTTCGTCAGTTAAGTATTGCCGATGTGATGACGCCAGGGGGAATACGTGTGCGCCCTGGCATTCTGGCCGTTGAGGCACTGAACTTAATGCAGTCCCGCCATATTACCTCCGTGATGGTTGCCGATGGCGACCATTTACTCGGTGTGTTACATATGCATGATTTACTGCGTGCAGGCGTAGTGTAAAGATTCAAGGATAAACAACAATGAGCAAAGCAGGTGCGTCGCTTGCGACCTGTTACGGCCCTGTCAGCGCCGACGTTATAGCAAAAGCAGAGAACATTCGTCTGCTGATCCTCGATGTCGATGGCGTACTGTCAGATGGCCTGATTTATATGGGCAATAATGGCGAAGAGCTGAAAGCGTTCAATGTTCGTGACGGTTATGGCATTCGTTGTGCGCTCACCTCTGATATTGAAGTCGCTATCATTACCGGGCGAAAGGCTAAACTGGTAGAAGATCGTTGTGCCACATTGGGGATCACTCACTTGTATCAGGGGCAGTCAAACAAACTGATCGCCTTTAGCGATCTGCTGGAAAAACTGGCGATTGCCCCGGAAAATGTGGCTTATGTCGGCGATGATCTCATCGACTGGCCGGTAATGGAAAAAGTGGGGTTAAGCGTCGCCGTGGCCGATGCGCATCCACTGTTGATCCCGCGCGCCGATTACGTGACGCGCATTGCTGGCGGTCGTGGCGCAGTGCGAGAAGTTTGCGACTTATTACTCCTGGCGCAGGGCAAACTGGATGAAGCCAAAGGGCAATCGATATGAGTAAAGCCAGACGTTGGGTTATCATTGTGCTATCACTGGCGGTTCTGGTGATGATCGGCATTAATATGGCCGAAAAAGACGATACCGCCCAGGTGGTCGTCAACAACAATGATCCCACCTATAAAAGCGAGCATACGGACACGCTCGTCTATAACCCAGAAGGGGCACTAAGCTATCGATTGATTGCTCAACATGTTGAATATTATTCCGATCAGGCCGTTTCGTGGTTTACGCAGCCGGTACTTACCACGTTTGATAAGGATAAAATCCCGACATGGTCCGTAAAAGCAGATAAAGCCAAGCTGACCAATGACCGGATGCTCTATTTATATGGACACGTTGAAGTCAACGCACTCGTGCCGGACTCTCAACTTCGCAGAATCACGACGGATAACGCGCAGATCAATCTGGTGACGCAGGATGTTACCTCTGAAGACCTCGTCACGTTATACGGAACAACATTTAACTCCAGCGGTCTGAAAATGCGCGGCAACTTACGCAGCAAGAACGCCGAGCTGATTGAAAAGGTTAGAACATCCTATGAAATTCAAAACAAACAAACTCAGCCTTAATCTTGTGCTTGCCAGCTCACTTCTGGCCGCCAGCATTCCGGCATTTGCCGTAACCGGAGACACTGATCAGCCGATCCACATTGAATCGGACCAGCAATCTCTTGATATGCAAGGCAACGTGGTTACCTTTACCGGTAATGTCATCGTCACCCAGGGCACCATCAAAATTAATGCCGACAAAGTGGTCGTTACCCGTCCGGGCGGCGAACAAGGTAAAGAAGTGATTGACGGCTACGGTAAACCGGCAACGTTCTACCAGATGCAGGACAATGGTAAACCCGTTGAAGGTCACGCTTCCCAGATGCACTACGAACTGGCAAAAGATTTTGTCGTTCTGACGGGTAATGCTTATCTGCAGCAGGTCGATAGCAACATTAAGGGCGATAAGATCACTTACCTGGTGAAAGAGCAGAAAATGCAGGCTTTCAGCGACAAAGGTAAGCGCGTAACCACCGTTCTGGTGCCGTCGCAGCTGCAGGACAAAAACAACAAAGGCCAGACCCCGGCACAGAAGAAGGGTAATTAATTCGTTATGGCAACATTAACTGCAAAGAACCTTGCAAAAGCCTATAAAGGCCGTCGCGTGGTAGAAGACGTCAGCCTGACCGTCAACTCCGGGGAAATTGTCGGTCTGCTGGGGCCAAACGGTGCCGGTAAGACCACCACTTTCTACATGGTTGTAGGCATTGTGCCGCGCGATGCGGGCAACATCATTATTGATGATGACGATATCAGTCTGCTGCCTCTGCATGCACGCGCGCGCCGCGGTATCGGCTATCTGCCACAGGAAGCCTCCATTTTCCGTCGCCTCAGCGTTTACGATAACCTGATGGCGGTACTGCAAATTCGTGACGACTTGTCTGCTGAACAACGTGAAGACCGCGCGAACGAGCTGATGGAAGAGTTTCACATTGAGCACCTGCGTGACAGCATGGGGCAGTCACTCTCCGGGGGTGAACGTCGCCGTGTAGAAATTGCCCGCGCACTGGCTGCGAATCCGAAATTTATTCTGCTCGACGAACCGTTTGCCGGGGTTGACCCGATCTCGGTTATCGACATTAAACGCATCATTGAACACCTGCGCGACAGCGGCCTGGGCGTACTGATCACTGACCACAACGTGCGTGAAACACTGGCGGTTTGTGAACGCGCTTATATCGTCAGTCAGGGGCATTTGATCGCCCACGGCACGCCTACAGAAATCTTACAAGACGAACACGTTAAGCGTGTATACCTTGGGGAAGACTTCAGACTCTGATAGGGTAGAAGTTTGCGACGTTTTAGCAGGAGAGTACGATTCTGAACATGAAGCAAGGTTTGCAACTCAGGCTTAGCCAACAACTGGCGATGACGCCACAGCTCCAACAGGCAATTCGTCTGTTGCAGTTGTCGACGCTGGAACTTCAGCAGGAGCTACAGCAGGCGCTGGAGAGTAATCCGCTGCTTGAGCAAATCGACACTCATGAAGAAATCGACACCCGCGAAACGCAAGACAGTGAAACACTGGACACCGCCGACGCGCTCGAACAAAAAGAGATGCCGGAAGAGCTGCCGCTCGATGCCAGTTGGGACACCATTTACACCGCTGGTACACCATCCGGCACCAGCGGTGACTACATTGACGACGAGCTGCCGGTCTATCAGGGCGAAACGACGCAGACCTTGCAGGATTACCTGATGTGGCAGGTCGAGTTGACACCGTTTTCCGACACTGACCGCGCTATTGCTACCTCTATCGTCGATGCCGTTGATGACACTGGTTATCTGACTGTCCCGCTGGAAGATATTCTCGAAAGTATGGGCGATGAAGAGATTGACATCGACGAAGTTGAAGCCGTCCTTAAGCGGATCCAACGGTTTGATCCGGTCGGTGTGGCGGCAAAAGATCTGCGTGACTGCCTGCTGATCCAACTCTCCCAATTCGATAAAACCACGCCGTGGCTGGAAGAGGCCAGACTGATTATTAGCGATCATCTCGATCTGTTAGCCAATCACGACTTCCGCACTTTAATGCGCGTCACGCGTCTGAAAGAAGATGTGCTGAAAGAAGCCGTCAATCTGATCCAGTCGCTCGATCCGCGCCCCGGGCAGTCGATCCAGACTGGCGAACCTGAGTATGTCATTCCAGATGTGCTGGTGCGTAAGCATAACGGTCACTGGACGGTAGAACTCAACAGTGACAGCATTCCGCGTCTGCAAATCAACCAGCACTACGCCTCGATGTGCAATAACGCGCGCAACGATGGTGACAGCCAGTTTATCCGCAGCAATCTGCAGGATGCCAAATGGTTGATCAAGAGTCTGGAAAGCCGTAACGATACGCTACTGCGCGTGAGTCGCTGTATCGTTGAACAGCAGCAAGCCTTCTTTGAGCAAGGTGAAGAATATATGAAACCGATGGTACTGGCCGATATCGCCCAGGCTGTCGAAATGCATGAATCGACGATATCTCGCGTGACCACGCAAAAATACCTGCATAGTCCACGAGGCATTTTTGAACTGAAGTATTTCTTTTCCAGTCACGTCAATACCGAGGGCGGCGGCGAAGCTTCCTCCACGGCGATTCGTGCGCTGGTGAAGAAATTAATCGCGGCGGAAAACCCAGCGAAACCGTTGAGCGACAGCAAGTTAACCTCTTTGCTGTCGGAACAAGGTATCATGGTGGCACGCCGCACTGTTGCGAAGTACCGAGAGTCTTTATCCATTCCGCCGTCAAACCAGCGTAAACAGCTCGTTTGACCCAACCGATAAGGAAGACACTATGCAGCTCAACATTACCGGAAATAACGTCGAGATCACCGAGGCACTGCGCGAATTTGTTACAGCCAAATTTGCCAAACTTGAGCAATATTTTGACCGAATCAACCAGGTCTATGTTGTTCTGAAAGTGGAGAAAGTCACCCACACCTCAGATGCAACACTGCATGTAAACGGTGGTGAAATTCATGCCAGCGCGGAAGGTCAGGACATGTACGCTGCCATTGATGGCTTAATTGATAAGCTGGCACGCCAGTTGACCAAACATAAAGATAAACTGAAACAACACTAATTGTCCGGGCAATTAGCATGTGCATGGCGGCCTGTTGTGCGGCACAACGGGCCATTTGTACGGTTAATGCTCCGAGCCTGTTCCACTGTTTGAGTGGGCAGGTTCTTAGGTGAAATTATGACAAATAATGATACAACTCTACAGCTTAGCAGTGTTCTTAACAGGGAATGTACGCGAAGCCGCGTCCACTGTCAGAGCAAAAAACGCGCCCTGGAAATCATCAGCGAGCTGGCGGCGAAACAACTTAGCCTGCCGCCTCAGGTGGTTTTTGAAGCTATCCTGACGCGGGAAAAAATGGGCAGTACCGGTATCGGCAATGGTATTGCCATTCCGCATGGCAAACTGGAAGAAGATACTCTGCGTGCCGTTGGCGTTTTCGTTCAGCTCGAAACGCCTATAGCTTTCGATGCCATCGACAACCAACCGGTGGATTTACTTTTTGCCCTGCTGGTGCCGGCAGACCAAACTAAAACGCACCTGCATACTCTGTCACTGGTGGCGAAACGTCTGGCGGACAAAACCATCTGCCGCCGTTTACGCGCAGCCCAGAGCGATGAAGAGCTGTATCAAATCATTACGGATACCGAAGGTACTCCGGATGAAGCGTAGTTATTCGGTAATGTCTCTTTTAGACGTTGTGAGGAGAAACAGTACATGGTACTGATGATCGTCAGCGGACGTTCAGGTTCAGGTAAATCTGTCGCCCTGCGTGCGCTGGAAGATATGGGTTTTTACTGCGTGGATAACCTTCCCGTAGTGTTGTTACCCGATCTGGCTCGAACTCTGGCCGATCGCGAGATTTCTGCCGCCGTCAGCATTGATGTTCGTAATATGCCGGAGTCACCAGAAATATTCGAACAGGCGATGAGTAACCTACCTGACGCTTTCTCACCGCAACTACTGTTCCTGGATGCCGACCGTAATACCTTAATTCGTCGTTACAGTGACACGCGCCGACTGCATCCGCTTTCCAGCAAAAACCTGTCGCTGGAAAGTGCTATCGACAAAGAAAGCGATTTGCTGGAGCCTCTGCGTTCGCGAGCGGATCTGATTGTCGATACCTCAGAAATGTCCGTTCACGAGCTGGCTGAAATGCTGCGTACCCGTCTGCTGGGTAAACGTGAACGCGAACTGACCATGGTCTTTGAGTCTTTTGGCTTCAAACACGGTATCCCTATCGATGCAGATTACGTCTTTGACGTGCGCTTCTTGCCGAACCCGCACTGGGATCCGAAACTGCGTCCAATGACAGGTCTGGATAAGCCTGTCGCCGCGTTCCTCGACCGCCACACAGAAGTACACAATTTTATCTACCAGACGCGAAGCTATCTTGAGCTATGGTTACCTATGCTGGAAACCAACAACCGTAGCTACCTGACGGTCGCCATTGGTTGTACCGGCGGGAAGCACCGTTCGGTGTATATTGCAGAGCAACTGGCAGACTACTTCCGCTCGCGCGGTAAAAACGTCCAGTCACGCCATCGTACGCTGGAAAAACGTAAACCATGACCGTCAAGCAAACTGTTGAAATCACAAACAAGCTGGGCATGCATGCCCGGCCTGCAATGAAGCTGTTTGAATTAATGCAAGGTTTTGACGCTGAAGTGCTGTTACGTAATGACGAAGGCACCGAGGCTGAAGCCAACAGCGTTATTGCACTGCTGATGCTGGATTCTGCCAAAGGACGGCAGATTGAAGTTGAAGCGACCGGTCCGCAGGAAGAGGAAGCACTGGCCGCCGTTATCGCCCTCTTTAACTCTGGTTTTGATGAAGATTAATCTTCATCACTTTGACATTCAAATCCCTTCAAGCTCCCCCGGCAATAAGAAAAGCGCGTACTGAAATCGTTATCAATCAACGTCAATTGTACATTTCGTGCGCTTTTTACTTTCAGAAGAACCTTAAGAAAACCTTAAGAAGCATTGTTTAGATTTCGTTTAAGTTAATCGACCATACTGGAGATCGTCAGAAAATATTTCCAGGAGATGGCATGATTCGCTTATCTGAACAAAGTCCCCTGGGCACCGGAAGACATCGGAAATGTTATGCGCATCCGGAAGATGCCCAACGCTGTATCAAGATTGTCTACCATCGTGGCGATGGTGGCGATAAAGAGATCCGCCGTGAGTTAAAGTACTACGCGCATCTTGGTCGTCGGTTAAAAGACTGGAGTGGAATACCGCGCTATCACGGTACCGTTGAGACGGATTGCGGAACCGGTTATGTCTACGATGTGATTGCAGATTTTGACGGCAAACCCTCCATTACGCTGACCGAATTTGCTGAACAATGCCGTTACGAAGAAGACATTGCACAACTGCGCCAGATACTGAAACAGCTGAAGCGTTATTTGCAGGATAACCGTATCGTGACGATGTCGCTGAAGCCGCAGAATATCCTCTGTCACCGCATCAGTGAGTCAGAGGTTATCCCCGTCGTCTGCGACAACATTGGTGAAAGCACATTGATTCCACTGGCGACCTGGTCGAAGTGGTGTTGTCTGCGTAAGCAAGAGCGGTTATGGAAACGATTTATCGCCCAACCGGCGCTGACTATTGCCCTGCAGAAAGATCTGCAACCTCGTGAAAGCAAAACGCTGACCCTCACTTCGCGCGAAGCTTAATCCAGCTGGTGTTGTTGCATAAACGACTCACCGCCTAACTGATACATCTGCCGTAAAATCCACGCCTGACGGCTACGCACGTAGCCCGATGGCGCGGAGACTTTGAAACGAAGTGGATTAGGTAATACAGCTGCCAGTAATGCAGCTTCCGACCGGGTAAGCTTGCTCGCGGGTTTGTGGAAATAACGTTGTGCCGCAGCTTCGACGCCAAACACACCGTCGCCAAATTCGGCGATATTCAGGTAAACCGTCAGGATACGCTTTTTGCTCCAGACCGTTTCTATCCCCAGCGTTAATCCAGCTTCCAGCCCTTTTCGAACCCAGCTACGCCCATCCCATAAAAAGAGATTTTTGGCAGTCTGCTGAGAAATCGTTGAAGCACCGCGAATACGGTTTTCATTGCGCTCGTTGTGCGCCAGGGCTTTCTCAATGGAAGCGACATCAAAGCCCCAGTGCTCAGGAAATGTCTGATCTTCTGCGGCAATCACCGCCAGTCCCATCCACGGCGAGATTTGATCCATACTGACCCAGTCAGAATGTGCCACGTAACGAAAATTGCCATGCAGCCAGGCGCTGACCTGTCGCTCGACCATTACCGCTGAGAAAGGAACAGGCGCAACGCTAAACAACGCGATGCCCCCGCCCCAAAAAACGGCGAGGACAACCATTAACCGCAAAAGAAAACGGCGAACGAAACTAAACACCGTTAAGCGGCTTTTACTCATTCAGCCAGAACCAGCACGCGGGAAACCAGCTTATCAATGCCGCTCGCCGCTTCTGCAATGTTCTGCGCCAGCATATATGCCGGGGTGGTGACAATCTTATTGTCTTCATCAACCACGATATCATCGACAGGACACGGCACATGCTCCGCGCCCATCTCTTCCAGCACTTCTGCGGTATCAATATCAGTACCGATGGTCAAACGCAGCGGGAAATCGAAAATTTTCGGCAGCATCGCCGGGGCAATACACATAAAACCAAGCGGTTTTCCGGCCTGATGCATCGCTTGTGCCAGCGCCTTTAATTCACGGTCAACGGTGCATTCGCGACCAAGACTGGCAAAATTGCTTAAATTCTTCGCCGCGCCAAACCCCCCCGGCACAATCAACGCATCCAGTTCAGCGGCATCGGCCTGGGCCAGAGGACGGATTTCACCGCGCGTTATTCGTGCCGCTTCAATCAGCACATTGCGCGTTTCCGTCATCGCTTCGCCCGTTAAATGGTTGATAACATCAACCTGCTGCTTATCCGGTGCAAAGCAGACCGCCTGCGCACCGCTGCGTGAAATAGCTAACAACGTCAACACCGCTTCATGAATTTCAGAACCGTCATAAACGCCGCATCCGCTCAGAATTACGCCAATTTTCTTCATTGTGATCATCCTTTCGCAATTGACTGAAACACATTAATTTTTTTAATAAAAATGCTACGCATCACACATTTAACTGATTCATGTAACAAATCATTTAAGTTTTGCTATCTTAACTGCGTGCGGCCTGAAAAACAGTGCTGTGCCCTTGTAACTCATCATAATAATTTACGGCGCAGCCAAGATTTCCCTGGTGTTGGCGCAGTATTCGCGCACCCCGGTCTAGCCGGGGTCATTTTTTAGTGGCTTTTGCCACCCACGCTTTCAGTACTTCTACGTCGTGACGCCACTCTTCTTTCATCTCTTCAATCCATTCACCGACGTTATCTTCCCAGGCGGGAAGGTCAGGAGACTGAATTTGCTGACCCAGCTGTTGCAGATGGCGTAACCCCACTGACCCCGCCGCACCTTTAATTTTATGTCCTTCCTCAACAATGCCTTTTTTATCCTGCGCCGTCAGATTCGACTCCAGCACGCTGACATAGCCCGGCATCATCTTCTCAAACACCGCTAACCCGTCGGTGATCAGCTTCGGTCCTACAAGTTCGAGATACTGTTCCAGCATGGGAATATCGAGCAATGCTTCTGATTTACTGTTCTCTTCTGTCGTCACCGTACTTTCCTCATCATCCTGGGTATCCCAGAATTTCTTGATCATCGCGGTTAGCGCCGGAACAGAAAGCGGCTTACTCAGCACATCATCCATTCCAGCATTGAGGTACTCTTGTTTGTCTTTCAGCACGTTAGCGGTTAAGGCCACCAGCGGTGGTAAATCCTCGCGCGGATAACGCTTCGTCAGTTCACGAGAGATATCCAGCCCGGTCATATCTGGCAACTGAATATCCAGCAACACCAGGTCGTATTCGCCCGGTTTAAACATCTCCAGCGCCGCCTTGCCGGTCATGGCGACATCAACGCTGTTACCTAATTTTTCCAGCACAGAGCGTGCGACAATCACGTTCAGTTCAATGTCTTCCACCAGCAGCACATTCAGCGCCGGTAAAGGCATATCGTCTTCATCAAACGCATCATCAACCTCTTCTGCTACCGACGGTGCGTGGATCGTCAACGTAAAGGTTGAACCTTTGCCCTGTTCGCTGGTAACCGTAATATCGCCGCCCATATTTTTCGCCAGACGACGAGAAACGGCCAGACCAATACCGGTGCCGGTGGCAGGTTTACCGCCATGACTGTCTTTCACCTGGTAATACATGGCGAAGATTTTATCCAGCTCATCCTGCGGAATGCCGATACCAGAGTCTTCCACTTCAAAATGCAGCATATCGCCTTCATCGTAGCGCACGCGCACGGTAACCTGGCCTTGCTGGGTGAATTTGACGGCGTTACTGATGAGGTTCCACAGGATCTGCCGTAAACGCGTCCCGTCGGTAATGACCTGATGCGGTAATGGCAGCGTCGGCTCCAGATTAAAGCGCAATCCTTTTTGTTGCGCCTGCAAGGCGGAGAGATTTTCCAGATCGGCAAGGAAGCTGGTGAAATCAACCGGCTGATTATCAAGCTGGACCTTGCGCCGTTCCATCTTATCCATGTCGATAATATCGTTGAAGATATTCCCCAGCGTGACGGCCGAAACATGGATGGTTTTGAGGTATTTTTCCTGCTCGGCGGTGAGTTCGGTATCCAGCAGAATGCGGCTCAGGCCGACGATACCATTCAGCGGTGTACGCAATTCGTGACTGATGGTGGAGATAAACGTCGTTTTGTCGCGGCTGGCCCGTTCAAGCGCATCCTGATACCGCTTACGCTCGGTAATGTCGCGACCAAAGCCCATCAAACCGTGACGTTTACCCACGCGGTCGTAGTACGGCACTTTACGGATTTCAAAGCAGGCTTTGCGCCCGTCCGGGTAATCCAGCCACTGTTCATAGGTCAGTGACACATTATGACGGAACACTTTTTCATCGGTTTCAATGACTTTTGCGGCGGCTTCCGGTGAGTAAACATCAGCAGGTTTCAGGTGAACCAGTTGTTTTTCGCTTTTTCCGGTCAGCAGCTCCATCGCGCGGTTACAGCCGGAAAACTCTTTATCTTCGTTACGATAAAAAACCAGGTCGGGTGAAGCATCAAGGAAGGAACGTAAGAATGAGGATTGCTGTTCGAGCTGAATTTGTGTCTCTTCACGCTCTTTAATTTCAATTTTCAGTTGGCCGAAGGTTTCCTGCAGTTCTGCTTCCGCTTTTTCACGAACGGCGATTTCCTGATTTAGCTGGGCAATATTATCTTTTAACTGAACGTTGAGGCTCAAATCGCGCTCGCGCATCTCCTCCAGTTTTTGCACCAGCCGTGACAGACGTTGCCGTGACTCCTCCAGTTGCTCGACGACCACCGATAGAAAGTAGACCGCCCACGGCGTAATCAGCAAACCAAAGAAGATAGAACGAATAACATCAATGCTTTCGACCTGACCATGCAGCACCATGGTTACCGCCATTTGTACCACAATGGCAAGAACGACGAGGGCCAGCGCCAGCAACATTGAGAAGCGCACCAGACCTAACTTCATCATCAGGTCAACATAATACTGCGCCAGCAGACGAATTTGCTTCATTAGGGAATTCCTTCACGACAACCTGCCCCAATAATACCCAATTCTGACAGTTACGTTATAAATTGTGTGAGAAATGCGGAATTCCCCTCAATGACCCACTCCGTAGGAGGTAGCCACGGACGTCCCAGCGCCGATCCCTGTACGCCATGTTCATTCAGATAGCGATCCAGCTCGACCATTCCCGTCCATCGATTTTCGCACCACAGCGGAGCAAGCAGCGTCGGGCGACGGGCGCTGGCGGAAATGCGGTGGTAGATCACTTCCGGTGGCGTATGGCGAATCATTTCTCCGGCAGTGAGCGTGTAATCCTCCAGTTCAATTCCGTTCAAACGCCCCGCTTCCCAGGCTTTCGCCATAATGCTGCCTTTCACTATATGCAGCGGATGCAGCTTTATGCCGTCCACGCCGGTTTCAACCACTCGCTCCAGCGTTTGCAAACATTCAGCCTGCCCTTCGCCAGGCAGGCCGACAATTAAGTGAGAACACACCTTCAGCCCACGCTCACGCGCCAGCTGCGTCGTGCGCTGATAACAGGCAAAATCATGACCGCGATTGATGCGATGCAACGTTTTGTCGTGGGCGGTTTGTAGCCCCAGCTCCAGCCACACTTCGTAACCCTGGTCCTTATATTCGCAAAGCAGATCCAGCACCGCATCCGGCACGCAGTCCGGGCGGGTACCAACACACAAACCGACAATATTGGCCTGGCTCACCGCCTGCTGATACATAGAACGCAGCACCTGAACTTCCGCAAAGGTGCTGGTATACGCCTGAAAGTAGGCCAGATAGCGTTTAGCGCGGTTAACTAAATTCGCCTGGTGCGCCAGTTGCTCGGCAATGGAACGATGCTGCTGCGCTTCATCGGCAAACGAGGCAACATTACAGAATGTGCAGCCACCACGCCCGATGGTACCGTCACGGTTAGGGCAGCTAAAACCGCCGTGCAGCGTCAGCTTATGCACCTTTTGCCCATAACGACGGGTGAGATCACCACCAAACATATTGACTAATTTCTGTAACTGCATAATCTGATAGACCGCGCCTTGAAAAGAGGCCAAAGCCTGCCATTTTTAGCTCAATTCGGCGATGACCTGGATCAATCGTCCCGGCCTGCTTTTATCAACTGCATAATCAATCAAAATTACCGAAATTTCATGCATAATCACATAAATCACTTTTGCTTATCTTGTGTCAGATTTTTTTATCTCCTTATGGATTTTAGGCAAAAACAGTAGCATGAAACGTCATTACCAATTAAGGCAGTATAAAATGCTGGTTTTCTCGTTAGTTCAAGGCAGGATAAGGGTTAACACGCCTTTATGACAGTCAGGAATTGGCTGTTTCTCTAACGACGCCCCTTTTAGCCTTAATTAGAAAATCCATTTTAATTTCAGTCAATTAATAAAGAATTTTGCGCTAAAGCACATTTCTGTACCAATAAGCTTGCCATTTGACCTGTATCAGCTTTCCCGATAAGTTGGAAATCCGCTGGAAGCTTTCTGGATGAGCAGCCTGCTCATCATATTTATGCAGTAATTGAGATCCCCTCTTCACCGTATTAACCGATGCGAAAAGGACAACAAGGGGGCGAATGCGAGGCGCGCGTATGACACGCAAACCCCGTCGCCACGCTCTTTCTGTGCCCGTGCGCAGCGGTTCGGAAGTGGGGTTCCCGCAGAGCCTGGGGGAGGTTCACGATATGTTGTACGATAAATCCCTTGAGAGGGATAACTGTGGTTTCGGCCTGATCGCCCACATAGAAGGCGAACCTAGCCACAAGGTAGTGCGTACTGCAATACACGCACTGGCCCGCATGCAGCACCGTGGCGCGATTCTCGCCGATGGTAAAACCGGTGACGGTTGCGGCTTGCTGTTACAAAAACCGGATCGCTTTTTTCGCATCGTTGCGCAGGAGCGCGGCTGGCGTTTAGCGAAAAACTACGCCGTCGGGATGCTCTTCCTGAATAAAGATCCTGAACTCGCCGCTGCCGCACGCCGCATCGTTGAAGAAGAGCTGCAACGCGAAACCTTATCGATTGTGGGCTGGCGTGATGTCCCCACCAACGAAGGCGTGCTGGGTGAAATCGCCCTCTCCTCTCTGCCACGCATTGAGCAAATTTTTGTGAACGCCCCGGCAGGCTGGCGTCCGCGCGATATGGAGCGCCGTCTGTTTATCGCCCGCCGCCGCATTGAAAAGCGTCTCGAAGCCGACAAAGACTTCTACGTCTGTAGCCTGTCGAATCTGGTGAACATCTATAAAGGTCTGTGTATGCCGGCGGATCTGCCGCGCTTTTATCTGGATCTTGCGGACCTGCGTCTGGAATCGGCCATTTGCCTGTTCCACCAGCGCTTCTCCACTAACACCGTACCGCGCTGGCCGCTGGCGCAGCCGTTCCGCTACCTGGCGCATAACGGTGAAATCAACACCATCACCGGTAACCGCCAATGGGCGCGTGCGCGTACCTATAAATTCCAGACGCCGCTGATCCCTGACCTGCACGACGCCGCGCCGTTCGTCAACGAAACCGGCTCTGATTCCAGTTCCATGGATAACATGCTGGAACTGCTGCTGGCAGGCGGGATGGATATCATCCGTGCCATGCGCCTGTTAGTGCCACCCGCCTGGCAGAACAACCCGGATATGGACCCGGAACTGCGTGCCTTCTTTGACTTTAACTCCATGCATATGGAGCCGTGGGATGGCCCGGCGGGCATCGTGATGTCCGATGGTCGCTTCGCTGCCTGTAACCTCGACCGTAACGGTCTGCGTCCGGCACGCTACGTCATTACCAAAGATAAGCTCATCACCTGCGCCTCTGAAGTCGGCATCTGGGATTATCAGCCTGACGAAGTGGTCGAAAAAGGCCGCGTCGGGCCAGGCGAACTGATGGTGATCGACACCCGCAGTGGGCGCATTCTGCACTCGGCAGAAACTGATGACGATCTGAAAAGCCGCCATCCATATAAAGAGTGGATGGAGAAAAACGTCCGCCGACTGGTACCGTTTGAAGATCTGCCCGATGAAGAAGTAGGTAGCCGCGAACTGGACGACGACACACTTGCCAGTTACCAGAAACAGTTTAACTACAGCGCGGAAGAGCTGGACTCCGTAATTCGCGTACTGGGCGAAAACGGTCAGGAAGCGGTCGGTTCGATGGGCGACGACACCCCATTCGCCGTGCTCTCCAGTCAGCCGCGCATTATTTACGACTACTTCCGCCAGCAGTTTGCCCAGGTGACTAACCCGCCAATCGACCCGCTGCGTGAAGCGCATGTTATGTCGCTCGCCACCAGTATCGGTCGTGAAATGAACGTCTTTTGCGAAGCAGAGGGCCAGGCGCACCGTTTAAGCTTTAAATCGCCGATTCTGCTCTACTCCGATTTCAAACAGCTCACGACGATGAAAGAGGAGCACTACCGCGCAGATACGCTGGATATCACCTTTGACGTCACCAAAACCACGCTCGAAGCGACGGTCAAAGAGCTGTGTGACAAAGCCGAAAAAATGGTACGTAGCGGCACTGTGCTGCTGGTGCTCTCCGACAGGAATATCGCTAAAGATCGCCTGCCGGTTCCAGCCCCGATGGCGGTTGGCGCGATCCAGACCCGTCTGGTCGATCAAAGCCTGCGTTGCGATGCCAACATCATCGTCGAAACCGCCAGCGCCCGCGATCCGCACCATTTCGCCGTGTTGCTGGGCTTCGGTGCGACGGCTATTTATCCATACCTTGCCTATGAAACGCTGGGCCGCCTGGTAGACACCCATGCGATTGCCAAAGATTATCGTACCGTGATGCTGAACTACCGTAACGGCATCAACAAAGGCTTGTACAAAATCATGTCCAAAATGGGCATCTCCACCATCGCCTCTTACCGCTGCTCGAAACTGTTTGAAGCGGTCGGTCTACACGATGATGTAGTGGGCCTGTGCTTCCAGGGCGCGGTCAGCCGCATTGGCGGGGCAAGCTTTGAAGACTTCCAGCAGGATCTGCTGAATCTGTCGAAACGTGCCTGGCTGGCGCGTAAGCCCATCAGCCAGGGCGGCCTGCTGAAATATGTGCACGGCGGCGAATACCACGCCTACAACCCGGACGTGGTGCGCTCGCTGCAACAGGCGGTACAAAGCGGCGAGTACAGCGACTATCAGGAATACGCGAAGCTGGTTAATGAGCGTCCGGCAACCACGCTGCGCGATCTGCTGGCAATTACGCCGGGTGAAAACGCGGTCAACATTGCTGATGTTGAACCGGCAAGCGAACTGTTTAAACGCTTCGATACCGCTGCGATGTCTATCGGCGCGTTAAGCCCGGAAGCCCACGAGGCGCTGGCGGAAGCGATGAACAGCATCGGCGGTAACTCGAACTCCGGTGAAGGCGGTGAAGATCCGGCGCGCTACGGCACCAACAAAGTGTCGCGCATCAAGCAGGTGGCGTCCGGTCGCTTCGGTGTTACTCCGGCGTACCTGGTCAATGCCGACGTCATTCAGATTAAAGTCGCCCAGGGCGCGAAGCCGGGCGAAGGCGGTCAATTGCCGGGTGATAAAGTCACTCCTTACATTGCCAAACTGCGCTATTCGGTGCCCGGAGTGACGCTGATCTCCCCGCCGCCGCACCACGATATCTACTCTATCGAGGACTTAGCGCAGCTCATTTTCGACCTCAAGCAGGTTAACCCGAAAGCGATGATCTCCGTGAAGCTGGTGTCCGAACCGGGCGTTGGTACCATCGCGACTGGCGTGGCGAAAGCTTATGCCGATTTAATCACCATCGCAGGCTATGACGGCGGCACCGGCGCAAGTCCGCTTTCATCGGTGAAATACGCAGGCTGTCCGTGGGAGCTGGGACTTGTTGAAACACAACAGGCACTGGTTGCCAACGGCTTGCGTCATAAAATCCGTTTGCAGGTCGATGGCGGCCTGAAAACCGGCGTTGATATCATCAAAGCGGCGATTCTCGGCGCAGAAAGCTTCGGCTTCGGCACTGGCCCGATGGTGGCGCTCGGCTGTAAATATCTGCGTATTTGCCACCTGAACAACTGCGCGACGGGTGTAGCAACTCAGGATGACAAACTGCGTAAGAATCACTATCACGGCCTGCCGTTCAAGGTGACTAATTACTTTGAGTTTATCGCCCGTGAAACCCGCGAGCTGATGGCACAGCTGGGCGTAACACGTCTGGTGGATCTGATTGGTCGCACCGACCTGCTGAAAGAGCTGGACGGTTTCACCGCCAAACAGCAGAAACTGGCGCTGTCGAAGCTGCTGGAGACTGCCGAGCCGCATGCAGGTAAGGCACTTTACTGCACCGAAAACAATCCGCCGTTTGATAACGGCCTGCTGAACGCGCAGTTGCTGCAACAGGCAAAACCGTTTGTTGATGAACGCCAGAGCAAAACCTTCTGGTTCGATATCCGCAACACCGACCGTTCTGTCGGCGCGTCGCTTTCAGGCTATATCGCCCAGACGCACGGCGATCAGGGGCTGGCAGCCGATCCGATCAAGGCGTACTTCAACGGCACCGCAGGCCAGAGCTTCGGCGTGTGGAACGCGGGCGGCGTGGAACTGTACCTGACCGGTGATGCCAACGACTATGTCGGTAAAGGCATGGCGGGCGGCTTAATCGCCATTCGTCCTCCGGTTGGCTCAGCCTTCCGCAGCCATGAAGCAAGCATTATCGGCAACACCTGCCTGTATGGCGCGACCGGAGGTCGTCTGTATGCCGCAGGCCGCGCGGGTGAACGTTTCGGCGTACGTAACTCCGGTGCTATCACCGTGGTAGAAGGCATTGGCGACAACGGCTGTGAATATATGACGGGCGGTATTGTCTGTATTCTGGGTAAAACCGGCGTTAACTTCGGCGCGGGCATGACCGGCGGCTTCGCTTACGTTCTCGATGAAAGCGGCGATTTCCGCAAACGCGTTAACCCGGAACTGGTCGAGGTCTTAAGCGTTGACGATTTGGCGATCCATGAAGAGCATCTGCGTGGTCTTATCACCGAGCATGTGCAGCATACCGGTTCCCAGCGCGGTGAAGAGATTCTGGCGAACTGGTCAACCTTCGCCACGAAATTCGCGCTGGTTAAACCGAAGTCCAGTGATGTAAAAGCACTGCTGGGTCACCGTAGTCGTAGCGCAGCAGAGTTGCGCGTGCAGGCGCAGTAAGGGGTAGCAACAATGAGTCAGAATGTTTATCAATTTATCGACCTGCAGCGCGTTGATCCGCCAAAGAAACCGCTGAAGATCCGCAAAATTGAGTTTGTTGAAATTTACGAGCCGTTTTCCGAAGGCCAGGCCAAAGCGCAGGCTGACCGCTGCCTGTCGTGCGGCAACCCATACTGCGAGTGGAAATGCCCGGTACACAACTACATCCCGAACTGGCTGAAGCTCGCCAACGAGGGGCGTATTTTTGAAGCGGCGGAACTGTCGCATCAGACCAATACCCTGCCGGAAGTGTGCGGACGTGTCTGCCCGCAAGACCGTCTGTGCGAAGGTTCCTGCACCCTGAACGATGAGTTCGGCGCAGTGACCATCGGCAACATTGAGCGCTATATCAACGATAAAGCGTTCGAGATGGGCTGGCGTCCGGATATGTCCGGCGTGAAACAGACCGGTAAAAAAGTGGCGATTATCGGCGCAGGCCCGGCGGGTCTGGCGTGTGCAGATGTCCTGACGCGCAACGGCGTAAAAGCAGTCGTCTTCGACCGTCACCCGGAAATCGGCGGCTTGCTGACCTTCGGTATTCCGGCCTTCAAGCTGGAAAAAGAGGTAATGACGCGCCGCCGTGAAATCTTCACGGGCATGGGTATTGAATTCAAACTCAATACCGAAGTGGGCCGCGACGTACAGCTGGACGATCTGCTGAGTGATTACGATGCCGTGTTCCTTGGCGTCGGAACTTATCAGTCAATGCGCGGCGGGCTGGAAAACGAAGACGCCGATGGCGTGTACGCAGCGCTGCCGTTCCTCATCGCCAACACCAAACAGTTAATGGGCTTTGGCGAAACCAACGACGAACCGTTCGTCAGCATGGAAGGTAAACGCGTGGTGGTCCTTGGCGGTGGCGACACTGCGATGGACTGCGTGCGCACGTCTGTACGCCAGGGGGCAAAGCACGTTACCTGTGCCTATCGTCGTGATGAAGAGAACATGCCGGGTTCCCGCCGCGAAGTGAAAAACGCGCGGGAAGAAGGCGTAGAGTTCAAATTCAACGTCCAGCCGCTGGGTATTGAAGTGAACGGCAACGGTAAAGTCAGCGGCGTGAAAATGGTGCGCACAGAAATGGGCGATCCGGATGCCAAAGGCCGTCGCCGCGCGGAGATCGTTGCAGGTTCCGAACATATCGTTCCGGCAGATGCGGTGATCATGGCGTTTGGTTTCCGCCCACACAGCATGGAATGGCTGGCAAAACACAGCGTCGAGCTGGATTCGCAGGGGCGCATTATCGCCCCGGAAGGCAGCGACAACGCTTTCCAGACCAGCAACCCGAAAATCTTTGCTGGCGGCGATATCGTCCGTGGTTCCGATCTGGTGGTGACCGCTATTGCCGAAGGTCGTAAGGCGGCAGATGGCATTATGAACTGGCTGGAAGTTTAAGCTCTGTCCCAGCGCCGCCTCCTCAGAAAAGAGTCGGCGCTGAAATTCTCCTTTCGTACTGGAAAGCGCCTCGCATAATCTGAAGAAAACCAATGTAATACGCACATCTGGATTGTTACCGGCAGATACCCGGCGTATAGCTGATTCCATTATTCAACGCAGCGCCATATAAAGGGACAGATAATGGAATCGCTCTCAGAGAGAACCTCAACAGGCTACCAGCAAATCCACGACGGTATTATTCACCTGGTCGATAGCGCCCGGACAGAAACGGTACGTAGCGTTAACGCGTTAATGACCGCGACGTACTGGGGAAATTGGCCGACGGATTGTCGAATTTGAACAAGGTGGTGAGGCCAGAGCAGCTTATGGTGCACAGCTTATCAAACGGCTCTCAAAGGATTTAAGTCTAAGGTATAAGCGTGGGTTTTCCACCAGAAATTTATGGCAGTTTAAGAATTTTTATATTTGTTTTCAACGAATTGAAATTGTGCAGACACTGTCTGCACAATTCACCCCCACAATTCGCCAGACACTATCTGGCGAATCTTGCCATTTAGCGCAACTGGCCAAATCCTTCCCCCTGCCCTGGTCCACCTACGTCCGTTTACTTTCCGTTAAAAACGCTGACGCCCGCTGCTTTTATGAAAAAGAGACGCTCCGCTGTGGCTGGTCTGCTCGTCAGCTCGAACGGCAAATTGCGACCCAATTTTATGAACGGACACTACTGTCACATGACAAATCAGCCATGCTGCAACAACACGCTCCTGCCGAGATGCATATTCTTCCGCAACAGGCGATACGCGATCCCTTTGTGCTCGAATTTCTGGAATTGAAAGATGAATATTCAGAATCTGATTTCGAGGAGGCGCTGATCAACCACCTGATGGATTTCATGCTGGAACTTGGGGATGATTTTGCCTTTGTTGGTCGGCAGCGAAGGTTACGCATTGATGACAACTGGTTTCGGGTCGATCTGTTGTTTTTCCACCGCCGTTTACGCTGCCTGCTAATCGTCGATCTAAAAGTGGGCAAATTTAGCTATAGCGATGCCGGACAAATGAATATGTATCTCAACTACGCCAAAGAGCACTGGACGCTACCGGATGAAAATCCGCCCATCGGTCTGATTCTCTGTGCAGAGAAAGGAGTCGGAGAAGCGCATTATGCACTGGCTGGTTTACCTAACACCGTTCTGGCGAGTGAATATAAGATGCAACTACCTGATGAAAAACGACTCGCGGATGAACTCGTTCGAACACAGGCGGTGTTAGAGGAAGGCTATAGACGCCGTTAATTTCAGCGGTTTCGAATTCTCCAGACACTGTCTGGAGAATCTTTAAAACGAACTAAGTTTTAAGCCATTAAATCAGCCTTAACCTTCACCACAACCTTTTTAATTTCTCCAGGCTCGCCAACAACGCATCCTGGTTTATGCGGTTCTCCCGGCATAAACACGGCGAACATTCCCGGTTTTAAGATGATGGCTTGCTCGTTCTCAATGGCGCTGCAAAGCTGGTAATCATCCTCATGGTGGAACTCTTCACACTGACGCGCAGTGCCTGCCGTGCCAAACAGAATCCGTTCCTCACCGTTTAATAACAGCTGGATATCAATGTATTGCTCGTGCAGCTCCGCTTTTTTCTCAACGGGCGATTGAGTGTTAAACGTCATGACATTCATAAAGATATTGTCACCCTGTAATTCGTAACGGCCAGGCGCTTTTTCTTGCGGTCTGGCAGCTAATGCCAGCGTTAACGCGTCCTGTAACGCAGGATGTAATCCGGCAGACGGTAATGACTGTACTTCACCCATCATCATAATTTTTCTCCCTGGGCCAACAGCGCAGCCCCAAGTAAACCTGCATCATGGCGGTAGTGCGCCGCCAGTAAATCAACATGAAATGCCGCTGGCTCCTGCGCCAGATACGTTTCCACCAACGCCAGATACCCTTCTGCCAGACCAACGCTGCCACCGACCACTACGCACTGACAATCAGTTGTGGCTTTAATATCAGCGATCAGCCTTGCCAGCACATGTGCGGAGCGGTGAATCAGTTGCTGCGCCTGCTCATCGCCCTGCCCGGCGTGCGTGAAAATAGTTTTCGCATTCGCACCAGCCAACTCCCCTTGCGCCGCCGCCGCAATGCCGCGACCAGAAGCAATCGCCTCCACGCAACCTGTGCGTCCACAGCCGCAGACTGGACCATGCGGATCGGCAAGCGTATGCCCGATGTGCCCCGCCAGACCGCCAGGGCCGGTAAGCAGTTTGCCGCCGCTCACTACACCGCCGCCGACGCCAGTGGAAACGGTGATAAACACCATATCGGTTATATCGCCTTCCAGCGCCTGATACTCCGCCCACGCTGCTGCCTGCGCGTCGTTAATGGCAATGGTCGGCAAATCGGTAAGTTGTTCCAAAGTTTTGACTAACGGAAAGTGTAGCAATCCACCGAGATTATGCGGATTCAGCGCCAGCAGGCTGCCGTCGCGAATAATTCCGGTAGAAGCGATGGCAACCCGCTGCGCATGAGCTTGCAACGGAGAGACTAATGCGGATAAGGCATCACGCAAGGCTTCTGGTGTCTGGCTGGCAGGCGTAGGAAGTTCTCGGCGATCGCGGATCTGCCCGTCAGCGCCAATCAGCGCGGCGGCAAGTTTAGTACCGCCGATATCAATCGCCAGTGTGGTCATAGCACCGCCTTTTTCATCGCTGTGTTGTACCACTGACAAATGTGTTCAAGACGCGTAATGGCAGAACCGACCGTCACCGCCCACGCGCCGTGGCGCATCGCATCCGCCGCCTGAGCAGGCGTGTTGTAACGCCCTTCGGCAATCACTCGACATCCGGCGTCGCTCAACGTTTTCACCAGCGCCAGATCCGGCTCTTCTGGCGTTTCAGGCGTGGTATAGCCAGAAAGCGTAGTGCCAATAATTTCGGCTCCCAGCTTTTGGCATGCCAGGCCGTCTTCCGGCGTTGAGCAGTCGGTCATCGCCAGTAAACCGTGATGATGGATACGTGCCAGCAGCGTTTCAACAGGCACCGGACGCGGGCGGTCGGTGCCGTCAATGGCGATAATGTCCGCGCCCGCCTGCGCCAGCGCATCGACATCTTCAATATAGGCCGTGATACGTACCGGAGAATCCTCCAGATCGCGTTTGACAATCCCGATAATTGGCACGCTCACCACCGCACGCGTGGCTTGCAGATTTGCCACACCTTCAATACGAATGGCAACCGCGCCCGCCTGCTCTGCCGCTAATGCCATGGCTGCGACGATTTCGGGTTTATCGAGCGGGCTGTCAGGAACCGGCTGGCAGGAGACAATCAGGCCACCGTTAGCAGCGATTTTTTGATCCAGTTGTGCAAGTAACGACATACATCTTCCCTTAGCGAAAGGCCCGGTACAGAGACCGGGCAACAGGATTAACTTTTGGTTTTGACTAAATCGTTTTTGGCGCTGCCAAACGGCACGGCACCGCTAAATGGTTTGCCGTCGATAGCGTCATGAGTACGCAATGCTTCCGGGCGCAGCCAACGCTGAACGCGAGAAGGCATATCCAGACCAATCAGCAGGATCACCACAAACGTCAAACTGAACGAGAGCGATGCCAGCGCAGTACCCAGATCCAGACGTTGAGCGATCAACGCGCCGATGATTGGGGCCAGTGCGCCGCCCAATGCGCCAACGTTGTAGGTAAAGCCCAGGCCCGCTGCACGCTGGTCGGTATCGAAATAACCGCCAATCAGTTTCGGTAAGATCCCGGCGATCCCTTGTCCAAGCATTTGCTGGAAGAACAGTAACAGACCGAGCACCCAGACGTTTGCGCCGCCAATCGCAAATACCGGAATAATCAGCAGCTGCGAGGCCAGCAGACTACAAACGTACGCTTTGCGGGTTCCCAGCCAGTCACCGAGGAAGCCACCGACGCAGCACCCCACCGCCGCGCCAAAGCCACTAAAGAACAGCACATTGGCGACAGTATGCGGGTCATAAGCCAGATCGGTTTTCAGATACGTTGGCAGCAGCGCCTGAATCGGCCATGAGTAGAGGAAAGCAAACAACACGACCACCATCAGCATTACGCCCGTTGGCCAGCGTTTGCCCGTACTCTGCACCATAAAGCTGATAAAGATTGCGGCGCATAACAGCCCAAGAACAGCGACGATCGCGGCATTTTGCAGGTTACCGGCGAAGCAGAACCACAGCGCAGTAGCCGCCGCCAGTGTCATTACGATATTGGCAATGCGATGTTCACCACGGTAGAGAATATCCACCATTGTGCGTACCGGTGCTTTACCCCCGTGTTTCTCTTTCCAGTCTTCCGCTTCCGGGATGTTTTTACGCAGCCAGAGAGCAAAGATGATTGGCAAAATGCCGATAAAGAACAGCGCACGCCAGCCCCAGACCGGAACCACCAGACTATAGACCTGAGCGGCAACGACGGCCCCCACTGAGAAGCCGGAAATCAGAAAACCACTGGCTTTGTTACGCAGATGCTTTGGCCAGCTTTCAATGACATAGGTGGCGCTGGAACCGTATTCACCCGCCATCCCCATGCCGATGACCAGACGAGCGATAAACATGGTGATGTAGCCTGGCGCAAAGCCGCAGGCCAGCGTCCCGGCCGAGAAGAGAACGATGCTGGTGACCATTGCCAGACGACGCCCGTAGCGGTCACCCATAGCGCCGAGCATCAGGCCGCCGAACCAGCGAGAGATAAAGGCTGCGGAGATCAGACTTGCCGCCTGCACCGTCGTGAGCCCGAATTCACCCTGTACTTCGGTGAGTACCAGGGCGATTAAAACGAAATCAAAACCGTCAAGCAGATATCCCAACCAGGCAGCGGAAAATGCCCGCCATTGTGCGCGGTTAAGATGGCGATACCACGGGATATTCTGGGTTGTAGTACTCATTGTGAGTCTCCCGCGGTGGGCGATGCCCACACGCTTTGGTATGAAAATTGTAGGGTACAGATGCGTTTATTTCCCCTCACCCGGTAGGGGCGAGCGAGGGGAAAAAACTCACCCGCGCTCTTGCATCAACTGCTGGGCCAGCGCCTTCAGTTCTGGCAGATATTTTTCATCTACCGGACCAAACGGTTTGCGGCACAGCGGCACAGAAACGACATCCATATAATGGAGGACAGTTTTCAGGCCGCGGAATACACCCGTTTTGATCAGTAAATCAATGACTTTGTTGCACTCAGTTTGCAGTTTCTGCGCGGTCTGGATATCGCCTTCTTTCAGCGCCTTCACGATCCCCTGATAACGCCAGCCCATTATGTTGTAAGTGCTGCCGATACCGCCGTCTGCGCCCGCCAGAAGACCAGAGGCGAAGATTTCGTCGTAACCGTTATAGAGCACCAGATCAGGATGTTCACGACGGATCTGCTCCATCTGATAGAGATCGCCAGAAGTCTGTTTCAGCGCACCGACGCCAGGCAACGTAACCAGAGTGTTGATCTGATCCAGGGTAAGTTTTACCCCACTCAGGGCTGGAATGTTGTACACCACCATCGGCAACCCATCCGCTGAATCAATAATTGCCCGATAGTGATCGCAGTGTTCTTCAAAGCTGAAAGGATAGTAGAACGGCGTAACGGCAGAGACGGCATCGAAGCCATAACGTTTAGCCGATGCCGCAAGTTGTTGGCTTTCAGCAGTGCTGACGCAACCTACGTGAGCGATGAGTTTAATCTTGCCTTTCGCCTCTTCGGCGACGATTTCCAGTACCTGTTCACGCTCGGAAAGGCTTTGTACAAAGGCTTCGCCGGTAGAACCACCCACGTATAAACCGTCGATGCCCTGCTGAATATTGAACTGAACCAGGCGACGCAGACTCGCTTTATCCAGTGCTTGTTGTTGATCAAAAGGAGTCAGGAGTGCGGCCATTACGCCACGTAAATTCGTTGCCATAAATACCTCTGAAGTGATGCTTGTCTGATAAACGATATACCTTTATACCTGTTATACCAGATCAATTAAGCAACACCCCATACAGAAAGCTTATAATGCGATCTGCTTCACTAAAGTGGCATTATTTCTTTTTGTTGGTGCTCTGACCGAAGGCATGCCAGGTAGCAGAGACGCTGTTGAGATGCGATTGCAACGCGCGATCGGCTTCATCGGGATCGTGGCGGCGGATCGCGTCAACGATCGCAATATGCTGTTGATAGCTAACGTTGTTATGCTCGTGCAGAGCCTGATCAGCCACGGTTGGGCGTGCGGCGATCAGCCAGTCGAGCAGGGCAACGTGGATCGCCATGAAGATTGGGTTACCGGGGATCTCCGCCAGCACGCGGTGGAAATCAACGTCTGAACGAATGAATGCCGCGTTGTTATCCAGCGACTGACTGTTGATTTCCAGTGCTTTTGCCAGCAAATCGATTTGCTCATCGGTGGCGTGTTCAGCCGCATAGCGCACCAGGCTGGATTCAAAGAACAGACGTAATTGTTCGAAATGGGCAATCCCGCCAGGATGAGAAAGGAAATCTTTCGCCATGCCGGAAAGCTCGCCGATGATGGTGTCCGCAGAAGGACGTGAGACGCGAGCGCGTTCGCCGTTGTTTATCTGCACCAGACCTTTGCGTTTTAACGCTGCCAGCGCTTCACGCACCGAAGGACGCCCGACGTTAAAGAACGCCATCAGTTCGCGTTCAGACGGTAATTGTTCACCTTCGCCAAATTCACGACGGCGGATCATCTGTTCCAGCTCTTCTTCCACCATTTCGGAGAGTTTTTTACGCGCCAGCGGGCGGCTGCGTAAGTTGCGGCCAATTGCAGGTGAAGAATCTTCGGTTTGCGAATCAAATGCGTTCATAAGGCCCATTCTGTAAGGTCAGTGTGATTAACATCATCAGTGACATCCTATCACAGGATTGAAAGTAGGGGGAAATGGCGGGGTTTTCTCTTTGTGCCTCATCATTACTATAATTAACTGAATAATTAACTATTGCGAAAAATTAATGTAACGCAGATAAAAACATCCCGACTGAATTATTCATAAGACTATTAACAAGTATTATGAATATTATGAATGTGTTCTTACAAAATAATCATAAGCGCATATTTTTTAATGAAAAATCACCTCATCTACAATTAAAAACACGACATCCGCACCATAAATAGCCTTGCAAAAAATATAACATCATTGTTTTCAATCTGCCGTTTATGGGATTGACCGTTTTCTTTTGACACGGAGTTCAACAATGTTCGGCATAATTATATCTGTCATCGTATTAATTACGATGGGCTATTTGATCCTGAAAAACTACAAACCTCAGGTGGTGCTGGCTGCCGCAGGTATCTTCCTGATGATGTGCGGTGTCTGGTTAGGGTTCGGTGGTGTGCTCGATCCCGCCAAAAGCAGCGGCTACTTGATCGTCGATATTTATAATGAAATCCTGCGCATGCTGTCCAACCGCATTGCCGGATTGGGGCTGTCGATTATGGCAGTGGGCGGTTATGCCCGCTATATGGAGCGCATAGGGGCAAGTCGCGCGATGGTGAGCTTGTTAAGCCGCCCGTTAAAACTCATTCGCTCGCCGTATATTATTCTGTCGGCAACTTACGTCATCGGCCAAATCATGGCGCAGTTTATTACCAGCGCCTCCGGTCTGGGTATGTTGCTGATGGTCACCTTATTTCCGACGCTGGTGAGTCTGGGAGTAAGTCGCCTCTCTGCGGTGGCGGTTATCGCAACCACGATGTCCATTGAGTGGGGGATTCTGGAAACGAACTCCATTTTTGCTGCCCAGGTCGCAGGAATGAAAATTGCCACTTACTTCTTCCACTACCAGCTTCCGGTCGCCTCTTGCGTCATTATCTCGGTGGCGATCTCCCACTTTTTCGTGCAACGCGCTTTCGACAAAAAAGATAAAAATATCAATCACGAACAGGCAGAGCAAAAAGCTCTCGATAATGTCCCGCCGCTCTATTACGCCATTTTACCGGTGATGCCGTTAATCCTGATGCTCGGCTCGCTGTTCCTTGCCCACGTCGGGCTGATGCAGTCAGAACTGCATCTGGTGGTGGTGATGTTACTGAGTTTGACGGTGACGATGTTTGTTGAGTTCTTCCGCATGCATAACTTGCGCGAAACAATGGACGATGTGCAGGCGTTTTTTGACGGCATGGGTACGCAGTTTGCCAACGTGGTAACGCTGGTGGTCGCGGGTGAAATATTTGCGAAAGGCTTAACGACGATTGGCACTGTCGATGCGGTTATCAGGGGGGCGGAGCATTCTGGTCTGGGCGGTATTGGCGTGATGATTATTATGGCGCTGGTCATTGCCATTTGTGCCATTGTGATGGGCTCAGGCAATGCGCCGTTTATGTCATTTGCCAGTCTTATTCCGAATATCGCAGCCGGACTACATGTACCAGCGGTTGTAATGATTATGCCGATGCATTTTGCCACGACGCTAGCGCGCGCTGTTTCGCCGATTACTGCGGTGGTGGTCGTTACGTCAGGAATTGCAGGCGTTTCGCCTTTTGCGGTAGTGAAGCGGACAGCGATCCCCATGGCAGTCGGTTTCGTGGTGAATATGATTGCCACTATCACGCTATTTTATTAAGCGATTAAAAAGACAAAACAGGCCGCCAGGGCCTGTTTTAGTATTACTTCACAACGCGTAATGCTGGTCGACCACCGCGTGGTGGCTGCGGTGGTTCATCGTCAGGATGAGTGTCATCATCGTGATCTGGCTTGTCGCCATCAATAACCGACATAACGGTTTCGTTGTCTGCCGATGCCTCTTCATCATTCATGATGCTGGCATCTTCATCGTAGGCAGCTTCAGGCTCAAACATCGTGCCTGCGCCATTTTCACGGGCGTAGATAGCCAGCACCGCAGCCAGCGGCACAGAAACCTGACGCGGAATGCCACCAAAGCGCGCGTTAAAGCGCACCTCATCATTCGCCAGTTCCAGATTGCCGACAGCTCGCGGCGCAATGTTGAGTACGATTTGCCCGTCACGCGCATATTCCATAGGAACCTGCACGCCAGGGAGCGTCACATCCACCACCAGGTGCGGCGTGAGCTGGTTATCCAGCAACCACTCATAGAATGCACGCAGCAGATAGGGACGACGTGGTGTTAGCTGTGACAAATCCATACAGATTAACTCCGGCCCAGACGCATTTCACGTTCAGCTTCAGTTAAAGAAGCAAGGAAAGAGTCACGCTCAAAGACACGGGTCATATAGCCTTTCAGCTCTTTCGCACCCGGGCCGCTGAACTCGATGCCCAGTTGCGGCAAACGCCACAGCAGCGGAGCAAGGTAGCAATCGACCAGGCTGAACTCATCGCTCAGGAAGTACGGCTTCTGACCGAAGACCGGCGCAATCGCCAGCAGTTCTTCGCGCAGTTGCTTACGTGCGGCATCTGCTTCAGAAGCTGAACCGTTGATGATGGTGTTCATCAGCGTGTACCAGTCTTTTTCGATGCGATGCATGTACAGACGGCTTTCACCGCGAGCTACCGGGTAAACAGGCATCAGTGGCGGATGCGGGAAACGCTCATCCAGATATTCCATAATGATGCGAGATTCCCACAGGGTCAGCTCACGATCCACCAGGGTCGGAACGCTCTGATTCGGGTTGAGGTCAATCAGATCCTGAGGCGGATTGTCCTTTTCCACGTGTTCGATCTCGAAACTTACACCTTTCTCAGCCAGCACAATGCGGACCTGATGGCTATAGATGTCAGTAGGACCGGAAAACAGCGTCATTACCGAACGTTTGTTGGCAGCGACAGCCATGAAAACCTCCAGGTATAGTCAGAATTTTTACTGCTACCAGCCACCAGGTGGCCAGTCAGAAGTTGTGTTACCCAGTAAGGAACGACTCTCTTTGTTCGAAAATCAAACAAAAAATGAGCAATACCCGACATTTGGGCAGAAAATTGGATGATAGTTTACCAGATTTTGCGACCTTTGTGGTGAGTCGATGCCGGAAATGGGGAAAAAGAGATGCGCTTTAGTCTGAAATAGTTGACTTAGTCCCTTATTGGCGATGTGGTTTTTGTTTTGCCTGTTGTCAGACGGCAGCAAAAAGCAACTTTCCATTTTTTACGCTGATTCAGAATTTAGCCATAAAAAAACCCGCCGAAGCGGGTTTTTTCGCAAATTGTTTTCTGCCGGAGCAGAAGCCAATTAACGTTTGGAGAACTGCGGACGACGACGTGCTTTACGCAGACCGACTTTCTTACGTTCAACCTGACGAGCGTCACGAGTAACGAAGCCAGCTTTACGCAGTTCAGAACGCAGGGACTCGTCGTATTCCATCAGAGCGCGGGTGATACCGTGACGGATCGCACCAGCCTGACCAGAGATACCACCACCTTTAACGGTGATGTACAGGTCCAGTTTCTCAACCATGTCGACCAGTTCCAGCGGCTGACGAACTACCATGCGGGCAGTTTCACGACCGAAGTACTGTTCCAGAGAACGTTGGTTGATTACGATTTTACCGTTGCCCGGTTTGATGAAAACGCGAGCTGCGGAACTTTTGCGGCGACCAGTGCCGTAGTATTGATTTTCAGCCATTGCCTATAATCCCGATTAGATGTCAAGAACTTGCGGTTGCTGTGCCGCGTGGTTGTGCTCGTTACCCGCGTAAACTTTCAGTTTACGGAACATAGCACGACCCAGCGGGCCTTTTGGCAACATGCCTTTAACCGCGATTTCAATCACACGCTCAGGACGGCGAGCAATCATCTCTTCAAAGGTCGCTTGTTTGATACCACCGATGTGGCCGGTGTGGTGATAGTACACTTTGTCAGTACGCTTGTTGCCGGTTACAGCAACTTTGTCAGCGTTCAGAACGATGATGTAATCACCGGTATCTACGTGCGGAGTGTATTCCGCTTTGTGCTTACCGCGCAGGCGACGAGCCAGTTCAGTAGCCAGACGGCCCAGAGTTTTACCGGTCGCGTCAACAACATACCAGTCGCGTTTTACGGTTTCTGGTTTAGCTGTAAAAGTTTTCATTAAAAGCTTACCCAATAAATAGTTACACGTTGGTGAACACCCAAACGTCTTCAATTGTTGAGGTTCACACGACAAAGTCCGGCAAACCTACCCCTTCGAATAGCCTATGCCAGCACACAAAAAGTTTTGGGAAAAAAACTTTCTTGTAACGTGGGGTCGCAGGATTATAGAGAAGTCGGGGTCAAAGATCGACCCCTTTTTGTGATTTGTGGCAGGTTTTAACCCGCTAAATGCTCGCGCTTCAGATACTCTTCGCTTTGCATCTCTTGCAGACGTGACAGGCAACGCTGGAACTCAAATTTCAGCCGCTCGCCCTGATAAATGTCATATAGCGGCACTTCTGCACTCACCACTAATTTGACATGGCGCTCGTAAAACTCATCCACCAGCGCAATAAAGCGCCGCGCTTCGCTCTCCATCAACCGCGTCATCACTGGTACATCAAACAACATGACCGTGTGAAAGAGGCGTGAGAGCGCAATATAGTCATGCTGACTACGGGCGTCGACGCACAGCGTAGTAAAAGAGACCGCCAGCGTCTGGTTCTCGACGCCCATTGTCGCCAATGGCCGATGGTTGATTTCTAATGTCGGTGAATTTTCTCGTTTCGCCCCCGCCAGCGCCAACCATAGTTTATCCATTTGCGCCCGAGTTTCATCGTTGAGGGGCGAAAGCCACAGATGCGCCTGAGTGAGTGTACGCAGTCGATAATCAACACCAGCGTCCACGTTCATTACATCACAATGCTGTTTAATGGCATCGATTGCAGGCAAAAAACGCGCACGTTGTAGGCCATTTCGATAAAGTTCGTCCGGCGGAATATTTGACGTCGCTACCAGGGTAATACCGCGGGCGAACAGGGCTTTCATCAGACCGCCAAGTAGCATGGCATCGGTAATATCAGAAACAAAAAATTCGTCAAAACAGAGCACGTCAGTTTCTGCTTTAAAGCGATCAGCAATAATTTCCAGCGGATCGGTCTGCCCCTGTAAGGCAGTTAGCTCTTCATGCACCCGCAGCATAAAACGGTGAAAGTGCAGGCGCTGTTTCCGCTCTCCCGGCAGGCTTTGATAGAAAAGGTCCATCAGCCAGGTTTTCCCGCGTCCTACACCGCCCCACATATATAAGCCACGCACTGGCGTATGCTTTGTGTCTTCGCGTTTACCCCACAGCTTACCGACCCGCGCCATTAGCCCACTCGTCGTGGGGGCTGGAGGCGTGCTATTGATGAGTTCCTGATAAATAATTTCCAGGCGGCTGACGGCCTCTTTTTGAACGTCGTCGGGTTGATGGCTGCCTTCATTGAGCGCCTTCAGGTATTGCGATGTTGGGGTAACGCTTTGCATGATCTTATTGTTATTCCTTGAATAATCGGTGCGCCGTTGTTCACGGTTGACGAAAAAAAGGCCGTTCTACACTACGCGATATGCAGTCGGGATTCCACTTCTGTGGAATTAACGGTTATAGTGGCATAATCAGCCGCAGGCATGGAGCCTGAAGCCAACACCCTACGGAAACAAAAGACAACGGGAGATGTTCATGACCTGGGAATATGCGCTAATTGGGTTAGTCGTCGGCATCATTATTGGTGCTGTGGCCATGCGTTTTGGTAATCGTAAACTACGCCAGCAACAGGCGTTGCAGTACGAACTGGAAAAGAATAAAGCTGAACTGGACGAGTATCGCGAAGAGCTGGTTAGCCACTTTGCCCGCAGCGCGGAATTACTGGATACCATGGCGCACGACTATCGCCAGCTGTATCAGCACATGGCGAAAAGCTCCAGTAGCCTGCTGCCGGAACTGTCTGCGGAAGCAAACCCGTTCCGTAATCGTCTGGCAGAGTCTGAAGCCAGCAACGATCAGGCACCGGTGCAGATGCCTCGCGACTATTCTGAAGGCGCATCCGGCCTGCTGCGTACTGGCGCGAAGCGCGACTAATTTATTTTTCGGGCGCAGCCATTGCGCCCTCCTCTTCTCTCCCTCCCCGACTATCATTTAATCTGGTGTCTCATTGTTAGCCGTCTGAAAATTCAATAACATCAAACTGTTTTGAATCTCTTTTCTTATCATTCAGGTACGAGAGCAGGAATAATGAAAAAACAAACCCAGCTGTTGAGTGCATTAGCGTTAAGTGTCGGGTTAACTCTCTCGGCGTCATTTCAGGCCGTTGCGTCGATTCCAGGCCAAGTTGCCGATCAGGCCCCTCTCCCCAGTCTGGCCCCAATGCTGGAAAAAGTGCTTCCGGCAGTGGTGAGCGTACGGGTGGAAGGAACGGCCAGTCAGGGACAGAAAATCCCGGAAGAATTCAAAAAGTTTTTTGGTGATGATTTACCGGATCAACCTGCACAACCCTTCGAAGGTTTAGGCTCCGGTGTCATCATCAACGCCAGTAAAGGCTATGTGCTGACCAACAACCATGTGATTAATCAGGCACAGAAAATCAGTATTCAGCTCAATGATGGGCGCGAGTTTGATGCAAAACTGATTGGTAGCGATGACCAGAGCGATATCGCCCTGTTGCAAATTCAAAACCCGAGCAAATTAACGCAAATCGCTATTGCCGACTCCGATAAATTGCGCGTCGGTGATTTTGCCGTGGCGGTCGGTAACCCATTTGGCCTTGGGCAAACCGCCACCTCTGGCATTGTTTCCGCATTAGGCCGCAGCGGGTTGAATCTTGAAGGTCTGGAAAACTTTATCCAGACAGATGCTTCCATTAACCGCGGTAACTCCGGCGGAGCACTGTTAAACCTTAACGGTGAGTTAATTGGCATCAACACGGCAATCCTTGCGCCTGGCGGTGGGAGCGTCGGGATTGGATTTGCCATCCCCAGTAATATGGCGCGAACACTGGCGCAGCAGCTTATCGACTTCGGTGAAATCAAACGCGGTCTGTTAGGCATCAAAGGCACCGAGATGAGTGCCGATATCGCCAAAGCCTTCAACCTTGACGTGCAGCGTGGCGCGTTTGTCAGCGAAGTGTTGCCAGGTTCTGGCTCGGCGAAAGCGGGCGTCAAAGCGGGCGATATTATTACCAGCCTCAACGGCAAACCGCTGAATAGCTTTGCTGAGTTGCGCTCTCGTATCGCGACCACCGAGCCGGGCACAAAAGTGAAACTTGGCCTGCTGCGTAACGGCAAACCACTGGAAGTAGAAGTGACGCTCGATACCAGCACCTCTTCGTCGGCCAGCGCTGAAATGATCACGCCAGCGCTGGAAGGTGCAACGTTGAGCGATGGTCAGCTAAAAGATGGCGGCAAAGGTATTAAGATCGATGAGGTTGTCAAAGGAAGCCCAGCTGCTCAGGCAGGCTTGCAAAAAGACGATGTGATCATTGGCGTCAACCGCGATCGGGTGAGCTCGATTGCTGAAATGCGTAAAGTGCTGGCGGCAAAACCGGCCATCATTGCCCTGCAAATTGTACGCGGCAATGAAAGCATCTATCTGCTGATGCGTTAATGTCGTAAACCGGGCATCAGGCTGACGTGTGATGTCCGGTTAACTCGTGGTATGCTGCTGCCGTTCCCTTTTTTAATGACGCCTCCATCATGTTTGTGAAGCTCTTACGTTCCGTTGCGATTGGATTAATTGTCGGCGCTATTCTGCTGGTTGCCATGCCTTCGCTGCGCAGCCTTAACCCGCTTTCCACTCCGCAATTTGACAGTACCGATGAGACGCCTGCCAGCTATAATCTGGCGGTTCGCCGCGCCGCGCCAGCGGTGGTTAACGTTTACAACCGTGGTTTGAACACCAACTCTCACAACCAGCTTGAGATCCGCACCCTGGGATCCGGTGTAATCATGGATCAACGCGGTTATATCATCACCAATAAACACGTCATCAACGACGCCGATCAGATCATCGTCGCCTTACAGGATGGACGTGTATTTGAAGCATTGCTGGTGGGATCTGACTCTCTAACCGATCTGGCGGTACTTAAAATTAATGCCACTGGCGGTTTACCTACCATTCCAATCAACGCACGTCGCGTACCGCACATTGGTGACGTGGTACTGGCGATCGGTAACCCGTACAACCTCGGGCAGACCATTACCCAGGGGATTATTAGTGCCACGGGTCGAATCGGTCTGAACCCGACCGGGCGGCAAAACTTCCTGCAAACCGATGCTTCCATTAACCACGGTAACTCTGGCGGCGCGCTGGTGAACTCGCTGGGCGAACTGATGGGCATTAACACGCTATCGTTTGATAAGAGTAACGATGGCGAAACGCCGGAAGGTATCGGCTTTGCGATTCCTTTCCAGTTAGCAACCAAAATTATGGATAAACTGATCCGCGATGGTCGCGTGATCCGCGGCTACATTGGCATTGGTGGACGTGAGATCGCACCACTGCACGCGCAAGGCGGTGGTATAGATCAACTGCAAGGGATCGTGGTTAATGAAGTGTCACCTGACGGCCCGGCGGCGAATGCGGGTATTCAGGTCAATGATTTGATTATTTCGGTGGATAACAAACCGGCCATCTCTGCTCTGGAGACGATGGATCAGGTGGCGGAAATTCGCCCTGGCTCGGTGATCCCGGTTGTAGTGATGCGTGATGATAAGCAGTTAACGCTGCAGGTCACCATTCAGGAATATCCGGCAACCAATTAAGTCGTGCGCTCAAAACAAAAAACCGGAGTCTGTGCTCCGGTTTTTTATTATCCGCTAATCAATTACTTATTAACGAACTCTTCGCCCAGAGCGATATCTTTCTTCAGCGTATCCAGCATACCTTCCAGCGCGTTCTTTTCAAATGCGCTCAGAGTGCCGATAGATTTACGCTCTTCCACGCCGTTTTTACCCAGCAGCAGCGGTTGAGAGAAGAAACGTGCGTACTGACCGTCACCTTCAACGTAGGCACATTCGACAACGCCTTGTTCACCTTGCAGTGCGCGAACCAGAGACAGGCCAAAACGTGCAGCTGCCTGACCCATAGACAGGGTTGCAGACCCGCCACCGGCTTTCGCTTCAACCACCTCAGTACCCGCGTTCTGGATACGTTTGGTCAGATCAGCCACTTCCTGCTCGGTAAAACTAACGCCAGGAACCTGTGACAGCAGCGGCAGAATGGTAACACCAGAGTGACCGCCAATAACCGGCACTTCAACTTCGCCTGGCTGTTTGCCTTTCAGTTCCGCAACAAAGGTGTTGGAACGAATGATATCCAGCGTGGTAACGCCGAACAGTTTGTTTTTGTCATAAACACCGGCTTTTTTCAGCACTTCAGCAGCAATCGCAACTGTGGTGTTAACCGGGTTAGTGATAATACCAATGCACGCTTTCGGGCAGGTTTTCGCAACTTGCTGTACCAGGTTTTTCACGATGCCGGCGTTAACGTTAAACAGGTCGGAACGATCCATACCCGGTTTACGCGCTACACCTGCAGAGATAAGAACGACATCTGCGCCTTCCAGCGCCGGAGTCGCATCTTCACCAGAAAAACCTTTGATTTTCACAGCAGTAGGGATATGGCTCAGATCGACAGCCACACCGGGAGTCACTGGAGCGATATCATACAGAGAGAGTTCTGAACCTGAAGGCAGTTGGGTTTTTAACAGTAGTGCAAGCGCCTGGCCAATACCGCCAGCAGCGCCGAGGACTGCGACTTTCATCCTAAACTCCTTATTATATTGATAAACTAAGATATGTTGCTCCGCTGCCGCGACCTTAATCCACAAAATTGCCGTTTACAATGACCACATCTCAAGAATGTGTAGTCACGCAAGTTTAGCGTTTATGCATTTAATTGCCGTAATCAGGAACCTAACTTACGTAATTAACAGTCGCTTATGCATTAGCGCAACATTCCAACAGGTGGTGACAATATACCCTACCGTTCAGCCAAAACAACATCAATTTGATAACAATTAATTTACTTTTAAGCAGAATTTGCATGCCGTGACGCAGGCATGTTTCTCAATAACGAAATTTGATAAAATCCCGCTCTTTCATAACATTATTTCAGCCTTCTTCAGGGCTGACTGTTTGCATAAAAATTCATCTGTATGCACAATAATGTTGTATCAACCACCATATCGGGTGACTTATGCGAAGCTCGGCTAAGCAAGAAGAACTAGTTAAAGCATTTAAAGCATTACTTAAAGAAGAGAAATTTAGCTCCCAGGGCGAAATCGTCGCCGCGTTGCAGGAGCAAGGCTTTGACAATATTAATCAGTCTAAAGTCTCGCGGATGTTGACCAAGTTTGGTGCTGTACGTACACGCAATGCCAAAATGGAAATGGTTTACTGCCTGCCAGCTGAACTGGGTGTACCAACTACCTCCAGTCCATTGAAGAATCTGGTGCTGGATATCGACTACAACGATGCAGTTGTCGTGATTCATACCAGCCCTGGCGCGGCGCAGTTAATTGCTCGCCTGCTGGACTCACTGGGCAAAGCAGAAGGTATTCTGGGCACCATCGCTGGCGATGACACCATCTTTACCACCCCTGCTAACGGTTTCACCGTCAAAGACCTGTACGAAGCGATTTTAGAGCTGTTCGACCAGGAGCTTTAATCTCTGCCCCGTCGCTTCTGGCGGCGGGGAAAATGTTGCTTATCCCTCTCAACCCCCTGCTTTCCCCTGCAATTAATTTAACGAATAGTGCGTTTTACTGCGACATATCATTCACACAATGAATACATACGGTAAAAAAAGCACATTATGCAAAATCCATTATCTAATTGAAAAATCTGGTATTTATAATAAATAACCGTGTTTTTAATACTTTTTTGTTATTAAAATTCACATTTTTAACACTTAGTATCAACTGAAACAGTTAGCGTGGTATTAATTAGTTCAATAATTAGTGTATACTTGATTTTGTGATATGGGTCACGAAACAAAGGCCCAGCTAAAAGATTATGTCGAGGTAAAAATCATGAAAATCAAAACCACTGTTGCTGCATTAAGCGTACTTTCTGTTCTCTCTTTCGGTGCATTCGCTGCCGACTCCATTGATGCTGCACAAGCACAAAATCGTGAAGCAATCGGGACCGTATCCGTAAGTGGTGTGGCGTCTTCGCCAATGGATATGCGTGAAATGCTGAACAAAAAAGCAGAAGAGAAAGGCGCAACGGCCTACCAGATTACGGAAGCTCGTAGCGGTGACACCTGGCACGCTACGGCTGAACTGTACAAATAAACCCTCATCGTCTTGTCCGACGATATTGCCCCCGGTTCGGGGGCTTTTTTTTGCGCTAATGACGAACATTAAAACGCAAATGCCCTTCCAGCTCTTCCTCTGCCTCATCAAACAGCAATATTAACGCGCCAAAACGGCGACGCGTTTTCTCTCCCAGATGAACAAATTCAATCTCAAGTGGTAGCGGCAGGACATCGTTCATTAACACATCCCATAGAGAGTCGAGATCGCGTACTTTATCTTTTGCCAGACCAAAGGTTTGGCGGAAGTCGCGGTAAAAATCCTCCTGACTCTCAATCTCATCAAAATCAAAGGTATAAATATTCATCTGTTGCCACCGTCACGTTTCGCGGCGAGTTCTGCCGTTCATTGCTAAGTATAGCCATGAAAAAACCGACGCTTTTGGCGTCGGTTTTGACTTAACTATCGGTCAACGCATGTTGATACTTATGGAGCATACCCGTAAGCCGATGTACTGGTTCCGTCACCTGCGGTGGCGCTTGCCAGATGCGTAGCTTTTCCTGGTAGATTTCCAGTTCTTCCAGCAACTGGCCAAAGTACCGACGACGTTTATCATCGCTACGGGCAGATATCACATGGTCTGCTGTGCGGCGCATTTGTCGGTGAAACGCCGATAAATCCTCGTTAACCGGGATCGGCGCATCACGCAGGCGCTGGTGCGCGATAATCATCGTCAGCGCCAGGCGAAATTTCGGCAAATCCCCTGGGAACTTATTCATCAGCAAAAACAGCTGCTGATAAAGTGCCGGGAGGTGGTTCTCTTTACGACGTGCCACATTGGTAGTCATCGCGGAAACAGCAGCAGAAACAAACTGATTAAGCAGTACACGTCCAGTCCTGTCGCGCGATTTATCCCGCACCAGCAAAATAACGGTGAACGCGAGCACACAGCCGACGATTTGCCCTAATGCGCTGTCGAGAAACTGACTGAAATGGAAAGTCATCGGGTTATCCAGCACGATAATATTTATGGTGCTGGCCAGCGCCCCCATCGAGCCCAGTCGCCGTTTCTGTACTTCTATACCGAGGAAAAATCCCAGCACTGCCAGGCTAATACACAGCAATAACATGCTTTGTTGGGTATTAGGGATAATCACCAAAAAGTAGAGCAGCCCTAACGGCAGCGCCGCCAGCGTCCCATAGATAAAGTCGATCGCCACCATGCGTGGATTCGGCAAACGCATTGCCAGTGACGTCACTACCGCAATCATCACCATTGCACCACTGCCTGAAGTCCAGCCCGTCCACAGCCAGAAAAGCGTCCCCAGAATGCAGGAAAGTGTGGTTCGCCAGAAGTTAACCATCGCATGATGACGTTCGGCTGACTCTACTTTGACTTCCGGTTCGCCTTGCAGGATCTCTTCTTCGGTGGCGTTGATTTTTGTGTTACTGATAACGCCGCGCTTGAGAAGCTGATAACGCGTTGCCGCCGCGACCCAGCTATAAATGGTGACAGGCGTTTCCCGTTCCCCGGTCCAGGCGATAACTCTCCGCAGGCGTTTGAGCTGCTTGTGGACGTCCTGCGCGGTTTCTACCGGCGTGTCAAAAAATTCGCGGAAAGTATCAGTGATCAATTCCGGGCGCGTATTCTGAATAAGATAAGTTTCGCAGGATTGTGTAATCAGCGTCAGCGATAGCGTATTGATCGCTTTTAAACGTCGATTGGCCCGCGCCCAGCGGGAAGATTCCATATTCAGGTTGCTGCGCATACCTTGTAACGCCGTAGTACGTCGCACCAGATCGCCCCAGGCTTTATCGACAACTTCACCATCGCCATGCTTGATACAGAGTTGCATTAATTGATATTGCGCAACCAGCAAACTTTCCAGCTCTCGATCCACTTCTTGTTTGATCGATCGCGGAGAAAAGAGCAAATCCGCCATAATTGCACACACAATACCGATAACGATCTCGCTACAACGTTCGACGGCAAACTGCGGCGTAAGCAATGGTTCCGGCTGAATAGTGATCACAATGATCAGCGCGGTATAACCGGCCAGCCCCCACGCATACGAGTTTTCTATTCGTACCAGCGAGGATATCCAGGTACAAAAACCGGCCCAGATACAGCACACCAGAATCATCAATAATGGTGCGCGGATCATCGCAATGATGATCACCAGTCCAGCAATACAGCCAATAAATGTGCCGATGATGCGCAAAAAGCCACGATAGCGAATAGCGCCAGAATACGGTTCACCTCCCGCAGCAAAGGCCGGACCGGCGGCAACAATCGCCGCTGTCAGTACCGCCCAGCGTGGCGTTTCCAGCTGGAAGTGAAAGCCAACAAACAGCGCCAGTACAATGGCGGTCGCCAGTTTTACCGCAAAGCGAATATGTTGGTTAGCAATGGAGAAAATACCCATCGTGATTAACCAAACTCACGCAGGCGATGGGCCATTTTACGGAAGAACGAATCCTGGCTTTCGTCGCGATCTTGTTTGCCAGTGACCACCACTGTAGCAGTGGTGCCCGCAGGCCAGATGTTCTCTTGCTGGTTGTCGAGACGAATACGAACCGGAACACGTTGCGCCAAACGCACCCATTCAAGGTTAGAGTCGATGGTCGCCATCCCTTTGTCGTCACGCGTGCTGCTGGCGTTGGTGACCCCAGCGGCAACACTATCAACAGTCCCTTTCAGCACTTTGTTACTGCCAAGCGGCGTGATCTCCGCACGATACCCAGGGCGCACCCCTTCCAGCTTAGTTTCTTCCATATAGGCCAGTACATAGAAGGAGTTCTGTTTGACCAGCGCAACCGCCGTTGATCCACGGGTAATAAACTCACCGGTATAGACGTTGAGGTTGGTCACCCAGCCATCTGCTGGCGCGCGGATGACTGTACGTTCAAGATCCAGTTTTGCCAGATCGCGGGTCGCCTGCGCTTTCGCTAACTGATGCAGAACTGTTTGTAGTACGTTGTTGGCCTGGTCGATCTCTTCGCGAGACATCGCCTGCACACCGAGACGGTTACGACGTCCGGCCTCCTGGCGTTTCTCCTGTGCCAGTACCTGATAATAAGCAACATCGGCTTGCGCTTCCTCAAGCGCCTTTTGATAGCGCGGCTGGTCGATGGTGAACAGTACCTGTCCTTTTTTCACCAGCTGGTTATCATGAACATTCACCTGGGTGATAAGTCCAGAAACGTCCGGCGCGATCGCAACGACGTCAGCGCTAAAGCGCGCGTCACGCGTCCAGGGGGATTCGGTGTAATAGACCCAGGCATTAAAAATTGCGATGAAGGCCAGAATGACTAATACGACCGTGATGGCCGTACGGGAGAATTTTCTTATTAGTGTTTTCACTTCAACCTCAAACGAACAGTCGCGATATCAAATAAAACAAGCAGCAATAGAGCGCGGTGTTGAACAACGCCGGATGCCAGACAAAGTCGTAGATACCTGTTGGCACAAGTACCCGGCGCACCAGCCAGAAAATCGCCAGTGATAAAAGCAATTCGAAAAATATCGGTGGGAAGGACAGCCCAAACACCACGATAACGGGAAACAGACTCATGTTGACCTTGGTTGTATAGAGAGAGCAGGCGTTATTATTTTCAGCATCTGTCGCCGCAGAGAAGGGCATGGAAAGCCGGGCGAGAGCAACATTGCTGTAGATTGATATTTAATATATTAGCGTAACTGTTATGCTGTTATCTATATTATGTGATCTAAATCACTTTTAAGTCAGAGTGAATAATGGAACGACTAAAACGCATGTCGGTGTTTGCCAAAGTAGTTGAATTTGGCTCTTTTACCGCCGCCGCCAGACAGCTACAGATGAGCGTTTCGTCCATCAGTCAGACGGTGTCAAAACTGGAAGATGAGTTGCAGGTAAAGCTGTTAAACCGTAGCACACGCAGCATTGGCCTGACCGAAGCCGGTAGAATTTACTACCAGGGCTGCCGTCGGATGCTCCATGAAGTGCAGGATGTTCATGAGCAACTGTATGCCTTCAATAACACCCCCATCGGGACGCTGCGCATTGGCTGTTCTTCAACTATGGCACAAAATGTTCTCGCCGGGCTGACAGCAAAAATGCTGAAAGAATACCCAGGTTTGAGCGTCAATCTGGTTACCGGAATTCCTGCCCCCGACCTGATTGCCGATGGTCTGGATGTGGTGATCCGCGTCGGCGCGTTGCAGGATTCCAGCCTGTTTTCCCGCCGTCTGGGCGCGATGCCGATGGTGGTGTGCGCCGCGAAAAGCTATCTCACACAATACGGCATACCGGAAAAACCCGCCGATTTGAGTAGTCATTCATGGCTTGAATACAGCGTGCGGCCCGACAATGAATTTGAACTGATCGCACCGGAAGGGATCTCGACTCGCCTGATCCCACAAGGAAGATTTGTGACTAATGATCCGATGACGCTGGTGCGCTGGCTGACGGCGGGTGCCGGGATCGCCTACGTGCCGCTGATGTGGGTGATCAACGAGATCAATCGTGGGGAGCTGGAGATCCTGCTGCCGCGTTATCAGTCAGATCCACGCCCGGTTTATGCGTTATATACCGAAAAAGATAAGCTGCCGCTGAAGGTACAAGTCGTGATCAACTCGCTAACGGATTATTTTGTTGAGGTCGGTAAATTGTTTCAGGAGATGCACGGGCGCGGGAAAGAGAAGTAATTAATATTGTACTGTTACGTAGTACAAACCTGTGCCAACGGGTTCCCCTCACCCTAACCCCAGAGGGGCGAGGGGACCGTTCGTACACGGAGAAGGATTAATTATCTTTCTGAAAATACTGAAATTATTACGCAGTACCGCCAACAGTCAGGTTATCAACTTTCAGCGTTGGCTGGCCCACGCCAACCGGCAAACTTTGCCCTTCTTTACCGCAGACACCCACGCCGTTATCCAGTTTCAGGTCGTTGCCAACCATCGAAATCTGCTGCATGGTTTCGATACCGGAACCAATCAACGTTGCGCCTTTCACCGGCTTCGTTACTTTACCGTTTTCAATCAGATACGCTTCTGAGGTGGAGAAAACGAATTTGCCGGAGGTGATATCCACCTGACCGCCACCAAAGTTCGGTGCATAGATACCGTACTCAACGGATTCAATAATTTCCCGCGGGGTCGATTTACCCGGCAGCATATAGGTATTGGTCATACGCGGCATGGGCAGATGAGCGTAGGATTCACGGCGACCGTTGCCAGTCGGCGTCATCCCCATCAAACGCGCGTTGAGTTTATCCTGCATGTAGCCTTTCAGAATGCCGTTCTCAATCAGCACGTTGTACTGGCCTGGCGTACCTTCGTCATCAATCGCCACCGAACCACGGCGATCGACCATCGTGCCGTCATCAACCACGGTACACAGTTCTGAAGCCACCAACTCCCCGACCTGTCCACTAAATACTGAAGTGCCACGGCGGTTGAAGTCGCCTTCCAGACCGTGACCCACCGCTTCATGCAACAGCACGCCCGGCCAACCTGCGCCAAGTACTACCGGCATGGTGCCCGCTGGTGCAGCAACGGCAGAAAGATTGACCAGCGCCATACGCACTGCTTCTTTTGCCCACGCATCCGCACGGACTTCGCCGTCGAGATCGGCAAGGAAGAACTCATAACCAAAACGACCGCCGCCGCCACTGGCACCGCGTTCGCGTTTGCCATCTTCTTCGACCAGAACGCTCACGGAAAGACGCACCAGCGGACGGACATCCGCCGCTAGCGTGCCGTCGGTGGCCGCAACCAGAATTAATTCATAGACACCACTGAGGCTGGCAGTCACTTCCTGTACGCGCTTGTCCGCTTCGCGGGCAACCTTATCGACGCGACGCAGGATATCCAGCTTATCTTCACGGCTCATGCTTTGCAGCGGATCTACCGAGGTATATAACGGGCTATGCTCTACCGCGCCCAGCGTCTGTACTTTGCCATCACCACTATCACGGACGATGGTGCGCGCCGCTTGTGCACTCTGTTCCAGCGCCAGCAGGCTGATTTGGTCAGCGTAAGCAAATCCGGTTTTTTCACCACTGATTGCACGCACGCCAACGCCCTGATCGATGTTGTAAGAACCATCTTTAATAATACGGTCTTCTAAAACCCAGGATTCGTGATAGCTCGACTGAAAATAGAGATCGCCATAATCAAGGCGACGTTCGGCCAGTTGACCGAGGATCGCGAACAAGTCCTGATGTTTCAGGCCGTTCGCCGCTAGCAATTGTTCACTTACCAGGTTCAGACTCATCGTTTTTGCTACTCGTTAGTTACTGCAGTAGAGGATTTTTTACGGCTGCCGGATGCGGCGTGAACGCCCTGTCCGGCCTACGGTTATGTTCTGGCTCGTTGGCCTTTGGCAACGATTATCCTATGAGATTGGGGCAATTACGCGCCCTCGTCAAATCATTGCGCTTTTTCTTTACGCGGTTGTCGCAACACTTCGTTGATTTGCGGATCGTCCAGCGGACCCGAAATGTGATAGCGCAAAATGGAGACTTTGCTCCACAGCGGTCCCAGCACTTTACTGGCGGCAAACACTGCCGCGCCAACAATGGGGTTAACCGCAAAAGCCGCAGCCACGCCCACCGTCGCAGAAATCTCTGGTGCGACAACCGCTTCCATATTCAGGTCGCGACGCACCAGATTTACCGACCCTTTCATGGCAATGTCCGCTTCCAGGCCATCCACCAGCGTGTCGTCGGTGTGCATAACGCCGTCTTTAATCCACGCGGTGCTGCGAATGGAGTCAAAATAGAACCCTTCACCAAAGGTGTCTCTGAAATCAAAACGCAGCTTACGCATCAGGGCATCAACGCTCAATAAGCGCAGCAATTGCCCGGCATGTCCGGTATTGATTTCGGTAATTTCGCCTTTACCCAGTTGAGTATGAATGATGCCATTCAACGTCGCCTCATCTGGTTGCCAGGGTGCTTTGCGCCAGTGTAAATCGTAATCCACATTAAATGACGACTGGCGTATGGGCGTCGTGACACCAAAAAATTCTGCGGCTGCATCAATTTTCTGCCCACGCAGTTTTCCTTTCAGCGAGGTGCGTTCATTTCCCGGATTGTTAACCCATTCACCATCGGCAGTGAGCCGCGAAAAACCAGTATCAATCAGTCCATTAGTCAGCGTTAATGTATTGCCAGAAATGGTGATATCACTGTCAATGCGCCCGAATTTTTGCCCCCAGAACCAGCACTCTGCGCATCGTATTTGTGCGTCCGGCCAGCCACGGAAGTTAATGCGCTCCGTTGTCGGGAAAGGTGATGACGGCGTTGAATCACCACGAGTTTTCGCCACGCTCGGGTTGTAATAAAGATATTTGATATTCGCCAGCCACGGCGCGTTATTACGCATCGCCAGCGTGGCGTTGATTTCACGCCCTTGCGCCTCAACCTGGGTGCCATTTGCCGTCGGTTGCGAAACAATACTCAGGTTATTCCATTGCTGATTTCCCAGCGACAACATAGGCGTACGTAACGTTATGTGTTGTGGGAAACTCGCTGCACCACCGACACTCTCCGCCGCGCCTTTCTGGAACAGGGCCAGCCACTCGGCACCATTCATCGGCGGCATATTGAGTTCAACGCCACTTTGTTCCGGCAACGGCGGGAGCGTTTTACTGTCTGCCGCCCAAATAGCACGGTCGAGCGTCAGCTTTTGACCAAGCAACCAGCGGCTATTGAAATGGTTATCCGCACCAGCCTGTCCGGTTAACTCAAAGCTGTTGAGATTGCCATCAACCTTAACGTTTACCGGTAGTGGTTCACCCGCAGGTTTGGCTAACGGTGAAGGTAAGTGACTGCTCACATTCTTCAAATCGCCGTTCAGCTCTACGTTATAGGTCGCGCCAGCATGATAAGGCAGCTCAATGCCCACTTTACCATCCCACGCCACGCTGCCACTTAATGCTTCGTTCACCGCTTCAGGCAAAACGCCGGTTTTCGCTGGTTGCCAGTTACCGTTGAGATTCACCGCAACCTGGTAGGCTTTTGCCCCTTCTTTGGTGGAAAAATCCACGTTCAACGGCTGATTAAACCAGCTTGCTGTCAGTGGTTCACTTTGCAGATCGCCATTGATAAAGCTGAATTTACCGCTCAAATTTTTCAGGGTGCTGTCGAGTGGTTTGATAAACAGACTGTTATTACGCAGCGTCACTTCACCTTTCGCGGTTACCAACTCGCCGTTCAGCGGGATATCAAGATGTAAGCGAGCATTCACATCGCCGTCGAGCTGGAGTTCTTGCAGGGTCGCCCCCAGAGAATCTTTCAGCGGTGTCTCATCAAAGTAAGGGCCGACGGCTTTACCCGGGCCTTTAATGTCAGCGTCAATCAGCAGTTTTTCTTTTGAGTAGTCAGGGATCACTGCGGTGAGATTACTCGCGCGCACGCCGCCCAGATTAACGCCATCGGTTTTCATCCATAAACCGTCGTTAATAAAGTCCAGTTCAATATCAAGGTTAGTTAATGCAGGCCAGTCCGGCTGGAAGGCAAACTTCGCGTTACGCAGCGGCACCAGCACTTCAAACTGACCTTCGTTGTGTTTATAGGGGAAGAGTTGCGGATTGCCACCATAAACCAGCGTCGCGTTATCCGCTTCACCGCCCTGAATCGCGCCACTTAAGTAATCAACCAGGTCTTTACCCATCAAGTTTTCCGGGAAATAGCGCCAGGCTTGTGAACCATCGTCGGTACTGATGCCAGCCAGAATCCCCAGCCAGGGTTCATCGTTAGCAGGTTGCAGGTAACGAAAACCGCCGCGCGCATGGACGGCTTTGGCTTTAACGTCAATATTACGTCCATCCAGCTGGAAACCTTTGTCATTGTTCAGCCAGCTTATCGTTGCCTGGCCGTCGGCGATTTCCAGTGGCGCGCGGAATACCGTTTCGTAAGGCATCTTTGCCTGCTTCATCGACGCAGTAAGCAAACCATTTTCTACGCTGCCGGAAAGCGTCCCGGAGAAGTGTTCCGCACCCGGTAATAATTTCCATTGCTTCCAGGCCAGATCGCTCCACGATGCCTGAAAACGGGTCTTGTCTGCCGCCTGAAGCGGGATATCCAGCGCCAGAGTGTTAATCTTGCCGCTCGGTTGTGTGGAGCGCCAAACATCACCCAGTGCAGGTGAAAGTTTCGCGGCCAACGGGCGTACGCCCTCCAGGCCTGCCAGCTCCAGATTACTGGCGCGAATCCGGAGTTCGTCACTGCGTTTATTGTCTTTGCCTCCAACGTCCTGTTCCGGTATCCAGGCCAGCGTCAATGCTCCGCTCGGCCAGGGTTTGCCGTCCATCGTGATCCGTGTGTCGGGAATAGAGAACTGCCAGCCCGGATTTTCACGCGTAATATGCGCGGTCAGATTATCCACCGACAGCGTATGCGTTTGCTTCTCGCCCAACCAGCTGGCACCGCCCTGTTTCAGCCAGACGTCACCGCCGGTTACATCGCCTTTGTCGATCGTCATCCAGCCTTCAAGGGAGAACTGTGCCGTTTCCAGCGCAATATTGTCCTGCATCCATTTACCGAGCCACGGCTTCAGGTCGATGTCATCCGCCTGGAGCCAGACGCGACCATTGCTTAACAACCCCTCATCATCGCGCAAATCCATGCGCACCTGCATCACGCCGTGCTGTCCGGTAAGGCTGGAGAGGCTTACCAGGCCTTCCGCACGGTGTCGACGTGGATCGTTCAGCCAGGTGAGTTGTGGGATCGCCAGCTCGGCGCGCTGACCGGATGGCGTCAGGAAACTGACTTCACTGTCGCGGAGATCGAAATGGTCGAATTGACGAAGAAACAGATCGCTGATGTGACTGGCTTCCAGGCTATCATTACCACCACCGCTGGTGATAGGAGTGTTGGTGCGAAAGCGCAGCTGCCAGAAAGTGAGATCACGAAACTGCCAGCGCATATGTAACAGGCTTTGCCAGACATCCAGCGCCAGAGTAACGCGTTTAACCGAAAATTCGCCGCCATCTTTTAGTTCTGCACGGATGTCGTGCGCTTCAAGCGTCGGACCAAAATTCTGCCAGCTGGCTGAGAGCTGACTGGCTTCTACCGGCATGCCAGTCGCGGATTCTATTTTGTTGAGGATTTCCGGACGCCAGGCGTCAAGATGCGGTAAAGCAATACGCAGGCCGCTAACCAGCAGGGCAGCGATCACAACGAGCGCAGCTCCAGTAAGCAGTAAAATCCCCGGCAATCGCCTCACCCGTCACTCCTTGTCTGCTAAAAATGTGACTCAAAAACCCTTTGCCGGATGGCGGCCCAGCATCTGTTTACATCATTACGACGTCAAACTGCTCCTGGTTATAGAGCGGTTCAATTTGTACTTTAACCTGTTTGCCAACGAAAATTTCCACTTCCGCCAGCGAGTGTGACTCTTCACCTTTCAAGGCTTCGGCTACTGCCGGAGAAGCATAGACCAGGAAACGGTCGGAGTCGTAAGCATGGTGGACACGAACAATCTCGCGCATGATTTCATAGCATACCGTTTCCACGGTTTTCACCGTTCCGCGACCGTGGCAGGTTGGGCATTCGTTACACAGTACGTGCTCAATGCTTTCGCGGGTGCGTTTACGCGTCATCTCCACCAGCCCCAGCGCCGAAAAACCATTAACGCTGGTTTTCACCCGGTCTTTGCTCAACGCCTGCTCCAGCGAATGCAACACGCGGCGACGGTGATCTTCATTATTCATGTCGATGAAATCAATAATGATAATCCCGCCCAGATTGCGCAACCGTAACTGGCGAGCGATAGCCTGCGTCGCTTCAATATTGGTATTGAAAATGGTGTCGTCCAGATTGCGATGACCGACAAACGCTCCGGTATTGATGTCCACAGTGGTCATCGCTTCGGTCTGGTCGATAATCAGATAGCCACCGGATTTCAGTTCTACTTTGCGTTCCAGCGCCCGCTGGATTTCGTTTTCGACATCAAAGAGATCGAAAATCGGCTGGCGTCCGGTGTAATGCTCCAGCTTGCTGGTCATCTCGGGAATGTACTCCGAGGTAAACTCCAGCAATGCTTCGTAAGTCAGGCGTGAGTCAACGCGAATGCGGTCGAGTTCGGCGTCGGCGAAATCACGCAGAACACGCTGCGCCAGCGCCAGTTCGCCGTACAGCTGATAACGGGTCTGTGGGCGCTTTTTACGCTCCATAACTTTGGTCCAGACGCGTTTCAGATAAGCGGCATCGGAGGCCAGTTCAGCCTCGCCAACCCCTTCCGCTGCAGTACGGATGATAAACCCGCCCTGCTCGTCGCAATACTCTGCGACCACTTTTTTCAGGCGTTCACGTTCTGATTCGCTTTCAATACGTTGGGATACCCCAACGTGAGAAGCCCCTGGCATAAACACCAGATAGCGAGAAGGCAGCGTGATATCGGTGGTCAGGCGCGCACCCTTAGTGCCAAGCGGATCTTTCACCACCTGCACCATCAGATCTTGCCCCTGACGGACCAGCTCCGAGATGTCGCGCACCGTGAATTGCTTTTGTTCTTCACCCGCCACACATTCGGTGTGCGGCATGATGTCGGATGCATGAAGAAACGCGGCTTTATCCAGCCCAATATCTACAAAAGCCGCCTGCATACCCGGAAGTACACGACTTACACGACCCTTGTAGATATTGCCTACTATTCCGCGTCGCGCCTCACGTTCAATATGAATTTCCTGCAGAATACCGCCATCAATATACGCCACTCGCGTTTCCGAAGGCGTTACATTTACTAACAATTCAGCCGTCATGTTTATCCCTTTTCTCACGCAGTGCGTTAAAATTACTTAATAATTCATACGTTTCAACCAGCGGTAAGCCGACAACGGCGTGATAGCTGCCATTTATCTTCCTGACAAAACAGCCACCCAGCCCCTGAATACCGTATGCACCTGCTTTATCTAACGGTTCACCGCTGGCGACATAGCCCGCGATGTCTTCGTCTGTTAACGTTCTGAAAGTCACATCGGTGACCACCAGGCAATCGAGAATGTGCTGGCTGTCGGCCAACGCCACTGCCGTCATTACCTGATGGGTCTGACCCGATAATTTGCGCAACATCTGCACCGCATGCTCTGCGTCGCGCGGTTTCTCCAGCACTTCTCCATTCAGGATAACGATAGTATCCGCACCCAGCACCGGGAGATCCTGCGCCGTTTGCGCGACACCCGCCTGTGCTTTCTCGCGCGCCAGACGCACAACATACTGCTGCGCGCTCTCCTGCGGCTGACGCTGCTCCTCAATGCCCGTAACAATACGTTCAAAGGTTACGCCAAGTTGCGCAAGTAACTCCTGACGACGCGGAGAACCGGAAGCTAAATACAGAGAAGTCATAGAAACCTTTATTGCACTGCAAACTGCTGACGGACTTTACGCATCAGCAAGAAAATCCACGGCCAGAGCACCCCATTGACTACACTACTCCAGAACACTTCCGGTCTGAAAGAGACGTTAATCACTAAAAACTCTGCCCAGAAAACAATAATATCCACCACCAGCGAAAGCAACATGACGACCAGCGCCTGCTGCCATAATGCGAGGTTGCGGAAAAGCTGGTATTTCAGCGCCACCAGGTAAGCAATGATGCTCATCGCCAATACGCGTACGCCAAGCGTCGAGCCGCTGATCAGATCCAGTATGGCACCCATCACAAAACCTGTGCCCACATTTACGCGATGGGGCAAGGCCAGGATCCAATACAACAAGATGAGTAACACCCAGTTTGGCCGGAAAACTATCAGGTTGTCCGGCCAGGGCATGATTTGCAGCAAAAGCGCAATAAGGAAAGAGAGCCAGATTACCCAGCGTCCCTGGCTACGATAGCTCGCCACTATTGCCCTCCCGGCGCACGCGCAGGCGGTTGAGCACCACTTTGCGGCGGCGTAGCCCTTTGTGGAGAGCGATTAGCAGCAGGCTGTGTCGGCGCAGCAGGCGCAGTAGCTGCATTTCCTGTCGCCGGTTGCTGCGGAGTCGGCTGAGCGATCCCCGTTGCCGGTTCGGGTAACTTTGGCCCCATCGCGTCTGGCGAAGGCAATACCTGCGGCATCATCTGCATCAGACGTTCATTAGCAACACGATGCACCTCTTCCGGCGTCATCGGGTTAGCGCCGTTACGATCCGCGCCCCACAGCAGCAGCAGATAACGCAAACGTTGCAGTCCCGCAGTCGGACGCGCCTGAATCACAGTATAAGCGCGCTGGGTATCGAGTTTTACGGAAGAGACAACCGCGACCGGATAGCCTTCCGGGAAACGACCGCCCAGACCGGAAGTCACCAGCACATCACCAACACGAATATCCGTATTCGCTGGCAAATGCTCAAGCTGCAAATCATCCGTACAACCGTTACCGGCTGCAATCACGCGGATATCGTTGCGCAGCACCTGGATTGGCAGCGCGTGGGTCGCATCACAAATCAGCAGCACGCGACTGGTCAGTTTAGCGACGGCCACCACCTGACCAACAACACCTTTGTCGCTGATGACCGGCTGGCCTTCATAAACGCCATTAACGCTACCTTTATCGATAACAACTTGATCGCTATAAGGATCGTTAACCGTGGAGATAACCTGAGTCACCATTTTCTGCTCATCCTGACGCAGCGGGGAACCCAGCAGCTCGCGCAGACGCGCGTTCTCCTGTTTGTATTGTCCAAGCATCAGCAGTTCACTGTTTTTCAGCAACAGTTCCTGACGTAACGCCCGGTTTTCAAGTTCTAGTTGGTCACGCGAGGCCAGCGTCTGCGATACGCCATCCAGCAATTCACGAGGAGCATTGGAAACAAAGTAGAAAGGACTGACGGCGGTATCCATATAAGTACGGATTTGACTGAACGTCCCCAGGCGGCTGTCGGCAATAATAATGCCGAGCGCCACCAGCACCGCCAGAATAAGGCGAATCTGTAGCGACGGGCCACGGCTAAAAATTGGCTTCATAAGTTATGCGTATTCTCGTATCAGACCAGGCAGGGTAAACAGACGCTTCCCCTGCCTGCATCCGATTACTCTTCGCTGAACAGGTCGCCGCCGTGCATGTCGATCATTTCCAGCGCTTTGCCGCCACCGCGCGCCACACAGGTCAGCGGGTCTTCAGCAACAACGACTGGAATGCCGGTTTCTTCCATTAACAAACGGTCAAGGTTACGCAGCAGTGCGCCACCACCGGTGAGCACCATGCCGCGCTCGGAGATGTCGGAAGCCAGTTCCGGCGGGCACTGTTCCAGTGCAACCATTACCGCGCTCACAATACCGGTCAGCGGTTCCTGCAGTGCTTCGAGGATTTCGTTGGAGTTCAGGGTAAAACCGCGTGGAACACCTTCTGCCAGGTTACGGCCACGAACTTCGATTTCACGGACTTCATCGCCCGGGTAAGCCGAACCGATTTCGTGCTTGATACGTTCTGCGGTGGCTTCACCGATCAGAGAACCGTAATTACGACGTACATAGTTGATGATAGCTTCGTCGAAACGGTCACCACCAATGCGCACGGAAGAGGAGTAAACCACGCCGTTCAAGGAGATAACAGCAACTTCAGTGGTACCACCACCGATATCAACCACCATAGAACCGGTCGCTTCAGAAACCGGCAGGCCAGCACCAATTGCGGCAGCCATCGGTTCTTCAATCAGGAAGACTTCACGGGCACCAGCGCCCTGCGCGGATTCACGAATTGCGCGGCGTTCAACCTGAGTCGCGCCAACCGGTACACAAACCAGAACGCGCGGGCTTGGACGCATAAAGCTGTTGCTGTGCACTTGTTTGATGAAGTGCTGGAGCATTTTTTCAGTCACGAAGAAGTCGGCGATAACGCCGTCTTTCATTGGGCGAATGGCAGCAATATTGCCCGGCGTACGGCCCAGCATCTGCTTCGCGTCATGACCTACTGCAGCTACGCTTTTCGGTGAACCGGCACGATCCTGACGAATGGCCACCACGGAAGGCTCATTCAATACGATGCCTTGTCCTTTTACATAAATGAGGGTATTCGCAGTACCCAGGTCAATGGACAAGTCATTGGAAAACATGCCACGAAATTTTTTCAACATACTAAGGGATAATCCTGAAAGCTGGGGCGGAAAAGAAAATCCGCTTACTTTACCAACCACACGCAGCAGCGACAAGGCGCAAAAATCATCTGCTACGGTGAAAATTAGTGCAGTTCGTTTCCTTTGTTACAAATCTCTGCCTGAGTCCAGAAAGGCTTAATGCATCAGCAGCATTCCTCGCCTGTTTGCAACCGCGTAAGGTCATTCATCTGCATATGTGCTGCAACAATCTGGCGAGCAGACAAGCACACTCCCATGAGACGCAGCGCGCGTTATTCTACGTGAAAACGGATTAAACGGCAGGTTAAACCGAGTATCTTTGTGAATATTTTTTCACGTTAGTATCAAGTGGCTGTGAGGACGCGAAAAAATCCCCTTGCCCACCTGTAACACCGCGCTGAATCAGGGTCTGCCACTCGCTTCGCGAACGCACGCCGGTGGCGTAAACCTGGGTGCTGGTCCCGGAGCAGGCTTCCACCAGGCTTTGAACCAGCAGCTGGTTCTCCGTTCGCTTCTCAATGTTTCTGACCAGCCCCGGATGGAGCTTGAGTAACTCAACATTAAGTTCTTTGATCCAACTGGTGCTTACCAGCGTCAAACCAGCCTGGTTGACGGCTACCCGTACCCCTAAAGCATTCACTAAACGAATAACAGGTTGTAAGCGACTGATATGTTGACCAACATCGGCCTCTGCAAGTTCAATAATTATGCGTCTTCGTTGCGATTTTTCACATTGCATTAACGTATCGCGCAGCCAACGCTGAAAACGCGGGCGAATCAGCGACTCAACGGTAACCTGAATCGCCAGATTTTCCTCTGGCCAGTAACGCAATAGTGGAATAAGACGGCTGATTAGCAGGCGGTCATACTCTTCCGATAAACCAAACTGCAAGACCATCGGCATATACTCTGCCGAGCTAACCTCTTCATTACCATCGAAGATGCGGCACATGAGTTCACGATGATGAACCCGGCCTTCGCGAGTAACCGCCGGTTTTTGATAAAGGCGCGGGCCGCCGCGACTGAGCATTTGCTCGATAAGCGTACGCCAGCGAACATTACCGCGTCCTTTTTCAGGCAACGAGTCATCGTAAATAGCCCAGCTATTGCCGCCCTGCAATCCCGCATTACGCGTGGCAGACTCTGCATGTTCCATTACCTGCTCGGTATCCTGACCACTACGCCAGGCACAGATACCAATGTGGATCATATCGTCGCGATCGAGCATTTTATTGTTCGGCAAGGTATCGACGGCTTTGATTAACTGACTGGCGATGCTCTCTGCCTCTTTTAACGTCCGGTGCGGTAACAGCGCAGCAAAATCACTGCGGTGGTAACGCGCCAGCAGTGCGCCAGGGTAGCGCATCATAAATGTCGATAGCAGATTCGTCAGAGAGAAGAACTGTTCTTCAACCTGGCTGTGCCCCCAGGTATCACTCAACATATTGAAATCCGGCAGACGAATCATCATCACGATCCCGTGGGTACCTACTTTCTCCTGATCTTCCAGTAACGTTGCTAACTGATTATCGAAGAAGAGTCGGTTATTGAGGCCGGTTTTCATGTCCTGGGCGGCATAAGAGCGGATCAGCGTATCAAGACGGCTGTGTTGTTCGCGTGCGTTCTGAATTTCACGAAGCAGCGTATCCAGCGCACTGCTGGTTCTGGGCGGCCATTCATAGATGGTTCCCAACACATTAGAGCCACGCTCACCGTTTAAGATACGAGTAGCCCGGGTTTCCAGCAATTCTTGCCCGGCAAGTTGCCGTTGTAACCAGCGTACCGCCAGGAAGAGCATAAGAATGATAAAGCCAATCGCCCCCGTGAGCGGCGCGGTGGTCATCAACGAATGGAAATAGTTGCCCATCGGATCCTGATAAACCAGACGCAGCGACATCCCCGGATGCTTTATCAACGGAACGCTCAGTTCACGAAATAGATCGTTGGTGCCAACCGGACGATAACTACCATTTCTGGCCAGGGTATAAACCTGCTTATCACCATGGAGCAGGTCTACACGAACGATATCTGCCGACATCATTAATTCGGTAATTTGTGGCCTTAATGTGCTGAAGTCATTCGACACCAGGTGGGTATCGATCGCCGTCGCCACCGCCTGAACACGATGACTAAACTTATACTGAATGGCGTTGTAGAAACTTAGCGAACAGCCCAGCAAAGTCACAAAAATTGTTAACCCGGTGAGCAGCGTAACAAAGGCCGAAAATTTCGTCGTTAATCTCATCCTTGTGTTAACTCCGATAGTGAGGAAGCGGGCATACTAGCAAATCAGATTTATCTCGCAATTTATTGCGCTTCATCGGCTTTGCTTTTCCATTAGCGAGTATAGTCTTCAGAAATTATTTTCCAATCCATCATGCACATGAGGACCACTTATGCAGGCGTTACTTTTAGAACAGCAGGACGGCAAAACTCTCGCATCGGTACAGACTCTGGACGAAAGTCGCCTGCCGGAGGGCGATGTCACGGTTGATGTTCACTGGTCGAGCCTGAACTACAAAGATGCGCTGGCAATTACCGGTAAGGGAAAAATCATCCGTAATTTTCCGATGATTCCTGGGATCGATTTTGCCGGAACTGTACGCACCAGCGAAGATCCGCGTTTTCATGCCGGTCAGGAGGTGTTACTCACTGGCTGGGGCGTTGGTGAAAACCACTGGGGTGGGCTGGCGGAACAGGCGCGAGTGAAAGGTGACTGGCTGGTTGCCATGCCGCAAGGGCTGGACGCGCGTAAAGCAATGATTATCGGTACTGCCGGTTTTACCGCCATGTTGTGTGTGATGGCGCTGGAAGATGCCGGTGTTCGCCCGCAGGATGGGGAGATTGTCGTGACGGGTGCCAGTGGTGGCGTCGGCAGTACCGCCGTGGCGCTGCTGCATAAGTTGGGTTATCAGGTCGTTGCCGTTTCCGGTCGCGAAAGTACCCATGAATATCTGAAAAGTTTAGGTGCCAGCCGTATTCTCCCTCGCGATGAGTTTGCCGAATCCCGTCCTCTGGAAAAACAAGTCTGGGCTGGGGCAATTGACACCGTTGGCGACAAAGTGCTGGCAAAAGTGCTGGCGCAAATGAATTACGGCGGCTGCGTGGCGGCCTGTGGTCTGGCGGGTGGTTTTACTCTGCCAACCACGGTCATGCCATTTATTCTGCGTAATGTCCGTTTACAGGGGGTGGATTCAGTAATGACGCCACCAGCACGCCGCGCACAAGCCTGGCAGCGATTGGTCGCCGATTTACCGGAATCATTCTATACCCAGGCGGCAAAAGAGATATCTCTGGCAGAGGCACCGAAGTTTGCCGAGGCCATCATTAATAACCAGATCCAGGGGCGCACGCTGGTGAAGGTTAACTAACCATTTAGCAAGGATTAATAAGAGAGGGAACTCATTTTGAAATCATTATTCAATCGGTTAACGGGAAAAGCGGTTAGCCGGACAGCTTTCGTCGAACATCTTGGTCATGAAGTTGTACAACATCATCCAAACTGGAAAGTCATGATTTCGACTGACCATAAATTGATGCGCACTGTTACTCCACCAAACAGCCATTATTGATACGCCTCCGTCGCCTGTTAGGTTTATGGTGCTTTGCCTGGGCGACGCTACGCTTAACCTGTTACTGATTTCTGGTACCATGGGGTGAATAATCTGATTTTATTTGCCTACAAATTAACCACTCGAACGTATTTAATGCTGAGCATTGTCAGTCGGTTGATTTTGCGTGCTTTAGCATTCACATCTATCCAGACGATGCAGTGAAAATTGGGCAATCCCCAGCAACCGCTGCGTAATGTCGTCTATCTTGTCGCGATCCTGGCATCCCTACATTATTTGTGGTCTGTGAAGATTATCTCATTGCAGCCCCTCATCTTCGCAGGGCTGGCTTTACAGCTTTTCACCTTACGTTATAAGAAGTTCCATCGATGATGGCGCTAATTTCGTGAATTGTGCGGCTTGTTGCAAATTACACGGTGTTGAAGGTTATTTACATGTTAGCTGTTGATTATCTTCCCTGATAAGACCAGTATTTAGCTGCCAATTGCTACGAAATCGTTATAATGTGCGACCTCGTCCTCCCTGACGCAGTTTTTGCGCTGCGGAAAAGGTGACATTGGCGCAACGAAGGTATATTTTGTTTTTTGCCGGAGGATAGCAGCAGATCGCTGCACAATGTCCGTCAAGTCTAACATTGACACTCTGGGGCAAAATAGACCGGCGTCCCGGCCTGCTGGAATTTATCGCTATGCATACAGCTGTCGGGGCATACGCTTTACAGACGGCGGTGAAACGCCTGTCACAATCACACTAAACAAAGAGTACGGAACCCACTCATGGATATTCGTAAGATTAAAAAACTGATCGAGCTGGTTGAAGAATCAGGCATCTCCGAACTGGAAATTTCTGAAGGCGAAGAGTCAGTACGCATTAGCCGTGCAGCTCCTGCCGCAAGTTTCCCTGTGATGCAACAAGCTTACGCTGCACCAATGATGCAGCAGCCAGCTCAATCTAACGCAGCCGCTCCGGCGACCGTTCCTTCCATGGAAGCGCCAGCAGCAGCGGAAATCAGTGGTCACATCGTACGTTCCCCGATGGTTGGTACTTTCTACCGCACCCCAAGCCCGGACGCAAAAGCGTTCATCGAAGTGGGTCAGAAAGTCAACGTGGGCGATACCCTGTGCATCGTTGAAGCCATGAAAATGATGAACCAGATCGAAGCGGACAAATCCGGTACCGTGAAAGCAATTCTGGTCGAAAGTGGACAACCGGTAGAATTTGACGAGCCGCTGGTCGTCATCGAGTAACGAGGCGAACATGCTGGATAAAATTGTTATTGCCAACCGCGGCGAGATTGCATTGCGTATTCTTCGTGCCTGTAAAGAACTGGGCATCAAGACTGTCGCTGTGCACTCCAGCGCGGATCGCGATCTAAAACACGTATTACTGGCAGATGAAACGGTCTGTATCGGCCCTGCTCCGTCAGTAAAAAGTTATCTGAACATCCCGGCAATCATCAGCGCCGCTGAAATCACCGGCGCAGTAGCAATCCATCCGGGCTACGGCTTCCTCTCCGAGAACGCCAACTTTGCCGAGCAGGTTGAGCGCTCCGGCTTTATCTTCATTGGCCCGAAAGCCGAAACCATTCGCCTGATGGGCGACAAAGTATCCGCAATCGCGGCGATGAAAAAAGCGGGCGTTCCTTGCGTACCGGGTTCTGACGGCCCGCTGGGCGACGATATGGATAAAAACCGCGCCATTGCTAAACGCATTGGTTATCCGGTAATTATCAAAGCCTCCGGCGGCGGCGGCGGTCGCGGTATGCGCGTAGTGCGCGGCGACGCTGAACTGGCACAATCCATCTCCATGACCCGTGCGGAAGCGAAAGCTGCTTTCAGCAACGATATGGTTTACATGGAGAAATACCTGGAAAATCCTCGCCACGTCGAGATTCAGGTACTGGCTGACGGTCAGGGCAACGCTATCTATCTGGCGGAACGTGACTGCTCCATGCAACGCCGCCACCAGAAAGTGGTCGAAGAAGCGCCAGCACCGGGCATTACCCCGGAACTGCGTCGCTACATCGGCGAACGTTGCGCTAAAGCGTGTGTTGATATCGGCTATCGCGGTGCAGGTACTTTCGAGTTCCTGTTCGAAAACGGCGAGTTCTATTTCATCGAAATGAACACCCGTATTCAGGTAGAACACCCGGTTACAGAAATGATCACCGGCGTTGACCTGATCAAAGAACAGCTGCGTATCGCTGCCGGTCAACCGCTGTCGATCAAGCAAGAAGAAGTTCACGTTCGCGGCCATGCGGTGGAATGTCGTATCAACGCCGAAGATCCGAACACCTTCCTGCCAAGCCCGGGCAAAATCACCCGTTTCCATGCACCTGGCGGTTTTGGCGTACGTTGGGAGTCTCATATCTACGCGGGCTACACCGTACCGCCGTACTATGACTCAATGATCGGTAAGCTGATTTGCTACGGTGAAAACCGTGACGTGGCGATTGCCCGCATGAAGAATGCGCTGCAGGAGCTGATCATCGACGGTATCAAAACCAACGTTGATCTGCAGATCCGCATCATGAATGATGAGAACTTCCAGCATGGTGGCACTAACATCCACTATCTGGAGAAAAAACTCGGTCTTCAGGAAAAATAATTTGTGACGCGCGGTGTTTTCATCGCGCTTAGCAAAGAACGTAATCAACGCCGGGCCTGTTAACGCTGCCCGGCGTTTTTATTGCCGTTAGCTAACGGTAGCTTGCAATTTCCGCTTTCAACGCGCTAATTTCAGCATCGCCATCAACAATTCCCAGCTCAAAGCAGTATGTCTTTGTTTCCCCTGGCTCTATAAAGGGCAGACGCCCCTGCGCTCGTTCTTTATCACGACCGTCAGGAAAACTATTGCTGACCTCCAGCCCCATAACATATTCACCCGCGCCTAAATTTTTCCACTGGATAAAGTTGGGTAGCTGCATGGTGTCGAATTTCTCGTAAATTCCCCACCCCAGTTCGGCGTTCACCAGCGCAACTTTACTCATCCCCTGACTGTCGCTATTCAACGTGAGATAGTAAACCTGCTCGTCAAAACCGGGCTGTGGGGTACAAATCTCCAGATGACTGGTTAACCCTTCCGCCGCATGCGGGGTTCGTGGCGTTACGCTTTTAGCCGACAGCAAGATTTCTGCCTGTGGCGATAATAAAGGCCAGCCGTAATTAAAGTGATAAAGAATTTGCAGCGGCTGGCGGGTGAAACCATGATTAGTCACCTTGTCTTCAATGCGCAGCACATTTTCGCCATAACGGCAGCGAATGGTCCTTTCCAGCGTCAGATTTTCACCGAACAATCGTGTTTCCCGTACTTTGCCATTGATGACAAATTCAATGCCGTCGTCGGTCCGTTCTGTGCGATACCCCACCTCTTCTGCTGGAGTCGCAGCCAAACGCCCGTGTAACCCCAGCGTTTCTCCGTTATCCTCACAGGGCGTGCCAATGTAGCTAAGTCCGCAGGTAGTCAGTAACCCCGCGTAGAAGCTACGTAAAAACCCGTTGCCCTGAGACTCAAAAAAAGCGGGGGCGACAATGCCGTTGGGGGTGATAAAAGAGAGCGCTGTGTCCTTGTAGCTGGCCCATGCAATATCCAGCGCGCGATCTTTTACCACCGTAAATGCAAATCCCGCACCAGTACGGACATCAAACGCTTCTGTCCCCTTTGCTCTGCCACTACGTAACTCATAGTGTTTAATTCCGGCAACCTGCGAGAGATCGCCAATCCACGACCAAATTTCGTTTTTCATTGTGCTGCTTCCCGAATGGACATGTCATGGCGCTGGATGAACGCTTCGATTTCCGCAAGGCGAGACGTTCCCTCCATTGGGCCACATCGGGTTACCGCCAGTGCACCGCAGGCGTTGGCATATTGTAATGCCCGATGGGCGTCAAACCCTAGCTGGCGGCAGGCAATCCACGCGCCACCAAAGCAGTCTCCCGCACCGGTCGGGTCAACTTCATCCACCGGATAGCTCTCAACATGAAACTGCTCATTCGCGGAGTAGTAACTGGCACCTTGATTGCCGCGCTTCACAATCACCTCTTTAACACCTTCTTCAAGAAAACCAGCGATTGCACGCTCCGGTGTCGAGTGTGGCGACAAGAGCAACACTTCTCCCTCGCTGGGCATATAGATATCTGTTAACTCAAGAACAAAGTGGAGGGCGTCACGCATTTCTGGAATATCGAGCATCTCTTTCCGAATATTAGGGTCAAAAGAAATAACGCCACCATTCTCTTTTACAATGGTTACCGCTTTCTTTACTGCGTCTACCATATGGAATGAAAACAGGGATGAACCCATAATATGAAAATGGGTACAGTCCTTCAGAATATTTTCATCAACATGCTGCGCCGATAATTTACCGCAAGCGGCATTCTTGATATTAAAAATAAAATCGCGATCGCCAGAGTTATGATAAGTAACAAAGGCACTCCCGGTAGCTTCCAGAGGTAAGACTGAAATCCCCCTGATATCCACACCGTCAGCAGCCAGACGATGTATATTAATATCACCAAAGCCATCATTCCCCACACAACTAATGATGCCGCACGGAACGCCAAGACGTGTCACCTGGTCGATAAAAATAGCGGGTGCGCCACTGGGATAAGGGCCGTTCCAGATACCTGGTTGATCAAATGGCTGGCCGATTTTACTCGCCATAATTTCAACCAGAATTTCTCCAATTGTGAAGACCTTACTCATATGATTAATTCCTTGAAATGATTAGCTGCGTTTTCTTTTATTTCTTACGTCAAAATAAACGGCTACAAGAATGACTAATCCTTTAACCACCATCTGATAGAAATAGGGAACGTTCATTAAGTTCATGCCATTATTAATAACGCCGATGGTTAATGCCCCGATTACCGTCCCCACCACGGTTCCATAGCCGCCGTTCAGGCTGGTGCCTCCCAGTACAGCCGCAGCAATAGCATCCAGTTCGTAGCTCAACGCGGAATTCGGTTGCCCGGAATAGAGGCGTGAGGCGAGGATCATCCCGCTGATACCTGCCAGCACAGCTGTAATCATAAAGACTTTTATTTTCAAGCGGGTGACATTTATCCCTGAATAAACTGCCGCTTCTTTATTACCACCAGTGATATAAATCTTTCGTCCAAAGGTTGTTTTAGTAAGAATGAAATGGTTAATCAGCAATAAGATAATTAATATCCAGATTGGAATAGGTATATAGAGAAATTCTCCATTCCCCAGCGCCAGAAAGGCATCATCTTTAATCATGATGGGCATACCATCGGTCACTATATAAGCGATACCACGGAAGATCCCCATAGTAGCAACGGTGACAATAAACGACGGGATCCCCGCTATAGCCGTCAAGCCACCATTTATCATCCCCAGAGCCAGGGCTGCAATAATGGATAATGGGACCAATAAAATAAATGGAATTCCCCATGAAGCCCCAAGCGCAGCAAATGTGCCAATCAATGCAATGGTTGAACCAACCGATAAATCAATATCGCCAAGCAAAAGTACGTAAGTCATTCCATAGGCGGTAATTGCAATTATCGAAACCTGAAGAATAATATTAGTAATGTTATTGGCGGTAAAAAAACTGTCATTAATAAAACTGAACAGAATGATTAACACCACCATTCCACTGAGGATACCGCCATATTGCCTGAAGACTTTTTTAAAATTATTTGCAATGGGAATTTCCGAAGGTTTCGGACTGGCAAGAGTTTTCTCTGTCATTTAACGTACTCCTGTTGCAGCGGTCATTACCTGTGTCTGCGTTAAATTTTCACATGAATAAATATCGGCAATCGTTTTATTACGCATTACCACCAGACGATCGCTAAGTGCCATGACTTCTGGCAGTTCAGAGGACACCAGAATAATTGCTGTCCCTGCCGCAGCCAGTTGACGTATCACGTTATAGATTTCAAATTTTGCGCCGACATCCACTCCGCGCGTTGGCTCATCGAGCAATAAAATACGCGGAGTTTTCTCCAGCCACTTGGATAACACGATTTTCTGTTGATTACCGCCGCTCAGCGCTCCCACTGCCTGATGTACAGAACTCACTTTAGTGTTCATTCTGGCAATAGATTGCAGCGTCTTCGCCTCTTCTTGTCGGTGATTGATGAGTCCTATCCGCGAAGCGTTATATTGAAACGCCACATGGTGCGTGTTCATATTGACGTCGTGCATCAGCACTAACCCTTCTTCCTTGCGGTTTTCGGTCACAAAAGCAATGCCATGATCAATAGCCTGTTTGGGATTAGCGATCCTGACTTCCTTACCATCAATCAACACAGTCCCGTGATACGAAACGAGGCCAAATAGCGCCTTCATAACATCGGAACGCCCGGCCCCCACCAGGCCAAAAAATCCGAGGACTTCCCCCGGACGCACAGCGAAACTGACCTCTTTAAAAAGCGAAGGATGGGAAAGGTTTTTTACTTCCAGTTTTGCAGGAACATTTTCATCCGGCTTTTCCCCAAGACGTGCTGGCCAAATATTTTTCATTTCCCGACCAACCATTTGGGCAATCAAATGCTGGATATCACTGTTTTTCTTTTCATGCGTAGCGATATACTCACCGTCGCGGATCACCGAAATATCATCTGAAATCCGCATAATTTCATCCATGCGATGAGAGATATAAATAACCGCACAACCTCGCTGCTTTAATTTCTCAATAATGTTAAACAGAATCTCTGCTTCATTATCACTTAGCGAAGATGTCGGTTCATCCATAATCACGACATCTGCTGCATAGCTTAAGGCTTTGGCAATTTCTACCAGTTGCCTATGTGCCATCGACATATTGCCGACCATTTCCAGCGGATCCAGTGGGATGCCCAGTTCCGCGAGGAGATTCTGGCAATCTGCGAGCATTTTTTTATCGTTAATAATGCCAAAACGTCGCGGTTCATTATTGGCATAAATATTTTCCGCCACGGTCATATTATTACTCAGGCTCAGCTCCTGAAAAATAATCGCAATCCCTAACTGGCGAGAATGCTGCGGATTATTAATGGTGATGGTTTCACCACGTAGTGTTATCGTTCCCTGGGTTGGCGGATAAACACCGGCCAGTATTTTCATTAATGTCGATTTACCGGCACCATTCTCGCCTAATAAAGTATGCACCCGCCCTTTACGTAAAGAGAGGGTAATATCTTTTAATGCCTGAACATGACCAAATGTCTTCGCAATATGCGAAACATCAAGAATAACATCCGTCATAATGACCTCGGTGTCACAACAAAACGTCGATAACGTTTTGTTGTGAAATGAAGATGTTTATTATTTACCTGTATAAACGCCGGGTTGTACCGGGATCATTTTTTCTACCGGTTTACCATTGAGGTGATCAACAGCGGCATCAATGGCTTTAGCCCCCATTTGATCGGGATATTGCCGAATCACGGCCGCAAACGTTTTTTCACTGTCAACGGCATCACGCGCTTCTTTCATGCCGTCAAAACCAATGATTTTGATGTTGTCGTTATGCGCAGATTTTGCTGCGATAACCGCTGCCAGCGCCGCATCATCACCAAAGCCAAACAGACCATTCAGGTTGGCATTTGCCTGCATAATGTTTTGCGCAGTCGTTAACGCTTCAGCCCGCGTAATACCAGGCTGTTCAGCAACAATTTTAATATCCGGTGTATCGCTTAACCCTTTCTTAAAACCATCAACGCGCGCAACCACCGATTGTAGTGCCGGATAAGAAATAATGGCTACAGTACCTTTACCATGCAAAAGTTTACCCATTAACTTGCCTGCTTCAACGCCTCCCGCATAGTTATCGGTCGCAACATGCGATACGACCGGAACGCCTTCCGCAGCGACGTCGACGGTGATAACGGGAATACCGGCCTTATCGGCTTTAATTATCGCTGCCTGGACGCCTTTCGAATCGACCGGAGAGATAATAATGGCATCCACTTTTTTAGTAATAAAATCCTCAACATCAGAAAGTTGTTTGTTTAAATCCTGATTGGCAATAGAGACACTTAAATTGACATTGTCTTTTTTTGCCTCTTCTTTCATGGCATTCGCAAGATCAATATAGAAAGGATGTTGTTGTGTTAATAATGACGCACCAATTTTATACTCTTTTGCCAACGAACTTTGCGAGAACAATGCCAGGCTCACCAACATAGCTGAACCAAGTAATTTAATATTTTTCATAAACAATCCTCATTATTTTTGTAGGGTACAACGTCTTAAATTTTTCCTTCACTACCACAGACGCCAATAATACGAGTTACGACTTCTTTCATGGCGGCCTTTGCGGGCTGCATATAGTGACGTGGATCATTTGCCGCAGGATTGTTGTAGAAATATCCTTTTAACGCATCGGCAAACGCAATTTTCAATTCTGTCGCGACATTCACTTTACAAATACCGCGACGAATACAGTGCTGAACGTCCTGTTCCGATAAGCCCGAAGCACCATGCAACACCAGCGGAATCTCCACTCGCTGACGAATCTGTTCCAGCCGCACAAAATCCAGTCGTGGTTCATGCGCATATAAACCATGTGCTGTGCCGATTGCTACCGCCAGGGAGTCAATTTGGGTACGTTGAACAAACTCTGCAGCTGCGGCTGGTGAGGTATAAGCGGAATCTTTTTCATCCACCCGCAGATCGTCCTCCTGGCCGCCAAGACGCCCTAGCTCGGCCTCAACGCTAACATCAAAGCGATGGCAAAAGGTGGTAACTTCTTGCACTCGCGCAATGTTGTCTTCAAATGGCAAATGGGAGCCATCAATCATGACAGAACGGATCCCTGCGCGAACCTTGTTAAAAATGTCATCACTCTCTTCATGATGGTCGAGATGCAGGACTAACGGCAGGTTGTACTCGCGAGCCAGCGATTGTACTAACGAAATTAAACTTCCCACGCCACCATAACGATATGTACCGGGTGTTCCCGCCAGCATAACGGGAGAGCGAAGTTGTGCAGCGCTCTCAACAACTACCTGTAAAGTTTCAAGGTTATGAATGTTGAAAGCAGGGACGGCATATCCCTCTGACTGGGCTTTTTTCAGCATGTTTTTGCTTGAAATAATATACATCGCAGCTCCTGTTATTTGTCGTTCGCCTTACAAAATGAAGAAAGAGAATCTTCACTTTCATTTTGAAAGCAAACTAGCACAGCAAAAGCAGCAAAAAGCGTGATGCATGTCGAACATCATCAAAATAACTTACAAAAAATAACTTAATTTATTTTTCACTTTGCAAGTGAAACCAATGGAAACCCTGCATAAATATGAATATATTCATTTATTTTTCAATTTATTAAGCTATTTTCGTTGCAATTTTTGACCCATGATTTTCTTTTCGAATTGTCGATATGATTGAAGGATAACTTTCAAAGAAAAATACAAGGGGCTATAGTGTTACGCATTAAAGGCCAATGAAGAGTGTTAACGTGCCGAGAAAATCGTCTAACCTACTGAAACGCAGATTAAAAATTGCAGAAATTGTTGCCGCCCAGGGTGAAATCAAAGTTGATGACTTATCTGCGCAACTTGGTGTCTCTGGCGTGACGATCCGCGGCGATCTCAGTTATCTGGAGCAACAGGGATATTTAAAGCGATCATTTGGCGGTGCTATTGCGACACCACTCTCCTCTGAACCAGAAGCGATACAACCGATCGCGCCATTGTCTCTGGCACAACAAATGGAAATAGCACGACATTGCGCACGATTAATTCGCGATCGTGACACGCTATTTCTTGGACATGGGACAATCTGCCGTAAGATCATTCCCTTGCTCAGCGAAGTGAAAAAACTGCGTCTGATCACCAACGATCCCGAACATGCGCTGCTGGCAAATCAGTTTATTGATGGCGAAATAATACTGGCTGGCAGTGAAATGCTGCGCCCCGATACCGCACTGGCCGGAAAACCTCTCGAACAGGCACTTCAGCATTTCACCATTACACATAGCATTCTGGAAATCAGCCACCTGGATGCTGATGGTACTTTAAATATCAACGTTCCCAGACTTGCCGCTGCCTGGCAGCTCTGTTTCGATCATGCCCAGAATAAGACAGTTATCGTTGCCGCCGATCCTACGCCATCAACGGCTGCTATCGGGCATTTGCATCAGGCAGAAAATGTGATCGTCAGCCGCAGCATTAACGAACAATATCAGCAACAATTGCAGTCGGCTGATTTCGTTATCCTTTATACCAGTAATGAGTGCTTTACCTGGTCCAATCGCGAAAGGCTTCAGGAATGAGAGGGGTTTTGTGACAATAACTATCTGCGCTATGGGCGAATTGCTGGCCGAGTTTTTGTCCCGCAACCCACATCAAAAATTCACTCAGCCTGGGGAGTTTATCGGGCCATTTCCCAGCGGTGCACCAGCAATTTTTGCTGCTCAGGTGGCAAAACTGTCCCATCGGGCCATCTTCTTCGGATGTGTTGGTAATGATGATTTTGGCCGACTCATTATAGAGCGTCTCCGTCATGAAGGTGTCATTACCGATGGGATTCACGTTATGAACAATGCCGTCACAGGTACGGCGTTCGTGAGTTATCAAAATCCCCAGCAGCGGGATTTCGTCTTTAATATCCCTAACAGCGCCTGCGGTTTGTTTACTGCTGAGCACATTGATAAGGATCTGCTAAAACAGTGTAACCATCTGCATATTGTGGGCTCATCGTTGTTCTCATTTCGCATGATCGATGTCATGCGTAAAGCAATAACGACGATCAAATCGGCTGGCGGCACCGTTTCTTTCGATCCTAATATTCGTAAAGAGATGCTGAGTATTCCTGAAATGTCACAGGCTCTCGATTATTTGATTGAATATACGGATATTTTTATCCCCAGCGAAAGCGAACTCCCTTTCTTCGCGCGTCACAAAAATCTTTCAGAAGAACAGATTGTTAGCGATCTTCTCCACGGCGGCGTAAAACATGTGGCGATAAAACGCGCCCAGCGTGGGGCCAGCTATTACAAGCTTAAAAACGGTACATTACACGCCCAGCATGTTACAGGCCACGATATCGAAATTATCGATCCAACGGGTGCAGGCGACTGCTTTGGCGCAACGTTTATCACTCTTTTCTTATCCGGTTTCCCGGCACACAAGGCGCTGCAATATGCAAATGCCAGCGGCGCGCTCGCCGTAATGCAGCAAGGTCCGATGGAAGGGATATCCTCACTGACTGACATTGAAGACTTTTTGCAGCAGCACTGAACGGCAATTTTCTGTCAGATTATTTTCCCTGCCTGAAGACTTGCCGTAGAATTGCCCGTTTCTCGTATCCCCCCATGAGGAGGACCCCTTCCGTGGACACTCGTTTTGTTCAGGCCCATAAAGAGGCGCGCTGGGCGCTGGGGCTGACCCTTTTGTATCTGGCGGTATGGTTAGTAGCCGCTTACTTACCTGGCGTTGCCCCCGGTTTTACCGGCTTTCCACGCTGGTTTGAGATGGCCTGCATCCTGACGCCGCTACTGTTTATTGGACTGTGCTGGGCGATGGTGAAATTTATCTATCGCGATATCCCGCTGGAGGATGACGATGCAGCTTGAAGTGATTCTACCGCTGGTCGCCTATCTGGTGGTGGTGTTCGGGATTTCAGTTTATGCAATGCGTAAACGGAACACCGGCACCTTCCTCAATGAGTATTTCCTCGGCAGCCGTTCTATGGGCGGTATTGTGCTGGCGATGACGCTCACCGCGACCTATATCAGTGCCAGTTCGTTTATCGGCGGGCCAGGAGCTGCTTATAAATACGGCCTGGGTTGGGTATTGCTGGCGATGATTCAGCTTCCTGCGGTCTGGCTTTCGCTCGGTATTCTCGGCAAGAAGTTCGCGATTCTTGCGCGCCGCTACAATGCGGTGACGCTGAACGATATGCTGTTTGCCCGCTACCAGAGTCGTCTGCTGGTGTGGCTGGCGAGTTTAAGTTTGCTGGTTGCGTTCGTTGGTGCGATGACCGTGCAGTTTATCGGCGGTGCGCGCCTGCTGGAAACCGCGGCGGGTATCCCTTATGAAACAGGTTTGCTGATTTTTGGCATCAGCATTGCGCTCTACACCGCCTTTGGCGGCTTTCGCGCCAGCGTGCTGAACGACACCATGCAAGGGCTGGTGATGCTGATTGGCACCGTTGTGCTGCTTATTGGCGTGGTGCATGCTGCAGGCGGTTTAAGCAATGCGGTAGAGACGCTGCAATCCATTGATCCGCAACTGGTTACGCCACAAGGCGCTGACGATATTCTGTCACCTGCGTTTATGACGTCGTTCTGGGTGCTGGTATGTTTTGGCGTGATTGGCCTGCCGCATACTGCGGTGCGCTGTATCTCTTATAAAGACAGCAAAGCCGTACATCGGGGGATCATCATCGGGACAATTGTAGTGGCAGTCCTGATGTTTGGTATGCACCTGGCCGGAGCGTTAGGCCGTGCGGTGATCCCCGATCTCACCGTACCGGATCTGGTGATCCCGACGTTAATGGTAAAAGTGCTGCCACCGTTTGCTGCCGGGATCTTCCTGGCTGCACCTATGGCTGCGATCATGTCGACGATCAATGCCCAGTTGCTGCAAAGTTCCGCTACGATCATTAAAGATCTCTATCTGAATATCCGTCCGGATCAAATGCAAAACGAGACGCGTCTGAAGCGGATGTCGGCGGTAATTACGTTAGTTCTCGGTGCGTTGCTGCTGCTTGCCGCCTGGAAGCCGCCAGAAATGATCATCTGGCTGAATTTGCTGGCCTTCGGTGGGCTGGAAGCCGTTTTCCTGTGGCCGCTGGTACTGGGTCTTTACTGGGAACGCGCCAACGCCAAAGGCGCGCTAAGTGCGATGATTGTTGGCGGCGTACTGTATGCCGTACTCGCGACGCTGAATATTCAGTACCTGGGCTTCCACCCTATCGTGCCCTCGTTACTACTAAGTTTGCTGGCTTTCATGGTCGGAAACCGTTTCGGTACATCCGTCCCGCAAGCTACCGTTTTGACTACTGATAAATAAAGAGTTTTGCCATGCCTTGGATCCAACTGAAACTGAACACCACCGGCGCGAACGCGGAAGATCTTAGCGATGCGCTGATGGAAGCGGGTGCCGTTTCTATCACTTTTCAGGATACCCACGATACGCCTGTGTTTGAGCCGCTGCCGGGCGAAACGCGCCTGTGGGGCGACACCGATGTGATTGGTCTGTTCGACGCTGAAACCGATATGAACGACGTGGTGGCGATTCTGGAAAACCATCCGCTGCTCGGCGCAGGCTTCGCGCATAAAATCGAACAACTGGAAGATAAAGACTGGGAGCGCGAATGGATGGATAATTTCCACCCGATGCGCTTTGGTGAACGACTATGGATCTGCCCAAGCTGGCGTGATGTGCCGGACGAAAACGCCGTCAACGTGATGTTAGACCCAGGTCTGGCGTTTGGTACAGGGACTCATCCAACTACCTCTCTGTGCCTGCAATGGCTCGACAGCCTCGATTTAACCGGTAAAACGGTCATCGACTTTGGCTGTGGTTCCGGCATTCTGGCTATCGCGGCGCTGAAACTGGGTGCAGCAAAAGCCATTGGTATTGATATTGATCCGCAGGCGATTCAGGCCAGCCGCGACAACGCCGAACGTAATGGCGTTTCTGACCGTCTGGAACTCTACCTACCTAAAGATCAGCCAGAAGAAATGAAAGCCGACGTGGTGGTCGCTAACATCCTTGCAGGCCCATTACGTGAACTGGCACCGTTAATCAGCGTCCTGCCGGTTTCAGGTGGCTTGCTGGGCCTTTCCGGTATTCTGGCAAGCCAGGCAGAGAGCGTTTGTGAAGCTTATGCCGACAGCTTCGCTCTGGACCCTGTCGTGGAAAAAGAAGAGTGGTGCCGCATTACCGGTCGTAAGAATTAACCTTCGCATCGCCGTAGGGTGACGCAAGGCGAAGTGCGAGCAAGGTCACAAAAGGCACGTTAATTTGCCGATTATTTACGCAAATTTGCGTGCCAAAATTTTCATTCATAAAGAAAAATTGAGAACTTACTCAAATTTCTTGGAGTGTAAATTTTAGTCACTATTTTCTAATATAATGATTTTTATGAGTAATTATCGCGCCAAGCTCATTTTAAATGCAATTCTTTGATCCATCTCAGATGATTGGTCAAAGTTTGGCCTTTCATCTCGTGCAAAAAATGCGTAATATACGCCGCCTTGCAGTCACAGTATGGTCATTTCTTAACTCATGCGCATCGGACAATATCAGCTCAGAAATCGCCTGATCGCAGCGCCCATGGCTGGCATTACAGACAGACCTTTTCGGACGTTGTGCTACGAGATGGGAGCCGGATTGACAGTATCCGAGATGATGTCTTCTAACCCACAGGTTTGGGAAAGCGACAAATCTCGTTTACGGATGGTGCACATTGATGAACCCGGTATTCGCACCGTGCAAATTGCTGGTAGCGATCCGAAAGAAATGGCAGATGCAGCACGTATTAACGTGGAAAGCGGTGCCCAGATTATTGATATCAATATGGGTTGCCCGGCTAAAAAAGTGAATCGCAAGCTCGCAGGTTCAGCCCTTTTGCAGTACCCGGATGTCGTTAAATCGATCCTAACCGAGGTCGTCAATGCAGTGGACGTTCCTGTTACCCTGAAGATTCGCACTGGCTGGGCACCGGAACACCGTAACTGCGAAGAGATTGCCCAACTGGCTGAAGACTGTGGCATTCAGGCTCTGACCATTCATGGCCGTACACGCGCCTGTTTGTTCAATGGAGAAGCTGAGTACGACAGTATTCGGGCAGTTAAGCAGAAAGTTTCCATTCCGGTTATCGCGAATGGCGACATTACTGACCCGCTTAAAGCCAGAGCTGTGCTCGACTATACAGGGGCCGATGCCCTGATGATAGGCCGCGCAGCTCAGGGAAGACCCTGGATCTTTCGGGAAATCCAGCATTATCTGGACACTGGGGAGTTGCTGCCCCCGCTGCCTTTGGCAGAGGTTAAGCGCTTGCTTTGCGCGCACGTTCGGGAACTGCATGACTTTTATGGTCCGGCAAAAGGGTACCGAATTGCACGTAAACACGTTTCCTGGTATCTCCAGGAACACGCTCCAAATGACCAGTTTCGGCGCACATTCAACGCCATTGAGGATGCCAGCGAACAGCTGGAGGCGTTGGAGGCATACTTCGAAAATTTTGCGTAAACAGAAATAAAGAGCTGACAGAACTATGTTCGAACAACGCGTAAATTCTGACGTACTGACCGTTTCTACCGTTAACTCTCAGGATCAGGTAACCCAAAAACCCCTGCGTGACTCGGTTAAACAGGCACTGAAGAACTATTTTGCTCAACTGAACGGTCAGGATGTGAATGACCTCTATGAGCTGGTACTGGCTGAAGTAGAACAGCCCCTGTTGGACATGGTGATGCAATACACCCGTGGTAACCAGACCCGTGCTGCGCTGATGATGGGCATCAACCGTGGTACGCTGCGTAAAAAGTTGAAAAAATACGGCATGAACTAATTCAGGTTAGCTAAATGCTTGATTAAAAAGGCGCTACTCGGCATGGGGAAGCGCCTTTTTTATAGGTGTCACAAAGGGAGTGACCATGAGAACAGGATGTGAACCGACCCGATTTGGTAATGAAGCAAAGACCATCATCCAGGGTGATGCATTAACCGAACTTAAAAAGATCCCCGCCGAAAGTGTAGATCTGATCTTTGCCGACCCACCGTATAACATCGGTAAAAATTTTGATGGTCTGATCGAAGCCTGGAAAGAAGATCTGTTTATCGACTGGCTGTTTGAAGTGATTGCAGAGTGCCACCGCGTTCTGAAAAAGCAGGGCAGCATGTACATCATGAACAGCACGGAAAACATGCCCTTTATCGATCTCCAGTGCCGCAAGCTTTTTACCATCAAAAGTCGCATCGTCTGGTCATATGACAGTTCTGGAGTGCAGGCGAAAAAACACTACGGCTCCATGTACGAACCCATCCTGATGATGGTGAAAGACGCAAAGAACTACACGTTCAACGGTGATGCTATTCTGGTAGAAGCCAAAACCGGATCGCAGCGCGCGTTGATCGATTATCGCAAAAATCCTCCACAGCCTTACAATCATCAAAAAGTACCGGGTAACGTCTGGGATTTTCCGCGCGTGCGTTATTTGATGGATGAATATGAGAATCACCCGACGCAAAAACCGGAAGCCTTACTGAAACGCATTATTCTCGCCTCTTCCAACCCAGGCGATATCGTTCTCGACCCGTTTGCCGGTAGCTTTACTACCGGTGCCGTAGCCGCCGCCAGCGGGCGAAAATTCATTGGTATTGAGATCAACAGCGAGTACATCAAAATGGGGCTTCGACGGCTGGATGTCGCGTCGCATTACTCTGCGGAAGAACTGGCGAAAGTGAAAAAAAGAAAGACCGGCAACCTGTCAAAACGAAGCCGGTTAAGCGAAGTTGACCCCGATCTCATTGCAAAGTAAAGGAAGTGTAAGCCTGGTTTTCAGATTATTCATTTCGTGTATATTTCCTGCCAGACTTGGTTAAACATGCACAGGCTCAGGTAATGATTCGCAAGTATTGGTGGCTCGTCGTTTTCGCTGTCTTCGTTTTTCTGTTTGATACTTTACTGATGCAGTGGATTGAACTGCTCGCAACAGAAACAGACAAATGCCGCAATATGAACTCAGTTAATCCACTAAAACTGGTTAACTGTGACGAACTGAATTTTCAGGACAGAATGTGAATTTATATGACACCTAATTCATTCGTTTGATGAATTAATTTCGTTATGTTTTCATCTGGCATGAACATTCTTAATACGTTATCGACCAGTGCGGGTGCTTGTTTATAAAGATCATAACCCGCCATATTCATTAACCAGTTTTGAACAATTCCGCTGAAGGCACCATCAATAATAATCATCACAACATCTAAATCGAGATTATTTGCTATACAACCTTGTTGCTGACATGCCTGCAATACTTCGTGGAGAGTCTGCGGATTAAAGCCCATCTTTTCGCGTATCACTCCCTCTGCCAGCATCTCATCATTAAATTCACATTTGTGATATAAGATTTTCAGCAACGCCTGCTGGCGGGGAATTTTGGCAATATATTGCAAGCCGACAATCAATTTTTCACGCAATTGTTGAAACGGGTCATGCTCTAACCCAGCCGTCAAGTGTTCCTGGATTAACTCCCGCAATGAAGGCTGTTGCAACCACATCTCATTAAACAGTTGGGTCTTGTTCTCGAAGTGCCAGTAGATAGCGCCACGCGTAACGTTAGCGGCATCGGCAATGTCGTTGAGCGTCGTCTTGCTTACGCCATGTTGCGCAAACTGGGCGATGGCAGTTTCAATCAGTTCTTGCCGGGTCTTCAGAGCTTCGGCTTTGGTTCTTTTTGCCATGATTAATTATTCAGGAAATAAATATATTCGACACAGAGTGAGAAAATAGCGAAGGTTAATCTATCACCTAATGTGTATTTATACGAGAGGCTAATATTGAGTTGCTATAAATCGTTAAATAAATAATATATATTATTTACCTAAGATACATTCACTACATCAATATATATTTCAATTTACGAGGATTTGATTCTACCTCTTTCAACCCGCGTCAAAATAAAACAGTAGAATATTAATCTTTTTTTGTGTTTATGTGCCTTGAGACGCCAGTATTCATAACTATTCCTTACATCGACGAATGATAATTTGTAGGATAGCGAACTGTATTTTTCTTTCTGCGAGTTAACGCGTTGCCTTTTTGGGTAAATAACGCGCTTTTGGTTTTTTGAGGAATAGTAATGACGAAACATGCCAGGTTTTTCCTCCTGCCCTCCTTTATTCTGATCTCCGCGGCTTTAATCGCCGGTTGTAACGATAAGGGAGAAGAGAAAGCTCACGTCGGTGAACCGCAGGTTACCGTTCATATTGTGAAAACGGCCCCGTTAGAAGTTAAGACTGAATTACCAGGCCGCACCAATGCTTACCGTATAGCCGAAGTTCGCCCACAGGTTAGCGGGATCGTACTGAGTCGCAATTTCACTGAAGGCAGCGATGTGCAAGCAGGCCAGTCTCTGTACCAGATCGATCCCGCGACCTATCAGGCAAGTTATGACAGCGCGAAAGGCGAACTGGCGAAAAGTGAAGCCGCCGCCGCCATCGCGCATTTGACGGTAAAACGTTACGTTCCGCTCGTGGGTACGAAATACATCAGTCAGCAGGAGTACGACCAGGCCATTGCTGATGCTCGCCAGGCCGATGCCGCCGTGATTGCCGCAAAAGCCACAGTCGAAAGCGCTCGCATCAATCTCGCTTATACCAAAGTGACTGCGCCAATTAGCGGACGTATCGGCAAATCGACCGTGACCGAAGGCGCTCTTGTCACTAATGGGCAAACGACTGAACTGGCGACTGTCCAGCAGCTCGATCCTATCTACGTTGATGTGACCCAATCCAGCAACGATTTTATGAGGCTGAAGCAATCCGTAGAGCAAGGAAATTTGCATAAGGAAAACGCCACCAGCAACGTAGAGTTGGTCATGGAAAACGGTCAAACCTATCCCCTGAAAGGTACGCTGCAATTCTCCGATGTTACCGTTGATGAAAGCACCGGCTCCATAACCCTACGTGCCGTCTTCCCTAACCCGCAACATACGCTTTTACCTGGTATGTTTGTGCGCGCACGGATTGATGAAGGCGTCCAATCTGATGCCATTCTTATCCCGCAACAAGGCGTTAGCCGCACACCGCGTGGTGATGCAACCGTGCTGATTGTTAACGATAAAAGTCAGGTTGAAGCGCGCCCTGTCGTTGCCAGCCAGGCGATTGGCGATAAATGGTTGATTAGCGAAGGGCTGAAATCTGGCGATCAAGTCATTGTCAGCGGCCTGCAAAAAGCGCGTCCGGGAGAGCAGGTTAAAGCCACTACCGATACCCCCGCAGATTCTGCATCGAAGTAAGGCAATCTGACATGGCAAACTTTTTTATTCGACGACCGATATTTGCATGGGTGCTGGCCATTATTCTGATGATGGCGGGTGTACTGGCGATCCTACAATTGCCCGTCGCCCAATACCCAACCATTGCGCCGCCTGCAGTTTCTGTTTCGGCAAACTATCCGGGCGCTGATGCGCAGACCGTGCAGGATACGGTGACGCAGGTTATCGAACAGAATATGAATGGTATCGATAACCTGATGTATATGTCCTCCACCAGCGATTCTGCCGGTAGCGTGACAATTACCCTTACCTTCCAGTCCGGGACCGATCCAGATATCGCGCAAGTGCAGGTGCAGAACAAACTCCAGCTCGCCACGCCGTTGCTGCCGCAGGAGGTACAGCAGCAGGGGATCAGTGTTGAAAAGTCCAGTAGCAGCTATTTGATGGTGGCGGGCTTTGTCTCTGATAACCCAGGCACCACACAGGACGATATCTCGGACTATGTGGCCTCTAACGTTAAAGATACGCTTAGCCGTCTGAATGGCGTCGGTGACGTACAACTTTTCGGCGCACAGTATGCGATGCGTATCTGGTTGGACGCCGATCTGCTAAACAAATACAAACTGACGCCGGTTGATGTGATTAACCAGTTGAAGGTACAGAACGATCAGATCGCTGCCGGACAGTTGGGCGGAACGCCAGCGTTACCAGGGCAACAGTTGAACGCCTCGATTATTGCTCAGACGCGGTTAAAAAATCCGGAAGAATTCGGCAAAGTGACCTTGCGCGTAAACAGTGACGGCTCGGTGGTACGCCTGAAAGATGTCGCACGGGTTGAACTTGGCGGTGAAAACTATAACGTTATCGCTCGCATCAACGGTAAACCGGCGGCGGGCCTGGGTATTAAGCTGGCAACCGGCGCGAATGCTCTCGATACCGCGAAAGCCATTAAGGCAAAACTGGCGGAATTACAGCCATTCTTCCCGCAGGGAATGAAGGTTCTCTACCCTTATGACACCACACCATTCGTCCAGCTTTCTATTCACGAAGTGGTAAAAACGCTGTTCGAAGCCATTATGCTGGTGTTCCTGGTGATGTATCTGTTCTTGCAGAATATGCGAGCAACGCTGATCCCCACCATTGCGGTACCCGTGGTGTTGTTAGGGACGTTTGCCATCCTCGCCGCTTTTGGTTACTCCATCAACACACTAACGATGTTCGGGATGGTGCTTGCCATCGGGCTGCTCGTCGATGATGCGATAGTGGTGGTGGAGAACGTCGAGCGCGTGATGATGGAGGATAAGCTCCCGCCAAAAGAAGCGACGGAAAAATCGATGTCGCAAATTCAGGGCGCACTGGTGGGTATCGCGATGGTGCTGTCAGCGGTATTTATTCCAATGGCATTCTTCGGCGGTTCTACTGGGGCAATTTACCGCCAGTTCTCTATCACCATCGTTTCGGCAATGGCGCTTTCTGTTCTGGTGGCATTGATTCTTACCCCAGCGTTATGTGCAACACTGCTCAAACCCGTCTCTGCTGAGCATCACGAAAATAAGGGCGGTTTCTTCGGCTGGTTTAATACCACCTTCGATCATAGCGTTAACCACTACACCAACAGCGTCGGCAAAATCCTCGGTTCCACAGGACGATATTTACTGATCTATGCACTAATTGTTGCTGGAATGGTGGTGTTGTTTTTACGTCTTCCGTCTTCCTTCTTACCTGAAGAGGATCAGGGAGTCTTTCTGACTATGATTCAGTTACCCGCTGGCGCGACGCAAGAGCGGACGCAAAAAGTGTTGGATCAAGTGACGGATTACTATCTGAAGAACGAGAAAGCGAACGTAGAAAGTGTCTTTACGGTTAACGGCTTTAGCTTCAGCGGCCAGGCACAAAACGCCGGTATGGCCTTCGTCAGTCTGAAACCGTGGGAAGAGCGTAGTGGTGACGAAAACAGTGCGGAAGCGGTAATCCATCGTGCCAAAATGGAATTGGGCAAGATCCGCGACGGTTTTGTCATTCCATTCAATATGCCAGCCATTGTTGAACTGGGCACGGCAACGGGTTTCGACTTTGAGTTAATTGATCAGGCTGGGCTGGGTCACGATGCCCTGACCCAGGCCCGTAACCAGTTGCTTGGCATGGCGGCGCAACATCCTGCCAGCTTAGTCAGCGTGCGTCCTAATGGTCTGGAAGACACCGCGCAGTTTAAACTGGAAGTTGACCAGGAAAAGGCGCAGGCATTAGGTGTTTCACTTTCTGACATCAATCAGACCATTTCAACGGCGTTGGGTGGGACTTACGTTAACGACTTCATTGACCGTGGTCGCGTGAAAAAGGTGTATGTTCAGGCGGATGCCAAATTCCGTATGCTGCCAGAAGATGTCGATAAACTTTATGTCCGCAGCGCCAACGGCGAAATGGTGCCATTCTCTGCCTTTACCACTGCACATTGGGTGTATGGCTCTCCGCGACTGGAGCGCTACAACGGTCTGCCGTCAATGGAGATTCAGGGGGAAGCCGCGCCAGGAACCAGTTCCGGCGATGCCATGGCGTTGATGGAAAACCTTGCGTCAAAATTACCGGCGGGCATTGGTTATGACTGGACGGGTATGTCATATCAGGAACGTTTATCGGGAAACCAGGCTCCCGCTCTGGTAGCAATTTCCTTTGTGGTTGTTTTCCTGTGCCTTGCTGCACTCTATGAAAGCTGGTCAATTCCTGTCTCGGTTATGTTGGTCGTGCCGTTAGGGATTGTCGGCGTGCTACTGGCGGCAACACTCTTTAATCAAAAAAATGACGTCTACTTTATGGTGGGCTTGCTGACGACAATTGGCTTGTCGGCCAAAAACGCTATTTTGATTGTTGAGTTCGCTAAAGATCTCATGGAAAAAGAGGGTAAAGGTGTTGTTGAAGCGACACTAATGGCAGTACGTATGCGTCTGCGTCCTATCCTGATGACCTCTCTCGCCTTTATTCTCGGCGTATTACCGCTAGCTATCAGTAACGGTGCCGGCAGTGGCGCGCAGAACGCAGTGGGTATCGGGGTAATGGGCGGGATGGTTTCTGCAACGTTGCTGGCAATCTTCTTCGTGCCGGTGTTCTTTGTGGTGATCCGCCGTTGCTTTAAAGGATAAATCAGAAACATAAAGGCACTTTCGGGTGCCTTTATTATTTTCAGTGAAACCCATAAAAATTAATAAGATATTCTTCTTCTCACTCTTTAAAAACTTTCTATAGTTCCCGCTCCCTTCACTATTTTTACAATTCACATAATTTGTCATTATTCATTCCGCAAGATTTATAACCTCCGGTGATAAAATGGCATTCAGCTCGTTAATAAGAGAGTTAACTTATTAAGCGTTAGCGTTTATTACTGAGGTAACACCATGAAAAGATTAATTCCTGTGGCATTGCTCACCGCATTGCTGGCGGGCTGTGCTCACGATTCGCCCTGCGTTCCGGTTTATGATGATCAGGGGCGACTGGTTCACACCAATACCTGTATGAAAGGCACGACTCAGGATAACTGGGAAACGGCTGGGGCTATTGCTGGCGGGGCAGCAGCTGTTGCTGGCCTGACGATGGGGATCATCGCTCTGTCGAAATAACTGAACAGAGCGCGGAGTACCGCGCTCTGTTTAACGATACAGTATCTCACCATAAGATAAAATATTGCTATATTCTGCTGGCTAATTCCCTGCTGATTTAGCATGTTATATCGCGTTATTTCGCTGCTTTCGAAATAACGCATCAATTTAATTTTCACACTTCCCACCAGAATTATACTCACGCTAACAATCATTATTCTGCTTAGTAAAAAACGCGTAAATATTTTGCGCCAAAATGTGGCGCATGTTTCATTTTCGCACCATTGCGGGGCGCTGTTTTTATTATTTCCTGTCTACACTCAGCTTATTGCGACGCGAAATCGTGCGCAAAAACTGGCACTACTTTTGCTTATAAGAGGATGGCCACAGACAGGTAAAAGACGTTTCCCAAATGTCCTATAACGATAATTTTCGCCTCACAGGAAGCATTATGAAAAAGATGATGATAGCCACACTGGCTGCCGCCAGCGTGCTGCTTGCCGTTGCAAATCAGGCGCATGCTGGCGCGACGCTTGATGCCGTACAGAAAAAAGGTTTTGTGCAATGCGGGATCAGTGATGGATTACCTGGGTTCTCTTATGCCGATGCTGACGGTAAATTTTCAGGTATTGATGTTGATATTTGTCGTGGTGTTGCCGCTGCTGTATTTGGTGACGACACGAAAGTGAAATATACCCCGCTCACTGCAAAAGAACGCTTCACCGCTTTACAGTCAGGGGAGGTGGATTTGCTCTCCCGTAATACGACCTGGACTTCATCTCGCGATGCCGGGATGGGAATGGCATTTACCGGCGTCACTTATTACGACGGCATTGGCTTCCTGACTCACGATAAAGCGGGACTAAAAAGCGCGAAAGAACTGGATGACGCTACCGTCTGTATTCAGGCGGGTACTGATACCGAACTCAACGTTGCCGATTACTTTAAGGCAAACAATATGAAGTACACACCAGTGACTTTCGATCGCTCTGACGAATCAGCGAAGGCACTGGAATCTGGTCGCTGCGATACGCTGGCCTCGGATCAATCACAACTGTATGCCCTGCGCATCAAATTAAGCAACCCGGCTGAATGGATTGTCTTACCGGAAGTTATCTCCAAAGAACCGCTTGGGCCGGTAGTTCGTCGTGGCGATGATGAATGGTTCTCGATTGTACGCTGGACGCTTTTCGCCATGCTGAATGCTGAAGAGATGGGCATCAATTCCCAGAACGTCGATGAAAAAGCGGCTAATCCGGCAACGCCTGATATGGCACATCTGCTGGGTAAAGAAGGCGATTACGGCAAGGATCTGAAGCTGGATAATAAATGGGCTTACAACATCATCAAACAGGTGGGTAACTACTCGGAAATTTTTGAGCGTAACGTAGGTTCAGAAAGCCCGCTGAAAATTAAACGTGGGCAAAATAATCTCTGGAATAACGGCGGAATTCAGTACGCGCCGCCCGTGCGTTAAGTCGGTGTGAGGTAACGAGCGTCGCTACGGCGGCGCTCTCTTCAGCGTTATGCTTTCCGAGGTTTCTATGTCTCATCGCCGCTCAACCGTTAAAGGCTCACTCTCCTTTGCCAACCCTACGGTTCGCGCCTGGTTATTCCAGATCCTTGCCGTTGTTGCTGTTGTTGGCATTGTTGGTTGGCTATTTCACAACACTGTGACGAATCTCAGTAATCGTGGCATTACTTCAGGTTTTGCCTTTCTGGATCGCGGCGCTGGCTTCGGTATTGTCCAGCATTTGATCGATTACCAGCAGGGTGATACCTACGGACGCGTTTTCATTGTTGGCTTACTCAATACGCTACTGGTTTCTGCATTGTGTATTGTATTCGCTTCTGTTCTGGGCTTCTTTATCGGTCTGGCGCGACTTTCGGATAACTGGCTGCTACGAAAGCTTTCCACAATTTATATTGAGATCTTCCGTAATATTCCGCCGCTGCTGCAAATCTTCTTCTGGTACTTTGCCGTGCTGCGCAATTTGCCCGGACCACGCCAGGCAGTGAGTGCGTTTGATCTGGCCTTTTTGAGCAATCGTGGGCTTTATATTCCGTCGCCGCAGCTGGGAGACGGATTTATTGCGTTTATCCTGGCTGTTGTTATGGCTATAGTCCTTTCTGTTGGGCTATTCCGCTTTAATAAAACATACCAGATAAAAACCGGACAACTGCGCCGCACCTGGCCGATCGCCGCAGTGTTGATCATTGGTTTGCCTTTACTGGCGCAATGGCTTTTTGGCGCAGCACTACACTGGGATGTCCCAGCCCTTCGAGGCTTTAATTTCCGCGGCGGGATGGTTTTAATTCCTGAACTGGCAGCCTTAACGCTGGCGCTTTCGGTTTATACTTCTGCATTTATCGCCGAAATTATCCGCGCAGGGATCCAGGCAGTGCCTTATGGTCAACATGAAGCAGCTCGGTCACTGGGATTACCCAATCCGGTCACGCTACGCCAGGTCATTATTCCCCAGGCATTGCGGGTGATTATTCCACCGTTAACCAGCCAGTATCTCAACATCGTCAAGAACTCCTCTCTTGCCGCCGCTATTGGCTATCCGGATATGGTTTCGCTGTTTGCTGGCACCGTGCTGAACCAAACGGGGCAAGCCATCGAGACGATAGCCATGACCATGTCGGTCTATCTGATTATCAGCCTGACTATCTCGCTGCTGATGAATATCTATAACCGCCGCATCGCGATCGTTGAACGCTAAGGAGTCATGATGACAAAAGTATTGCTGTCTCATCCCCCGCGCCCGGCGAGCCATAACTCAAGCCGCGCGATGGTGTGGGTGCGAAAAAATCTGTTCTCCAGCTTGAGCAATAGCCTGCTGACTATTGGCTGCATATGGTTGATGTGGGAACTGATCCCACCGTTGCTGAACTGGGCATTTTTGCAGGCTAACTGGGTTGGCTCAACGCGTGCCGACTGCACAAAAGCCGGTGCCTGTTGGGTCTTCATCCACGAACGATTTGGTCAGTTTATGTATGGGCTTTACCCACACGACCAACGCTGGCGAATTAACCTCGCATTACTGATTGGGCTTGTGTCGATCGCACCAATGTTCTGGAAAATACTCCCGCATCGCGGTCGCTATATTGCGGTATGGGCGGTGATTTACCCACTGATTGTCTGGTGGCTGATGTATGGCGGGTTTCTTGGTCTTGAGCGGGTTGAAACCCGGCAATGGGGCGGGCTGACGCTAACTTTAATTATTGCATCAGTTGGGATTGCGGGGGCGCTGCCGTGGGGGATCTTACTGGCGTTAGGTCGCCGCTCCCATATGCCGATTGTGCGTATCTTATCGGTCATTTTTATCGAGTTCTGGCGCGGTGTACCGCTGATTACCGTTCTGTTTATGTCTTCGGTCATGCTGCCGTTGTTTATGGCAGAAGGCACCAGTATCGACAAATTGATCCGCGCGCTGGTTGGCGTGATCCTGTTTCAGTCAGCATATGTTGCGGAAGTCGTGCGAGGCGGATTACAGGCGCTGCCTAAAGGGCAATATGAAGCGGCAGAGTCGCTGGCGTTGGGTTACTGGAAAACCCAGGGGCTGGTTATTCTGCCACAGGCGTTGAAGCTGGTGATTCCTGGGCTGGTAAATACCATCATCGCACTTTTCAAAGATACCAGCCTGGTGATCATCATCGGGTTGTTCGATCTTTTCAGTAGCGTTCAGCAGGCAACCGTTGATCCCGCCTGGTTGGGTATGTCGACGGAAGGGTATGTTTTCGCCGCACTGATCTACTGGATCTTCTGTTTCAGCATGTCACGTTATAGCCAACATCTGGAAAAACGTTTTAACACCGGGCGTACACCGCATTGAGGACACTATGAGCCAAATTTTACTGCAACCTGCTAACGCGATGATTACGCTGGAAAACGTCAATAAATGGTATGGGCAATTCCATGTTTTGAAAAATATAAATTTAACCGTGCAACCGGGCGAACGGATCGTTCTGTGTGGCCCTTCTGGTTCCGGTAAATCGACAACCATTCGTTGTATTAATCATCTGGAAGAACACCAACAGGGACGGATCGTGGTAGATGGCATCGAGCTTAACGAAGATATTCGCAATATTGAGCGCGTCAGGCAGGAAGTGGGAATGGTCTTTCAGCATTTCAATCTCTTCCCTCATCTGACCGTTCTACAGAACTGTACCCTGGCACCGATTTGGGTACGCAAGATGCCTAAGAAAGAGGCTGAAGATCTGGCGTTGCATTACCTTGAGCGGGTGAGAATTGCCGAACATGCCCAGAAGTTTCCCGGACAGATTTCTGGTGGTCAGCAGCAACGCGTTGCCATTGCGCGCTCGCTGTGTATGAAGCCGAAAATTATGTTGTTTGATGAGCCAACGTCGGCGCTCGATCCGGAGATGGTGAAAGAAGTGCTGGATACGATGATTGGGCTGGCGCAGTCGGGTATGACAATGTTGTGTGTAACACATGAGATGGGGTTTGCACGAACCGTCGCTGACAGGGTGATTTTTATGGATCGTGGGGAAATAGTGGAGCAAGCTGCACCGGATGAGTTTTTTGCGCATCCTAAGTCAGAGCGTACGAGGGCATTTTTATCGCAGGTGATCCATTAATTGAATGTTAGTTCGAAAAGCAAAAAGGCCATCCTTTCGGATGGCCTTTCGCTTGATTTGATGTCTGGCAGTTCCCTACTCTCGCATGGGGAGACCCCACACTACCATCGGCGCTACGGCGTTTCACTTCTGAGTTCGGCATGGGGTCAGGTGGGACCACCGCGCTACTGCCGCCAGACAAATTCTTTTCTAATCTGCCGAACTTTAACCTAAAAAGTGGTGCTGATACCCAGAGTCGAACTGGGGACCTCACCCTTACCAAGGGTGCGCTCTACCAACTGAGCCATATCAGCACGCTAAATTTGATGCCTGGCAGTTCCCTACTCTCGCATGGGGAGACCCCACACTACCATCGGCGCTACGGCGTTTCACTTCTGAGTTCGGCATGGGGTCAGGTGGGACCACCGCGC